>DATEIR010000102.1:0-31429 GCA_035278885.1 Gemmatimonadales bacterium | reverse complement strand
CGATGAGCCTTTCGCATGCCCCCTTCCACCTTCCCCTTTCCCCCTTCACCTTTCTCCCGCTTCGCTTTTCGCTCTTCGCTTTTCGCCCTTCAACCCGACTCCCGCATGCTCCTCCATCTCGTCCTGTCCGCGCTGTCGCTCGCCCCGCGTCCCTACCGCATCGCCTACACCTTCTCCGCCCTCGAGCCCGCGACCCATCTGGCCGACGTGCGGGTGGAGGTCGGTCCGCGCGACGTGGACACGGTCGCCTTCCAGCTTCCCGTCTGGTACCCGGGGCGCTATGCGATCTACAACTACGCGGCCAACCTGCAGGAGCCGGCGGCCTGGTGCGGCGGCCGGCCGGCGGAGGCGCAGCAGCGGGACAAGACGACCTGGGTGGTGCGCTGTACGGCGGCGCGCCCGGCCACCTTCGCGTATCGGGTCTGGTGGAACGATCTCAACGGGTCTTTTTCCCAGATCGATTCGACCCACGTCGACCTGAACCCGGGCAACACCTTCGTCTACGTGGTGGGGCACAAGCCCGACCCGGTCACCATCCGCTACGAGGGACCACCCGGCTGGCGGGTGATGAACGGCGACCCGGCGCCCGGCCCGAGCTACCGCTTCCCCAACTACGACGTGATGATCGACCATCCGACCGAGATCTCGGATGCGTTCACCACCGACAGCTTCGTGGTGGGGAAGGTCACCTATCGGATGCTGCTCCACGCCGCGGGCGACCCGGGGCCGATGCGACCGCGGCTCCTGGGGGACATAGAACGGATCGTCCGGGCCGACGTGGCGATGTGGGGCGATCCGCCCATCCCCTCGTACACCTTCCTGGTCCATTTCCTTCCCGGCGCCGACGCCGATGGCATGGAGCACCTCACCTCCACCCAGCTCGTGTTCGACGACTCGCTGGCGGCGCTCACCGATTCGGCCTACCTCGACCGGATGGAGGCGATCGCCCACGAATTCTTCCACACCTGGAACATGAAGCGGCTCCGTGCCCGGGAGCTGGGCCCCTGGGACTACACCCGGGAAAATCCGACGACGACGCTCTGGATCGGGGAGGGGATCACCAATTACTACGGCGCGCGGTCGGTGCGGCGCAGCGGGATCTGGGACGCCGACCACTACCTGGCGCGTGTGGCCGGCGCGGTCACCAGCCTGCAGTCAAAGCCGGGGCGGCACCTCATGAGCGCCCGACAGAGCTCGTTCAATGCCTGGAAGTTCGACCGGGTGACGCTACGCCAGCACACCAACCTCAAGAACACGACCATCTCCTACTACAACAAGGGTGAGCTGATCGGTTGGCTGCTCGACCTCGACATCCGCGCCCGCACCGGCGGCACGAAGACCCTCGACGACGTGATGCGCCTCATGTGGCGGCGCTTCTGGCTGGGCCCCCGGGCCAGCTACTACCTGCAGGGCCGGGGGTACAGGGATGCCGATTTCCTGCAGGCGGTCGAGGACGTGAGCGGCGCCGACTACACCGACTTCTACCGGCGCTACATCGACGGGGTGGACGAGCTGCCCTACGCCCAGATCCTGGGCAAGGTCGGCCTCACCCTGGCCGACTCGGCCGGACACTATCGACTGGCGCTCGACTCGACGGCGACCGGCGCGGAGCTTGGGCGAGCCTGGCTGGAGGGGAGATAGCCCGAGGTACTGATGACGGCATCGTGGCGTCGAGCCGGCATTGTGCGGCCATTCACCACGAAGACACGAAGCGCACGAAGGACACGAAGAACAGCAGTGATCTGTGGGTGTGCACCCCACTATCACGCTGTTCCTTTGTGTCCTTCGTGTTCCTTCGTGTCCTTCGTGTGAACTGGCCGCACAATCTTGGCCGGACACCCCGATGCCGACGGATCACCAGCCGGCCCGCCGATCCCGTCAGTCCGGCGCTATGTGCCTCCCGACTTGACCGCTCCCCGATCCTCACGTAATTACAGCGATCCTCCCCGCAGACCGGAGCCCCGGATGCGCATTGCCGTACCACAGGAAACCGCCCCTGGCGAGCGGCGGGTCGCGCTGGTGCCTGAATCCTGCAAGAAGCTGGTGCAGGCAGGCTACGAGGTGTCGGTCGAGGCCGGCGCCGGTCGCGAGGCCGGCTACTCCGACGACGCCTACCGCGAGGCCGGCGCCACCGTCGAGACCGATCGGGCCGCGCTGGTCGGCGGCGCCGATATTCTCCTCAAAGTGGGCCCCCCGGCCCGGGACGAAGCCGGTTGGCTTCGCTCGGGCGCGATCTATCTCGGCTCGCTCATGCCGCTCCGGCATCTCGCCGCGGTGCGGGCGCTGGCCGCGCGCCAGGTCACCGCCTTCGCGACCGACGCGATCCCGCGGACCACCCGGGCGCAGTCGATGGATACCCTGAGCTCGATGGCCAACATCGCGGGCTACAAGGGCGTGCTCCTCGCGGCGGTCGAGCTCAACAAGTACTTCCCCATGTTCATGACGGCGGCGGGCATGGTGCCGCCGGCCAAAGTGTTCGTGATCGGCGCCGGCGTAGCCGGGCTTCAGGCCATTGCCACCGCCAAGCGGCTCGGCGCCCACGTGACCGCCACGGACGTACGTCCAGAGGTGAAGGAGCAGATCGAGAGCGTCGGCGGGAAGTACGTCGGGATCGAGCTCAAAGAGAGCGCCGCGGCCGGCGGCGGCTACGCCAAGGAGCTGTCGGAGGAGGACAAGGCGCGCCAGCGCGAGATCCTCGCCGCCCAGGTGGCCCAGTCCGATGTGGTCGTGACCACGGCCCTCATCGGGGGGGTGTTCGCGCCCCGGCTCATCAGCGCCGACATGGTGCGGGCCATGCACGCGGGGGCGGTGATCGTGGACCTGGCCGCCGATGGCGGCGGGAACTGCGAGCTCGCGCGGCCGGGGGAGACGGTCGAAGAGGGCGGTGTCACCATCCTGGCCCCGCTCAACCTGCCGGCCTCGCTGCCGCTGCACGCCAGCCTGCTCTTTTCCAGGAACCTGACCGCTTTCCTGCTCGCCTTCACCAAGGAGAAGGCGTTCCAGCTCGACCTGAACGACGATATCCAGCAGGGCGCGCTCATCACCCACGCCGGCGAAGTGCGGCACGCCCGCACCCGCGAGGCGCTGGCCAAGGAGGGCTCATGACGCCGGTCGAGACGGTCGCACCCGCGGCCGATTTCTGGAGCCAGCTGTTCGTCTTCGTGCTGGCGTCGTTCATCGGACTGGGCGTGATCCGGCGGGTGAGCCGCCTGCTGCACACGCCGCTCATGTCGATCACCAACGCCATCTCGGCCATCGCCGTGGTCGGCTCGATCATCGTGACCGGCGCCGACTACCCGCGCGGCATCCGGCTGCTGGGCGCGGTCGCGCTCTTCGCGTCGATGACCAACATCGTGAGCGGCTTCCTGATCACCGACCGGATGCTCAAGATGTTCAAGACCGACAAGCCCGGCGCGGGCGGCCACTCATGATCCACGGCGTCGTCCAGCTCGCCTACATCATCGCGACGGCGCTCTTCGTCTTCGCGCTGCACTGGATGAACACGCCGGCCACCGCCCGGCGCGGGGTGTATGCCGGCGTGGCCGGCATGGTGATCGCGGTGGTGGCCACCTGGATTCAGCCCGAGGTGGTGCACCACACCTGGATCGTGATCGCGATCGTGGCCGGGTTCGCGGTCGGGGTGCCGCTTTCGCTGGTCCCGCTCACCGCGGTGCCTCAGCGGACCGCGCTGTCGCACGCTTTCGGCGGCCTGGCCGCGGGGCTGGTCGGCGCGGCCAAGTACTACCTGTGGCTGGGCGAGGGGCCGGAGAACCTGACGCCGTTCCGGATGATCGCCATCATCGTGGAGATCATCCTCGGCTTCCTGACCTTCACCGGGAGCCTGATGGCCGCGGGCAAGCTGCAGGAAGTGAAGTGGATCCCGCAGCGGCCGGTCACGTATCCGGGGCAGAACATCACCAACCTGGCGCTGCTCGGGGTGGCCGTCGTCGCCGGCGTCGGCCTGGTGCTCCATCCGACCGCACCCTGGGCCGCCATCGCCTTTCCGACCATCATCGCGCTGGCGCTGGTCTTCGGCGTGCTGCTGATCATCCCGATCGGCGGGGCGGACATGCCAACGGTCATCGCGATACTCAACAGCTACGCCGGCCTCTCGGCGGTGGCGATGGGCTTCGTGCTGGACAACAAGCTGCTCATCACCGCGGGCGCGCTGGACGGGTCCAGCGGGCTGATCCTGGCCGTCATCATGTGCAAGGCGATGAACCGCTCGTTCACCAATGTGCTGTTCGGCGCGTTCGGCCAGGTACAGCAGGTCAAGGCGGGCGGCGAAGAGAAGGTCTACAAGGCGGAAACGATCGAGGGCGCGGCGCAGGTGCTGGAGCAGTCCAACCTGGTCGTCATCATCCCGGGCTACGGCATGGCGGTGGCACAGGCGCAGCACAAGGTGCGAGAGCTCTACGACCAGCTCAAGAAACGGGGGATCACGGTCAAGTTCGCCATTCACCCGGTGGCCGGCCGGATGCCCGGCCACATGAACGTGTTGCTGGCCGAGGCGGACATCCCGTACACCGACCTGGTGGAAATGGACGAGATCAACCCGGATATGCCGCAGGTGGACGTTGCCCTGGTGGTCGGGGCCAACGACGTGGTGAATCCCGCCGCTCGCACCGAGAAGACCAGCCCGATTTACGGGATGCCCATCATCGACGCCGACCGGGCCCGGACGGTATTCGCCATCAAACGCAGCAAGAACCCCGGGTTTGCGGGGATCGACAACGAGCTGTATTTCTCGGACAAGACCTGGATGCTCTTCGGCGACGCCAAGAACGTCATCGGCGAGCTGGTGAAGCAGCTCTCCGGCGGCAGCGGAATGCACTGAGAGACACCATCATCCGAGGTGGGTATGCGCACGATCGCGGTCTGTGGACTCGCCCTCACTTTCCTGCCGGCGGCGGCCGCCGCGCAGAACGACTGCCTGAAGGACTTCAAGATGCCCGCGGTGGGCGCCTGGGCGGAGTACACCGGCACGTACAATGGCAAGCCGACGACGATGCGCTACGCCGTGGTCGGCAGCGAGTCCCGCGATGGAAAGGACTTGAAGTGGCTGGAGATGCGGGTCGAAGGCGGGAAGACCATGGTCTACCAGATGCTTACGCCCGGGACGCCGGCGGAGATGGGGCAGGTGGAGGACATGGTCTTCAAGGAGGGCGACAAGCCCGCCATGCGGATGAACTCGATGATGGTGGGGATGATCCGCGGCCAGATGAAGAAGAGCTCGGTGTTGAGCAACCTGTGCGAGGGCGTGACCAACGCGGGCGAGGAGACGGTCGAGGTCCCGGCCGGTTCGTTCAAGAGCACCAAGCTGCACAACGAGGAAGACAAGACGGATACCTGGGTGACCTCCAAGGTGCCGTTCTACATGGTGAAGTCGGTGGGGAAGGACTACAACCTTTCGCTGGCCAAGGTCGGTGACGGCGCCAAATCGTCCATCACCGAGACTCCGCAGGAAATGCCGGGAATGGGAGCGCCGAAGAAAAATTCCGAATAGGGGTCCCCCCTATCAGCGCTCCGTCCAGCTGACGTTTCGGAACGGGGCGTCCTGCCAAAACTGCAGCCGACCCGCGCCCCAGATCACATACCTGCTGTGGGCTGGGTCGGGGTGACGCAAACCGCCATCCCGTC
This sequence comes from Gemmatimonadales bacterium, assembly GCA_035278885.1. Lineage (GTDB taxonomy): Bacteria > Gemmatimonadota > Gemmatimonadetes > Gemmatimonadales > GWC2-71-9 > CAVVWJ01. The sequence continues at coordinate 25,789 of DATEIR010000102.1, read as the reverse complement.
ACATTTTACCTAAGGTGTTGATTTTCCGCATCTTAGCTTGTATATTGGCGCGTCTCGACCCGGGCGCGGCCCGGGTTCCGTTGCAGGTATACTGTGCGGGGGACGAGAGTCCTAGGGGAGGCAACCAGCGTGACGATGAAGGCACGTGGCAAGCGTCGCCCGGTGCGACCGGCGCAGATCGCTCGTGCAATCGATGAAGGCCGTGAAAGTCTGGACCTGTACCTCGACGAGATCAGCCGGGTTCCCCTCCTTAACCGCGAAGAGGAGATGGAGCTGGCCCGGAAGGCGTTCAAGGGCAGTGTGGTGGCCCAGGAGAAGCTGGCCCGGCACAATGTCCGCTTTGTGGTCTCGGTCGCCAAGAAATTCCAGAATCGTGGCGTCCCGCTGGTCGATCTGATCGGCGAGGGCAACCTCGGACTCATGACCGCGGCCCGGAAGTTCGATCCGGACCGGGGGGTCAAGTTCATCTCCTACGCGGTCTGGTGGATCCGGCAGGCGGTCCAGGCGGCCATCGCCCGGCACGGTCGCCCGGTCCGGGTGCCGCTCAACCGCACCGCCGACCTGAGCCGGCTGGGTCGCACCACCACCCTGCTCAAGGACAAGCTGGGTCGGATGCCCACCACCGAGGAGCTGGCTCGCGCCACCGGTCTCACCGTCGAGGCCGTCCGTTCGCTCAGCGCCCTCAACTCGGAGGCAGTCCGACTCGACCACCCGACCCGCGATGGGGAGGGCAATGAGCGGATCGAGCGCTTCACCAGCGGCGAGCAGGAAAGCACCGACATGACCACCATGGCCAACAGCCAGACCCGCGACATCGAGGCGGCGCTCGCCGCCCTGCCGCCACGGGATGCCAAGGTGCTTCGGCTCTACTTCGGCCTGGACGACGGCAACAGCCGCACGCTGGAAGAAATCGGCCGGATGATGGGTGTCACCCGCGAGCGCATCCGTCAGCTCCGCGATCGGGCCCTGCTCCGGCTCCGTGAAGGCGAAACCGGCGATCGGCTGCGGGATCTCGTGGCCTGATCTTTGGACCAGCTTGAAAGGAACGGCCCCTGGTGATGAACCAGGGGCCGTTTCGCTTGGCGCACAATCCGTCCGCGTCAGGACAAGCCTTCGCGCAGGAACTGCCGAAGCACCCGCTGCAGGATGCCCCCGTGCCGGTAGTACTCCAGCTCGACCGCCGAATTGAGCCGGACGACGGCAGGGAAAGTGGTCTCCTTGCCGGACTCGTCCCGGGCCGTCACGCTCACCCGACCGCTGGGGGCCAGGCCGGAGGCGATGCCGCTGATGCTGAAGGTCTCCAGCCCCGTCAGCCCCAGCGATGCGCGGGTCGTGCCGGGCTCGTAGGCCAGGGGCAGGACGCCCATGCCCACCAGGTTGCTCCGGTGGATCCGCTCGTAGCTCTCGGCGATGACCGCTTTGACGCCGAGCAGGGCGGGGCCCTTGGCGGCCCAGTCACGGCTCGAGCCGGTGCCGTACTCCTTGCCGGTCAGGATCAGCAGCGGCGTCCCCGCGGCCTGGTACCGCATGGCCGCGTCGTAGATGGAGATCACTTCGCCGGTCGGGAAGTGCAGCGTCCAGTTCCCCTCCTTGCCCGGGACCAGCGCGTTGCTGATGCGCACGTTGCCGAAGGTGCCGCGCATCATGACCTCGTGATTGCCGCGCCGGCTGCCGAAGGTGTTCCAGTCGACCTGCTCCACCCCGTGCTCGCGCAGGTAGCGCGCGGCCGGGCCGTTCTTGGGGATCGAGCCCGCCGGCGAGATGTGGTCGGTGGTCACCGAGTCGCCCAGGACGGCCAGCACCCGAGCCCCGGCCACGTCCCGGAGCGCCGGCGGCTCGGCCGGCAGGTCGACGAAGAAGGGCGGCTCCTGCACGTAGGTGGACGCCGAGTTCCAGGCGTAGCGGCTCCCCTCGGGGACCTGGAGTCCTCGCCAGGTCTCGTCGCCCTCGAACACCGACCCGTAGCGGTGCTCGAACAACGCCGGCTTGAGGGCGGCGCGCATCGCCTCTTGAATTTCCTGCGCCGAGGGCCAGATCTCGCGCAGGAAGACGGGGCGTCCGTCGCGGCCGGTGCCCAGCGGCTCCCGCTCGAGGTCGATGTCCACCCGTCCCGCCAGCGCGAACGCCACCACCAGGACCGGGGACGCCAGATAGTTGGCGCGCACCTGAGGATGGACCCGGGCCTCGAAGTTCCGGTTGCCACTCAGCACGGCCGCCGTCACCAGCGAGTGCTCGTCGATCATCTGCCCGATCACATCCGGCAGCGGGCCGCTGTTGCCGATGCAGGTGGTGCAGCCGTAGCCGACGACGTTGAAGCGGAGCTGCTCCAGGTACGGCAGGAGGCCGGAGCCCTCGAGGTAGTCCGTCACCACCCGTGAGCCCGGGGCCAGGCTGCTCTTGACCCAGGGCCGGGTGGTGAGTCCCCGTTCGACCGCCTTCCTGGCCAGCAGCCCGGCACCGATCATCACGGACGGATTGCTGGTGTTGGTGCAGCTCGTGATCGCGGCGATGACCACGGCGCCGTCGTGCAGCGAGATGTCGGCGCCGTCGAGCACGCCGTTCACCATCGGGGGCGCGTCGAGGTCTACGACGGCGGTGTGGGCCTCCGCGCCATGGTCGCCGATGGTGACGTTGGCGCCCCCCTCGCCCATCCAGCGGGAGTAGGCGCTCTGGGCCAGCTCCCGCCGACCCGCGGGAACCGAGGGACCCATGAGCTGTGGCAGGTTTACCACGAAGTTGCGCTTGAGCTCCCGGAGGGGAACCCGGTCCTGCGGCCGCTTGGGCCCGGCAAGGCTGGGGACGATGGTCGAGAGGTCCAGCTCGAGGGTGGCGCTGAACACCGGGTCCGGGGTCGCGTCGGTGCGGAAGAGTCCCTGCTCTTTGCAGTAACGCTCGACCCGCTGGACCACGTTGGCCGCGCGCCCGGTGCGCTCCAGGTAGCGCAGGGTCTCGTCGTCCACCGGGAAGAAGCCCATCGTAGCCCCGTACTCCGGCGCCATGTTGGCGATGGTGGCCCGGTCGGCGAGGCCCAGCGAGGAGAGTCCCGGCCCGAAGAACTCGACGAACTTGTCTACCACGCCCTTCTTCCGGAGCATCTCGGTGGCGGTGAGCACCAGGTCGGTGGCGGTCGTCCCCACCGGGAGCGCGCCGGTCAGCTTCATGCCGACGACCTCCGGGATCAGCATGAAGTACGGCTGGCCCAGCATCACCGCTTCGGCTTCGATCCCGCCCACGCCCCAGCCGACCACGCCGAGCCCGTTGATCATGGTGGTGTGCGAGTCGGTGCCGACCAGGGTATCGGGGTAGGCGGTGAGCTCGCCGAACTGGTCCCGCAGCTGCACCACCGGCGCCAGGTACTCCAGGTTGACCTGGTGCACGATGCCCGTGCCCGGCGGCACCACCCGGAAGTTGCGGAAGGCGCGCTGGGCGAACTTGAGCAGCTGGTAGCGCTCGACGTTCCGCTCCATCTCCAGCTCGACGTTGAGCTGGAACGCCCGCTCCGAGCCGAAGAAGTCCACCTGGACCGAGTGGTCGATCACCAGATCGCAGGGAACCACCGGGTTGATCCTGTCCGGGTCGCCCCGCATCCGGGCCACGGCGTCGCGCATGGCGGCGAGATCGACGACGCAGGGCACCCCCGTGAAGTCCTGCAGGACCACCCGGGCCGGCATGAAGGGGATCTCGCTCCTGGCCGCGCCCGGCCGGTGCCAGCCCCCGAGCTGGCGGACATGCGCTTCCGTCACGATCCCCCGGCCGGCGAAGCGCAGCGCGTTCTCCAGGAGGACTCGAATGGAAAAGGGCAGCCGGTCGAGCTCGGCGACACCCTGCCTGGCGAGCTCGGTGAGGCGGTAGACGGTGGCCTTCTCGCGCCCGAGCTCGAGGGTGCCACGGGAATCGAACGGATTGAGTGCGTGAGCGGACATGGTGCTGGCGCCGGTTGGGTTGGTCGCAATATGGGCGGGTGCCGCTGGCCGCGGGAGGGCGCGCCGATGGTGCTATCATCCGTTTCATGCCGATACCCGTGCCGTACGCCATCACCCGCAGGGACGACGGGCTCCTCGTCGAATGGGACGAGGGTGGCCATCAGGCGCTGTACCCCGCCCGGGCCCTCCGGCTCGACTGCCCCTGCGCGGAATGCGTGGAGGAGATGACCGGGCGCCCACTCCTCGACCCCGCAAGCGTATCCCTGAGGACGCGCCCGATGTCGGTGGAGCTGGTGGGCGGCTACGGCATCCAGATCCAGTGGAGCGATGGGCACGGCGCAGGCATCTATACCTTTGAGCGGCTGCGGCGCGCCTGTCCCTGCGACGCGTGCCGGACCGGCCGGGAGGGTACCGCCTTCCGGTGACGGTGGACACAGCCTCGCCCCCGCGAGGCGGCTACGCTCCGGGTTCGCCTTAGAGGCAACCTCTGTCCAGGAGCTGAGATGCATGCGCACGACCATTCCACACTTCGCGAGGGAGTTGTCACCGGCCTCCTTGGCGCCATTGCCGTAGCCGTCTGGTACTTTCTGATCGATACCGCCGCCGGCCAGCCGTTCCACACCCCCAACGTGCTCGGCAAGATCATCTTCCGCGGCGACCTGACCCCTGGTGTCCAGCACGTTGTCCCCGGCGTGGTCGCGGGATTCACCGCGCTCCATTTCGTGGTCTACATCCTGGTCGGCGCTCTGCTCGCGCTCCTGACCCACAGCGCGATCCGGGACACCAGCCTCCGCATGGGCGTCTGGATGGGACTGGTGTGCGCCTTCTGCCTGCTGGCGGGGCTCACCTACATGCTCGCCGTGGCCACCGGCGAACGGCTGCCGCTCTGGACGGTGCTGGGCGGGAGCTTCCTGGGTGTTGCCCTCATGGGGTGGTACCTGCTCGGCGGACACCCCGAGGTGCGGAACACCGGCAGGGCGCTGGGCGACGAAGTGGAGGCCCCTCCGCATCCGCGGGGCCGGGCGATCTAGCGCGGCCGACTTGCGCCGCCCGGGGCCGGCCCCCACTGTGGTTGGGTGCCCCGGCGGCCTTCGCGGATCCGAGCGCGGCCCCGGTCGGCGGGGCCCTCACGTGGAGGCTTCCCATGGCGGAACGGTCTCACTCCATCGGCACCGAGGGCCTGGACGTCGGTATCATCGGCGGGCTCGCGGTAGCCGTATGGTTCCTCATCCTCGACACCATCTCAGGTCATCCGCTCCAGACCCCCAGCCTGCTGGGCCAGGTGGTGCTCTTCGGCGACTCGACCCCCCAGACCGGCGGCATCGTGTTCGGCGCCATCCTGCTGTACACCGCATTCCACTTCCTGGTCTTCGCGCTCCTCGGGATCGGCCTGGTGGCCCTGGTGCATTGGAGCGTCAACAACTCGATCGTACGCTACGCCCTGCTGCCGGTCTTCCTGGCCTTCGAAGTCATCTTTTACGGCTTCCTGGAGGTCCTGTCGGAGCGGACCAACGAGCTCTTCCCCTTCTGGGCGGTGGTGGTGGCCAACACCCTCGCGGCGGTCTGCATGGGACTGTATCTCTGGCGGCGCCATCCTGCGCTCCGGCGATCGATCCAGGAGACCCCGCTGGGAGCGGCACCGTAGGGGGCGGAGGGTCGGACGGGCGGAGGGTCGGACGCGCGGACGGTCGGACGGACTGACGGTCGGAGGGCGGCGGCTCGGGCAGGCGAAGTGGGTTGGCTGATGCGGCCCCCCGGCAGCGAGCGGCACTCGCCGGTAGCCTATCCCGGCGTCGGGTAGAACTGGCAACCCTCCGCCCCTCCGCCCTACCCGTATAGCTTTCCCCCTCACCATTACGGTCAAGGTCCTCGTTGCCCCGCCCAGTTCGTCGGTCCCTCCTCCCGCTCCTCCTCTGCGCCGGCCTCGGCGCGCCACCGCTCGCCGCTCAGCTCGAGCCGCCGTCCACCGGGGGCATGGTGGCGCTCGACCAGGAGCTCCGGATGCTGGGGCATTACCGGCGAGTGCTGGTGATCGGGGCCCACCCCGACGACGAGGACACCGAGCTGCTGACCGTCCTTGTGCGCGGGATGGGGGCCGAGGCCGCCTATCTGTCGCTCAACCGGGGAGAGGGCGGCCAGAACCTGATCGGCCCCGAGCTGGGCGAGGCCCTCGGTCTGATCCGGACCGAGGAGCTGCTTGCCGCCCGCCGGCTGGATGGAGCCCGGCAGTACTTCACCCGCGCGTACGACTTCGGCTACTCCAAGACGCTCGATGAGACCTGGGCCCAGTGGCCCAGGGACACGGTGCTCAAGGACGTGGTCCGAATCGTCCGGCGGTTCCGGCCCCAGGTGCTGGTGTCGATCTTCCGGGGCAATCCGCGCGACGGACACGGCCAGCACCAGGCCGCCGGCTGGGTGACCCGCGAGGCGTTCGAGGCGGCCGGTGACTCGACTCGCTTCCCCGAGCTGCTTCGGGAGGAAGGACTGCAGCCGTGGGCGCCGCTCAAGCTCTATCGCAGCGCCCGCTTCGACACCACGGCGACGACCCTGGTGCTGGACGGCGGCACCGTCGATCCAGTGGTGGGGAAGTCGTATCACCAGATCGCGATGGCGGGCCGAAGCCTGCATCGCTCCCAGGACATGGGGCAGCTGCAGACCATGGGCCCATCGCCGGTCCGGCTCGCCCTGCTGGAGCAGCGCGGCCAGGCGGACAGCGGTTCCAGTCTCTTCGCGGGAATCGACACCACGCTCGACGCCATGCCGCGGCGCGAGGGCGGCAAGAACTCCAATGGGCACGACGCCCGCCGCCGGTTCGCCGCCCGGGTGGACAGCGCTCGGGTGCTGCTGCATCCCGGCGGACTGCGCGCCGTGGCCGCGGTGCTGCGCCGCGCGGAGCGTGACCTCTACCCCGAGGGCGAGGACGGCCGCGCCCATCTGCTCTTCAGCACCATCGAGCAGAGCGATCAACGGCGCCACCTGGAGCGCTCGCTCGCCCTCGCCTCGGGGCTGGTGCTCGACGCGGTGGCCGACGACGATCGGGTGCTGCCGGGTCAGCCGGTGTCGGTGGAGCTGAGCCTCTGGAACACCGGGGGCGACACGGTGCGGGTGGATGGAGGGGTCGTTCCCTCGGCGCTGTGGCACGTGCAGGGAGACCTGCCGGCCGAGGCGACACTTCCGCCCGGAGCGATCGAGCGGAGCACCGTCACGGTCGTGCCGGACAGCGCGGCACCGCTCACCACGCCCTACTTCCTTCGCCGGCCGCGCCAGGGGAGCATGTACGATTGGTCGGTCACGACCGCCGTCGAGCGGGGCGAGCCCTTCGGCGCCGCCGACCCGATGGCCCGGGCGGTGCGACTCGACGCCGGCGGCGACCTGTCGCGGCAGGTGAGCTTCCGGGTCAACGACCAGGCGCTGGGCGAGGTTCGCCGGCCGCTCACCGTGGTGCCGCGGGTGGACGTGAAGCTCGACCCCGCGGCCGACCTGTGGTCGCTGCTCGTGCCCGGCACGCACCGCTTCACCGTCACGCTGACGCACGGCGCGCGGGACACCACCACGGGACGGGTGCGCCTGCAGCTCCCCTCCGGGTGGCCCGCGGTACCCTCCAAGCCGTTCCGGCTCATCGGCCAGGACGAGCACGAGTCGTTCGTGTTCGATGTCCGGCTGCCCAAGGGGGCCAGCGCCGGCATGGTCACCATCGGCGCGGAGGCGCGGGACAGCGCCGGTGAGGCCTGGTCATCGGGGCTGTATACCGTGGACTACCCCCATATCCACCCGCGGTCGTACGCGGTCGAGGCGCTGGCACAGGTGCATCTCGCCGACCTGTCGCTCCCCAAGCTCACCGCGATCGGCTACATCCGGGGTGCGTCCGACCGGGTGCCCGAAGCGCTGCAGCGCGCCGGCCTTCCGGTGACTATCCTGGACCATCGCACGCTGGAGCATGGCGATCTCGACCGCTTCGACGCGATCGTGGTGGGACCCAGAGCCTACGAGACCGACTCCTCCCTGGTGGAAAACAACGCCCGGCTGCTCGACTATGCCCGCCAGGGCGGTCTGGTCATCGTGCAATACCAGCAGCACTTCTTCTTCGAGGGCGGCTTCGCGCCGCTGCCGATGACGGTGGGCGGACCGGCGCAGCCGGTCGAGGGCGACAGCGCCGCCGCGCCGGGCGGCTCGGCGAACGCCCGGCAGACGTCGCCGACCATCAGCCACGACCGGGTGACCGACGAGACGGCGCCGATGCGCGCGCTCTCGGCGGACGATCGGGTGCTCACCCGTCCCAACCGCCTGACGGACGCCGACTGGGAGGGCTGGATCCAGGAGCGCGGGCTGTACTTCGCCCGCAGCTGGGATCCGGGCTACCGTCCCGTGCTCGAGACCCACGACCCGGGCGAGGCGCCGCTCGAGGGCGGTCTGCTGATCGCCACGGTGGGGAAAGGGACGTACGTCTACACCGGGCTCAGCTTCTTCCGGCAGCTGCCGGCCGGTGTGCCGGGAGCGTTCCGGCTGTTCGCGAACCTGCTCGCGCTCGCGGACCGGACGCCGACCCGGTGAGCGTGGCCGCGCCGCCGGTTCCCCCCGCCAGCTCGACCCACCTCAGAAACATCACATCGGACGTCACGCCACCGCGGTACGCGGTCCCCTTGCTGGTGGCGCTGCTGCTCGCCGGCTGTCGAAGTGACGGGCGGACGCCGGTCGTGCTCTACTCGCCCCACGGCCGCGACCAGCTCACCCTGCTCGAGCGCGAGTTCGAGCGCCGCCGGCCGGACATCGACGTGCGCTGGCTCGACATGGGATCGCAGGAGGTGCTCGACCGGCTGCGGTTCGAGCGGGTCAATCCGCAGGCCGACGTCTGGTTCGGGGGGCCCACCACCATTTTCGACCGTGGGGTGCAGGACTCCCTGCTCGCCCCGTACCGCCCGGCGTGGGCGGCCGCGGTCGGTCCCGCCGGCGTCGGTCCCGACGACCTCTACTATCCGGTGTACCGCACACCCGCCGTCATTGCCTACAACAATCGGCTGGTGCGCCCCGCGGAGGCGCCGGGAGACTGGGACGACATCCTCGCGCCGCGATGGCGCGACAAGGTACTGATCCGCGACCCGATGGCGAGCGGCACCATGCGGGCCATCTGGGGCCTCGTGCTGCAGCGCAGCATCCGGGAGACCGGTGACACCGGCGCCGGGATGGCCTGGCTCCGCCGGCTCGACGGCCAGACCAAGGCGTACGCCCTCAACCCCGCCATCCTCGACGCCAAGCTGGCCCGGGGCGAGGGGCTGGTGACGCTGTGGGATCTGCCCGACATCCTGATCAGCCGGGGCAAAGGCATGCCGTTCGGCTACGTCTTTCCCCGGAGCGGCACCGTGGTGATCGACGACGCCATCGGCCTCGTGCGCGGGGCGCGGCACCCGGCCGCGGCAAAGGCGTTCATCGATTTCGTGGGCAGCGTGGACGGACAGCTCATCGCGGCGCGCGGAGTCTTTCGTCTCCCCGCCCGGGCCGACCTCCCCCAGGACCGAGTCCCGGCCTGGGTGGCCGGCGTCGAGGCCGAGATGAAGGTGACGCCGGTCGACTGGGCCCTTCTCGCGAGTCAGGGAGCGGCATGGATGAGCTACTGGGACAGCCACGTGCGCGGCACCGGACGGAAGGACCGATGAGCCCGTTCCTGCAGCTCGACGGGCTGATGAAGCGCTTCGACGGGACGGTCGCGGTGGACCGGGTGTCGCTCGCGCTCGAGCGAGGCGAGATGCTGGCGCTGCTGGGCCCCAGCGGGAGCGGCAAGACGACGACGCTGCGCCTGCTGGCGGGATTCGAGTCGCCGGACGCCGGGCGGGTGCTGGTGGACGGCGACGACGTGACCGGCGTCGAGCCCGTGGCGCGCCGGTTCGGAATGGTCTTCCAGCATTACGCCCTGTTCCCCCATCTGGATGTGGGTGCCAACGTCGCCTTCGGACTCGAGTCGCTCGGCGTTCGTGGCACGGAGCTCGACCGTCGGGTGGCCGAAGCGCTCACCCTGGTCGACCTGGCCGGATTCGAGCGGCGGCGGATCGGGCAGCTCTCCGGAGGTCAGCAGCAGCGGGTGGCGCTCGCTCGCGCCCTCGCGCCGGAGCCCAAGGTCCTGCTGCTGGACGAGCCGCTCTCCAACCTCGATCCGTCGCTGCGGGAGCGCACCCGGCACGAGCTCCGCGAGCTGATCCGCCGGCTGGGGATCACCACCGTGCTGGTGACCCACGAGCAGGAGGAGGCCTTCGACCTCGGCGACCGGGTGGCGGTGATGCGGCAGGGACGGCTGGAGCAGGTCGGCACGCCGGACGAGCTGTATGCCGCGCCGGCCAATCTCTTCGTGGGCGAGTTCGTCGGACGATCCAGCGTGGTGCCCGCGATGGTCCTGGGCCCCACCGACGCGGGTGACGGGGCGCGGGTCGCCATCGAAGGGGTGGAGTGGCAGCTCGACGGCGTCGCGCCGCTCGCCGCCGGCCCGGCCGAGATGCTGCTCCGCCCGGAGGCCCTGCGGTTCGTGCCGGCAGGACCGGGTGCGCTGCCGGTGACGGTGCGGGCCAGCCGCTTCGTCGGCCCGGGCACGCTCTTCACCACCGTCACCGAGGCCGGCACCACCATCGAGGTGATGGCGCCGGTCCGCTCGGCGGAGGTCGGCGGCCGCGCGGCGATCATGCCCAGCCGGCGGGCCGGCGTCGGGATGCACCTCTACCCGGCGGGCACGTGATCCGGAGCCGGGCGGCACGGCTCACGGGCGGTCTGCTGCTGGTCCTTCTCGTGTGGCTGGTGGTCTACCCCCTGGTGCTGGTCCTGCTCGACGGCGTGCACGGCCCTTCCGGCTGGACCCTGGAGCACGTGCGGGCGTTCCTGGCGCGGCCCACGGAGTGGCGCGCGCTCTGGGGCAGCCTGTGGATCTCGCTCGCGAGCGTCGCGCTGGCGGCGGCGGTCGGCATCCCGCTGGCGGTGCTCTTCTCCCGCTACGATCTCCCGGGCGCGCGCCTGCTCGGCGGACTGGTGGCCCTGCCCGCCGTCCTGCCGCCACTCGTCGGCGTGATCGCGTTCCTGTTTCTCTATGGTGAGACCGGGTTCGTGCCCCTTCTCCTGATGAAGATGTTCGGGCTGCAGGACCCGCCGTGGCGGCTCCAAGGGGCGGGCGCGATCCTGCTGGTGCACGCGTACTCGATGTACGTCTACTTCTACCTTTTCGTGCGGGCGGGTCTGGCCGCGCTGGACGGCGCGCAGCTCGAGGCGGCGGCCAGTCTGGGCGCCGGACGGTGGCGTACGCTGCGGCGGGTGGTCATACCCCAGCTCCGGCCGGCGCTCACCGGGGCGGCGCTGCTCACCTTCATGACCTCGCTGGCGTCGTTCAGCGCGCCCTACATCTTCGGCGGCGGCTTTCGAGTGATGACCACGCAGATCGTCTCCACCCGACTCAACGGCGAGAACGAGCTGGCGATGGTGGAGACCGTCTCCCTCACCCTCCTCGCGCTGTTGGCGCTGCTCCTCCTGCGGGCGACCGCGCCGGCCGCGGACCGGGGCGGCGGGCGAAAGGGTGCCGCGCCCGCCCGGGTCCCGATCCGGCGGCCGGCCATGCGGTGGCTGCTGACCGGGCTGGCGTGGCTGCTGGTCCTGGTACTCCTCCTGCCCCACCTGACGCTGCTGCTGGTCTCGTTCGTGCCGGTGGGGACGTGGACGACCGAGCCCCTGCCGCCCGCCTATACGGTTCATAACTACGTCGCGCTGCTCCAGGACCCGGTGCGGGTGCGGCCGCTGATCAACTCGCTCTGGCTGGGGACCGTATCCACCATCGCCGCCGTGGCGATCGGCCTGGCGGGTGCCCTGGTGGCGGCGCGTCGTCGGGGGCGACTGGGCCGGGTCATCGAGGGGCTGCTCGCGCTGCCCTGGGCGGTGCCCGGAACGGTCTTCGCCATCGCGCTCGCCACGGCGTTCAGCGTGCGGGAGCCCTGGGCGGGGCGGTTCGTCCTGGTCGGCACCCTCTGGATCCTTCCGCTCGCCTATCTCGTACGGAATCTACCGATCACCAGTCGCGCGATTCTCGCGGGGGCCAGAGCTCTGGATCCGGCGTTGGACGAGGCGGCCGGCTCTCTGGGGGCGGGGCGCTGGCGCACCTTGCGCCAGGTGACTCTGCCGCTGCTTCGGCCGGCCCTCCTGGCTGGCGGCAGCCTCGCCTTCGTCACCGCCTTCGGGGATTTCGTGACCTCGATCCTGCTGTACACCTACGACACCCGTCCGGTCTCGCTCGAGATTCTGTCCAGCCTTCGCTCCGCCGACGTCGGGGTGGCGGCGGCCTACGGCGTCGTGCTCATGGTCGTGAGCGGGCTGGTCTTCGCGCTCGGGTCGGAGCGGGCGGACCGCGGGGGAGCGGCCGGATGACCGCCCCCGGCAACGGGAGCGGGGCGAAGCTCCGCCGCCTGGCGGTGCTGATCGCGGTGAACGTGGTGGACATGATCGGCTTCATGGTCGTGCTGCCGCTGTTGCCGTTCTACGCCGAGAAGCTGGACGCGTCCCCCGAGCTGATCGGTGTGCTGATCGCGTCGTTCTCGATTGCGCAGCTGCTGTCGGCTCCCGTGTGGGGCCGGGTCTCCGATCGCTACGGGCGCCGGCCCGCGCTGCTGATCGGCCTCACCGCGTCCGCGGTCGCGTACGTCGTCTTCGGCCTGGCCGACGCGCTCTGGCTCCTGTTCCTCTCCCGTATCGTGCAGGGCGCCGGCGGCGGGACCACCGGCGTGGCACAGGCCTACGTAGCCGACACGATGGAGCCCGCCGATCGCGCCCGCGGGCTGGGGTGGCTGTCGGCCGCCACGGGTGTGGGCATCATCCTGGGGCCCGCGCTCGGGTCGCTCGCCGCTCACTGGGGCCACGCGGCGCCCGGCCTGGTCGCCGCGGCGCTCTGCGTCGTCAACATCCTGTTCGCGTGGTACTGGCTGCCGGAGTCGAAGCCGGCGTACGACGGAGTAGAGCGGCCGCGCCGACCGGTATGGCACCACGCCTGGATCGCGGTCCGCCATCCGGGGTCGGGACTCTCGCGTCTCCTCTGGATCTACGGTATGGGGATGATGGCCTTCTCGGCCATGACCTCGGTGCTGGCGTTGTATCTGGGCGCGGAGTTCGGGCTGAACGAGCGGACGATCGGCCCGATCTTCACCTACATCGGCGTGCTGCAGCTGGTGATGCGGAGCGTGCTGCTGGGGCCGATCGTGGACCGACTGGGTGAAGTGGCGACGATGCGGACCGGCACCCTGCTTCTGGTGCTCGGGCTGGTGCTCTACCCCCAGCCCGCCACGCTGTGGGGCCTCGCCGCGGTGATCCCCCTTGTGCCGATCGGGACGGCGCTGCTCTTTCCATCCACCACCTCCCTCATGTCCCGCTTTTCCGACCCGCGCGAGCTGGGCACCGCCATGGGCGTGGCCCAGACCTTCGCCGGGCTCGCGCGGGTGGCGGCACCGCTCCTCGCCACCGCGGCGTTCCAGCGGCTGGGACACGCGTGGCCGTTCTATCTGGCCGGCGCCTGCGTGGGAGTGGTCGGCGTGCTGGCCTTTCAGCTGAAGCCCCCATCCCTGAGCGTCTCCGCCCCGCTGGCGGAGGAGGAGGCCGGAGCGCGATGAGCGTTGACGACCGGCTGGATCGGCTGGAGCGGCGCATCGCGGTACTGGAAACTGTTGTTCGTGGGCTGGCGGGACAGGTGGCGGCGGGAACGCCCGCGCGTGCGGCCCCGATCGATCCGCCGGCGCCCCCGATCCCGGAGCCGGCGTCGGAGCCACCCGCGGACCACGCCCCGCAGCCGGTGGCACCCTCGCCGCCGCCGCCCCCGCCGTCCCCGCGCCGATCCGACCCGTTCCACTCGCCCATCAGCGAGCAGTGGATCGGGCAGCGGGGCCTGCTCGCCGTCGGCGTCCTGGCCCTTCTCATGGCCACCGGGTACCTCCTCAAGCTCTCGTTCGACCGCGGCTGGATCCCGCCGGTGCTGCGCTGTGTCGGCGGCGTGGTCCTGGGACTGGGCGTGGGCGGGATCGGATGGCGGCTGCACCAGCGGTATCGCACGTACGGCGCGGCGCTCATCGGCTGCGGCGCCGGCATCGTCTACCTCAGTGTCTGGGCGGCCTGCCGCCTCTATGAGGTGGTGCCGCCGTCTCCCGGAGTGGTGGGGCTCGCGCTGGTGTCCATCGCGCTCGCCATGGTGGCGTTCGCGATCAACGTCGAGGCGCTCGGCGCGGCCGCCGCACTGGGTGCCTTTCTCGCTCCCGCGCTGCTGGGCCGAGAGCAGGCGAACGCCAACCTGCTGCTGCTCTACCTCGCCAGCATGGCGGCGGGCCTCGGCCTGGTGGCGGCGCGGTGCCGCTGGCGACTGGCGATGCTGGTCATCGCGGCCAGCTACTTCGGCGTGGCCCTCGGCGGAGCGGCCGACCACGCCGACCCCAGGGCGCTTCTGGCCTTCGGACTCGCCGGCGGGGCGGCCGGTCTGTTCGTCGGTCTGCGCGAGCGCTGGTGGGAGACGCGCCTGCTCACCTTCACCGGCGGCTGGGCGCTCCTGGGCGAAGCGAGCCAGCGCCTGGACCACCGCTGGCCGGTGCTGGCCGCCGGTATCGTGCTCTCCCTTCCGGTCTGGTGGCACGGGCTCCGGCGGCCGCGCATCCAGCCGTTCCGCGTCGGCTCGGGCGAGGGCTGGTCGCTGGGAGAGGCGCTCTACTTCTTCACCACCCCGGTCCTGTTGGCGTGGGCCGCGTACGGCGTGGCCCCGGACCGCTTCGACCGCGACCCCGGACTGCTCCCGCTCCTGATCGCGATCCCCTACGTCATCGCAGGCTACCAGCGGGTTCGGCCACCGTTCGCGCTGGTGGGCGCCGGCGCCCTGGGCATCGCGGCCGGTACCCAGTGGGACGGGACCCGCCAGGTGTGGGCGCTGCTGGCGCTTTCCTTATTGTGGCCGGCACTGGATCATCGCTCCCGGCGGCTGGACGGGCGCTGGTACGGACTCGCGACACTCGCCGCGGCCGTGCAGCAGCTCTTCGACGTGGCCGGCCCCGTTCGGGACGCGGCCGACCCGGCGTTCGTCGGCGCGTGGGCGCTGGCGCTGTGGGGATCCATCGCGGCCACCACGGCGCTCGCCGCGGGACTCTTTCCCGTCGAAGAGGGTCGGGAGGACCACCGCCTCGCGCGCGCGGGGCTCTGGCTCGCGGCGGGCCTGCTTCTCCTGTTCGGCGTGACCGGCGAGCTCCGCCGTCACTTCGTGCTCGCCTCGTCATCGGCCGAGACCGCCGGACTGGCCGGCGGGCTGGCGGTGAGCGCCTGGTGGCTGGTGTTCGCCGCCGCGCTCGTGCTGCTCGGCTTCCGGCGCTCGCTCAAGGCGGCGCGCCTCGCCGGGCTCGCGGTCGCGGGGCTCGCGGTGGTGAAGGTGATCGTGTTCGACCTCGCCGCGCTCGACGCGCTCTACCGGGTCGGCTCCGTCTTCCTGCTCGGCCTGGTGACGCTCTCGCTGGCCTATCTCTACTATCGGCACGACCGGTCGGAGCGCCCATCGTGAACCGGCGGGAGTTCGCGGAATCGGTGGCGCTCGCCGCACTCGCGCCCCTGCTCGGGGCGGCCGCGCCCGGGCTGCCGCTCGGCCCACTGCTGGCCGCGGACGCGGGCTCCGGCGCCCTCCTTCCAGCAAGCGATGAGCCGAGTGCCCTCGCCCGCGCCCTCGCCGACGCGATACGGGTCCAGTATGGCGGTCGGCTGCAGGCGGGCGACCTCGATACCATCACCCGGCAGATTCAGGCGTCGCTCGAGCGCGCGGCGCAGATCCGCGCCCTCGAGCTGAGCAACGGCGACGAGCCCGACTTCGTCTTCTCCGCCGCGCCGCCGCCCACCGCGTGACCGACTTCGCCTTCCTGGCCATCCCCGAGCTCGGACGCCTGCTCCGCGACCGGAAGACCACCGCCGTCGCGTTGGCGGAGTACTTCCTCGACCGTCTGGAGCGGCTGGGCCCCAACTACAACGCGGTGGTGACGGTGCTGCGCGAGCCGGCCCTCGCCGAAGCGAAAGCGCGCGACGCCGAGCTCAGGAAGGGGAAGGACCGCGGGCCGCTGCACGGCATCCCGTACGGGGCGAAGGACCTGCTCGCCGCGGACGGGGCGCCCACCAGCTGGGGCGCGCAGCCCTATCGGGAGCAGCTGCTGCAGGAGGACGCCACGGTGGTGCGCCGGCTGCGCGAGGCCGGCGCGATCCTCTGCGCGAAGCTCGCGATGGTCGAGCTGGACGGCGGCATGGGGTACAACCAGGCCTTCGCCAGCTTCACCGGCCCGGGACGCTCCCCGTGGGATCCCACCCGGTGGTCGGGGGGCTCGTCGAGCGGGTCGGGCGCGTCGGTCGGGGCGGGACTGGTGCCGTTCGCGATCGGGAGCGAGACCTGGGGCTCGATTCAGTTCCCGGCGGCGTTCTGCGGAGTCACCGGGCTCCGACCCACCTACGGCCGGGTCAGCCGCCACGGCGCCATGGCGCTCAGCTGGACCATGGACAAACTCGGCCCGCTCGCGCGGACGGCCGAGGACTGCGGCCTGGTGCTGGCAGCCATCGCCGGCCCGGACCGGGCGGATCCGTCCGCGCTGTCGGAGCGGTTCGAGTATCCATCTCACGAGCGGCGCCGTCGCTACCGGCTCGGGGTCCTGCGCGGCAGCAGCGACAAGACCCAGCCGGAGGTGCGCCGGAATTTCGAGGACTCGCTCGCGGTGCTGCGGCAGTTCTGCGATATCCAGGACGACCTCGAGCTGCCCGCCTACCCCTATGAGGCGATGGCGAGCGTCGTGATCGACGCCGAGTGCGCGTCGGCATTCGAGCCGCTCTTCCAGAGCGGGCGGATCACGGAGCTCACCGCGCCGGAGGACCGGGTGGGCGGGTACTCGGGGCAGGTGCT
The DNA here is from genome assembly GCA_035278885.1 of Gemmatimonadales bacterium. Taxonomy (GTDB): domain Bacteria; phylum Gemmatimonadota; class Gemmatimonadetes; order Gemmatimonadales; family GWC2-71-9; genus CAVVWJ01. The sequence goes on along the minus strand of DATEIR010000102.1, from coordinate 8,962 downwards.
CCTGGCCAAGGACTACCTGCGGGCGCTGCGCCTCCGCCGCCCCGCCACCGCCGCGCTCGACGAGCTCCTCCGCGGCGTGGACGCGATCGTCGCCCCCACCCTGCCGACCGTGGCGTGGCCCATCGACGCGCCGTTCGACAAGGTGTATCCAGACTACCCGGGAGGTGCCAGCATCGGCGGTCCGGCCAACCTCGCCGGCGTGCCGGGCCTCTTCCTGCCCAACGGGTCCGGCGAAGCCGGCCTCCCCACCAGTCTCCAGCTCACCGGCCGAGCCCTGCGGGAGCAGACGCTGCTCGCGATCGGGTCCCGCTACCAGGCTCTCACCGAGCATCACCGGCGCCGTCCGCCGGGATTGTGACCTGCGCCCGACGGGCGTATATCTCGGGTCCCCGAAGGGCACGACTTCCGCCAGGAGCCGATGTGAACGTTCTGGCACTGCCACCCTCTCCCGAGGCGCTGGCCAAGGCGCGTTGGGAGGACATCGCGCCGTACTTCGACGAGCTGGCCGAGCATCCGCTCGACCGCGAGACGATCGAAGCATGGCTGCGATCGTGGTCCACGCTCGAGGAGCTGGTGACCGAGGCGGCAGCGCAGGCGATGATCGCGTACTCCATCGACACCGGCAATCCGGACAAGGAAGCCGATCACCTCCGCTTCTCGACCGAGGTGCTGCCGAGGATGGAAGAGCGGAGCGTCGAGCTGGCCCGCCGGCTGGTCGAGTCGGGCTACTCGACGCCCGAGCTCGCCACCACCCTGGCCCGCTTCCGCACCTCCATCGAGATCTTCCGAGAGGAGAACGTCCCGCTCTTCGCCGAGCTGGAGGAGCTGAGCGCGCGCTACCAGCGGATCACCGGGTCGATGACGGTGACCTGGGACGGGCAGGAGCGCCCCCTGCCGCAGCTGCAGCCGTTCCTCAAGAGCAGCGACCGCGCGGTGCGGGAGCGGGCCTTCCGCGCCTCGACCAGCCCGTACCTCGAGCAGCGCGCGGATCTCGCGGCGCTCTTCGACCGGATGTACGCGTTGCGGCAGCAGACCGCCCGGAACGCGGGCTTCGCCAATTTCCGCGACTACGTCTTTCCCGCCAAGTTCCGCTTCGACTACACCCCGGCCGACTGCGAGCGGTTCCACGAGGCGGTGGAGCGGACCGCCGCGCCCGCGGTCGAGCGGATGCTGGCGGTGCGACGGCAGCGGCTCGGCCTGGACGGACTCCGGCCCTGGGACCTGGCGGTGGATCCCTACCGGAGCGGCCCGCTCCGGCCGTTCACCACGGTAGAGGAATTCGTCACTCGGGCCCGCGACGTGTTCGACCGGGTCGACCCGGCGCTGGGGTTCGAGTTTCAGACCATGATCGACGAGCGGCTGCTCGATCTCGACAGCCGCAAGGGGAAGGCGCCGGGCGGCTACTGCGAGACGCTCCACTTCCGCGGCCGGCCCTTCATCTTCATGAACGCCGTCGGCCTGGTGGACGACGTCATGACCTTGCTGCACGAGGCCGGACACGCCTTTCACGCCTTCGCCTCCCATCCGCAGCCGCTCATCTGGCAGCGGCACCCCGGCTCCGAGGCGGCGGAGCTGGCCTCGATGTCGATGGAGCTGCTCGCGGGGCCGCACCTGGTCCGGCCGGTCGGCTACTTCACCCCGGAGGACCATCGCAGCGCCTGGCTCGAGCACCTGGAAGACGTGCTGCTGAGCCTGGTCCACATCGCCTCGGTGGATGCGTTCCAGACCTGGATTTACACCAGCGGCGAGGGCCACGACGCCGGCGCCCGCGACGCCGCCTGGCTCCGGATCCGGAGCCGTTTCGAGCGGGGCGTGGACTGGAGCGGGCTGGAGCGGGAGCGGATCGCCCGCTGGTACCGCCAGCTCCACATCTTCATGTACCCGTTCTACTACATCGAGTACGGTATCGCCCAGATCGGCGCGCTGCAGGTCTGGCGCAACAGCCTCCACGAGCCCAGGCAGGCGGTGGCCCGCTACCGGGAGGCGCTGGCACTCGGGGCGGTGCGGCCGCTGCCCGAGATGTACCGTGCGGCGGGCGCGGAGCTCACCTTCGATCAGCGAACGATCGGTGAGCTGGTGTCCCTGGTGGAGGAGGAGATCGAGCGGGTCCGGGCCCGGCTTCCGGCCGCCTAGCCGGTTGCTTCCGGGCAGGGCCCCGGCAAGATTCCACCCCGGACCGACCGTACCCAACGGGGAGAGCTTGGATGGCGAAAGAGGAAGGCATCGAAATGGAAGGCGTCGTGACCGAGGTGTTGCCCGACCGGAACTACCGGGTGATGCTCGAGAACGGTCACGAGATCCTGGCCTACGCGGCCGGAAAGATGAGCAAGTTCAAGATCCGCGTTCTGGAAGGCGACCGCGTGAGCGTGGTGCTCTCCCCGTACGACCTGACCCGCGGCCGGGTGATCTATCGCCATAAGTAGAGGCGACAGGCGAAGGCGAAAAGCGAAAAGGGGCTCGCGACGATCTGCTCGCGAGCCCCTTCGCACTTCGCCCTTCGCTCTTCGCCTACTTCACCTTGGTGACGTTCTCCGCGGCGGGCCCCTTCGCACCCTGCACGATGTCGAACTCCACCCGGTCTCCTTCGGAGAGGCTGCGGAAGCCGTCCGCCTTGATCGCGGTGTGGTGGACGAAGCAGTCCTTGTCGCCGTTCTCCGGGGTGATGAAACCGAAACCTTTCGCGTCGTTGAACCACTTCACCGTGCCGAGGGTGCGAGCCATTGCCTCTACTCCATGTTTGTTTGACTGCGTCGGGGCCGGGATCTCCGGCACACCGAGTTTTTATGAGCGCAGGCCTGTCCTGCGTCATAAAAAATGAAAGACCCTAGGGGCGAGGCGCCTGGGTCTTCGAAGTCCGTCGTGGAATCGTCCGGGGCTCCAACAGGGCTGTTCGCGCGGGACAAATCTGTATGGCGGACTAGTTTAGTCAAGGGGGGAGCCGCGGAGCCACCGGGCGGCGGCCCGGGCCCAGTCCGCCACGGGCTCCCGGCTCCCTTCGGCGGCCCGGTTCACCGCCTGGAGAAACTCCGCCGCGGAGCCGGGCCGCTGGTCCACATCGGCGCTCAACGCCCGGTCCAGAACTTCCTCCAGCTCTTCGCTTACGTCGTCTCGGCGGCCCTTGGGGCTGGGTAACTGGTTGGTGGTCTGGCGGGCCAGGATCTGCTCCGGCGTGCGACCCTGGAAGGGCGGAGCACCCAGCAGGGCGTAGTAGGCCACGGCCGCCAGGCTGTAAAGATCCGAGCGCTGGTCGACCCGCTCGCCGAGGAGCTGCTCCGGGCTCGCGAACTGGGGTGTCCCACTCTGGCTGGTGGCGCCACCGAACTTTCCCCGAAGCGCCAAGGCCAGCCCGAAGTCGGTGATCTGCAGGCTCCCGTCCCTCGCGACCAGCATGTTTTCCGGCTTGATGTCCCGATGGACCAGCCCCGAGCCGTGGGCGTGGGCCAGCGCCGAGAGGGCCTCGCGGAGGATACGGAGCACCAGGTCCAGCGGCAGCGGGCCGTCCCGCTCGACCAGCTGTGCCACGCTGGGGCCGTCGATCAGCTCCATCGTGTACCAGATGAGCCCGGAGCGTCCCCCGATCTCGTAGATGTTGACGATGTTGGGGTGGTTGAGGCGGGCGGCGAGCTGGGCCTCCCGCCGGAAACGCTCCACCACTTCCGGGTCCTGGGTCAGGGACGGGTGCAGCACCTTGAGCGCCACCTGACGCTCGAGGTGCAGATCCCGGACCCGGTACACCCGGCCGAAGCCGCCGGAGCCGATCAGCTCCAGCATCTCGTAGTCGTCACCCAGGGCGCGCCGGAGCCGCTGCTCGAAGCGGGCGCTGTCCTCGTTGGGCAGTGCCGCCACCTCGCCGACGCCCGCGGGCGAGGTGAGATACGTCCCGGCGTCCGCCGCCAGATCTTCCAGCATCTCGGCCGCGGTGAAGTAGCGGGCGTTCGGGGCCCGGGCCAATGCACGGAGGATGATGCGCTCGACGGCCCGCGGCGTCGCGGCCCGCAGCTGGCTCGGCGGAGCGAGCTGCTCCGGCTCCAGCGGCGGTTCCTGGCCGGTGACCGCGTAGTAGAGGAGCGCGCCCACGGTATAGACGTCCGCCGCCGGATCGCCGATGGCGCCGTCGCGGATCTCCGGCGCCATGAACATGAGGCTCGGCGGCACGGTCCCCGGTGGGATTGCGGGAAGGGTATAGCTGCAGAAGCGGAGGTCGGTGACGGTCGCGCGGCCGCCCGCCGTCACCAGGACCGAGATCGGCGAGATCCGCCGCATGATGATCCCGTGCAGGTGGGCGTGCTCCACGGCGCTCAACAGGTCGCGGGCGAGCGCGAGCACCGTCGGGATCACCCGGGGCCCCCGAGCGACCGCCTGCTGCAGCCCCTCGCCGTCGATCCAGTTGCCCACCCGGTAGGCGATGTCCCCGCTCAGGCCGGCGTCGTAGATGTGCAGGATGGCCGGGTGGTCCACCCGGCCCAGCGCCTCGGCTTCGCGCATGAACCAGACCCGGGTGGGCTCGTCGGTGAAGAAGTTGACCCGGAGAATGACTCGGCGCTTGAGCACCTCGTCGAAGGCCTCGAACAGCACCCGCTCGGGCGAGGAGGCCACGATCCGCTCGAGTCGGTAGCGTGGCCCCAGCGCGACCCGGGTTCGCGCGAACGCCTCCCGTGGGTCGGGACCGTTCAGCGGGCCGGTCCCCGGCGGCGCTCGACCCAGGCCTCGCGTCCGCAGGCGACGGGACAGCACCAGCGTCGGCTGCCGTTCGGGGTGGAGTCGAGGAAGAACAGCGAGCAGGTGGGGCCCGCGCATTGGCGAACCCGGACCACCGAATCGGCCAGCGTCTGCGCCGCCGAGCGCGCGACTGCTTCCAGGGCGGCGAGCGGGCGCGCCGGCGCGAAGCGGAGCTGCCACGCGCCGCTCACCCGGGTGAGCTGGTGGCGCCCGATGCTGCGGGACAGGACCCGGTTCACGGCCGCGACCGCTCCCGCCGGCGGCGCCAGCCCGCGGTGCAGCGCCTCGGCCAGCTCGGTCAGGTCGGTCCGGAAGCGATGTACCATGCCGAGGGAGTCGCGGTCTTCCCCGGGGTCGAGGCGGAGCAGGCGGGCCCAGCGGCCGAACGCGGCGATGTCGGGAAGGAGGTCGGGAGGGGAAGGATCCCGACCGCGGGAGCTGTTCACGAAGTCCAGCCACACGGCGTCGCCGAGCAGGAGGAACTCCGAGTCGCTCATCGTGTCAGCCGTCCGCCACCTCGACCGTATCCCGTCCGGCGCGCTTGGCGTTGTACAGCGCCGTGTCCGCCGCGGCCAGAAGGCTGCTCACCGTGGTGCCGTGCCGAGGCGACTCGGCGATGCCCATGCTGAGAGTGCAGGGGCCGAACTCGGGATTGCTCTCGTGCATCGTCCGCAGGCTGGCCTGCACCCGGCCGACGAACACCTGCGCCTCGACGGGCTTGGTCATCGGCAGGATGACCAGGAACTCGTCCCCCCCGAGGCGGCCGACCACGTCGAGCGCGCGGCACTGCTGCCGGAGGATGCGGGCCACGTTCACCAGGAGCCGATCGCCCGCGGCGTGGCCCAGGGTGTCGTTGATCAGCTTGAAGCGATCGAGGTCGAGGAGGAGGACGCTGGTGTGGAGCTGGTGGCGGAGGCTGCGGGAGATCTCGGCCCCGAGTCGCTCTTCCAGGGCCCGGCGGTTGTAGAGCCCGGTGAGCTCGTCGGTCGTCGCCGCGCTGTGGAGCTGCTCCACCAGCTCCGAGTTCTTGAGCGCGATGGCGGCCGCGAACGACAGCGTGCCGGCCAGCTCCAGCTCCGCCCGCCCGTACAGCTTGTCGCTGATCCGGGAGCCCAGCACCAGCACCGCCATCCGCTCCGCGCCGGCATCGAGCGGCACCACCAGCTCGGCCCCGGGCCCCACCAGCGACGCCACCCCGACGTCATCCGCGCCCACGCTCGCGCTTCCCGCCGGGAGCGCGCGGTCGAGCGCGGCGCGGTCGATCGGCGCCGGCCGCAGCCGGTCGTTCAGCGAGCGGAACACCTTGGGCGCGTAGGAGTCGACTTCGGGCCGGTAGAGGCAGGCCCACCAGGCGAAAAACACTTCGGCCATGAAGTCGAGGATCAGCTGCTCGGTGTCCTCGATGGAATGCACCGAGGATAACAGCCGGGCCACCTGGCGCAGCGCCCGGAGCTGGAAGACCGCGTCGTCCAGGGCGGCCTGACGCTCGAGCAGGATGCTCCGCAGCTCCAGCACCACGCTGAGGCCCAGGGCCAGCGGCATGGCGACGGCCCGCATCTCGCCGGCCACGTCGGCATCGGCGTGGATGACGACCTCGCTCTCGCCGCTCCCCAGCCGGGCCACCTCGACCGCGCCGTCGAAGCCGTCGCCCGGGCCGACCCGGGGAAGGTTCTGCGCTCCGGACACCATGCCGAACCAGATCCGCTCGCTCCGGAACCGCCGCACCAGTGCGACCCGGCAGCGCTCGAAGAGCTCCCCCTCCGTCCGGGAGAGTCGGCAGGCTGCGGCGAACGCGCTGGGAATGCTGGCGAGGGCGGTGACGGGGGTCGAGGCCATTGCTCTATAATACCCGAGGCCCGGAGGCGAAGGAAACCGCGAGAGTTACGAGAGTGCGGCCGATGTACCGATCGTGCAACATGGGGTTGCGCCGGGGCCCGGAGTGCCTAGTTTGCCTTGCAGGAGCCGATCGAGCATAGCCCTTCGGGGCCCCAGGGGTTTCGGCCTCGCAGCCTGGGTGATCAATCCTGCCAAGGCCGCTGTCCCGGCGAGCATGCGCTCAGCCGGGATTTGTCTTTCCGGTCTGCCGGATCCGCTCCGGCGGAATCGGGACGAGCTTGCCGCCCAGTGAGTCCGCCACGTACCGCAGCAGCAGGTCCACCGCACGCGGCGCCGAGTCGGCCTGAGCGCAGGCAGGTCCCGCTTCGGGGACCTGGTAGCCATCGCCTCCATGGCAGGCCGCGTAGGCCGCGAAGGCCACCGAGACGGTGTCGCTCGGCGGGATCGGCTTGCCTGCCCGGGTGACCGATCCCACGATCCGCTTGCCGCTGGGCTGAGAGGGGTCGAACCCGAAAGCGATCCCCGAGACCTGCAGGAACCCGCCCTTGCCCAGCGCGCTGTCGCTCACCCCGTGTTCCAGCACGTCCTTGAGCCGGGCTCCGGTGAGCGGGAAGGTGACGATCCGGGTCTCGTCGGCGAACAGGAAGATCGACTCCATCTGGTAGTTGGAGACGGGCCCGGCCGGTATCACGTCGTCGAGCCGCATCGCCCCGGCGTTGATCAGGGCGACCGAGGCACCGGTCCCGGCGCGGATCGCGTCGGTGACCAGGTCGCCGAGCGGGCTCTCCCGGCTTCGATTGGCCTCGTCGCGCGCGTCGATGGGGTCTACCGCGGTGGCGACGACCCGCTCCGGCCCGAGCCGCGTCCGCAGGCTGTCCTCCCAACGGTGCACCACCTCCGCCGTCGCGCTGTCGTCGGGCAGGCGATTGTCGATCTGGACGAGCCCGACGGCCTCCCGCCAGTGCTCCTTGCCGCCCCACAGGGTCACGAACTGGGCCGAGCGCGCATTGGCGTCGGCCTTGAGCACGTGCCGGCTGGTGACCACCGAGTCATGCGCCTCGTGCTCGTGGCCGCCGAGGATGAGGTCGAGCGTGGGCTCGCTGGCGAGCAACCCGCGGTCGGCCTCGATGGCCTGGTGGGTGAGCCCCACGATCAGGTCGGCTTTGAGCTGGCCCAGCGTCTCGATGACCGCGTGGGCCGCGCTGTCGGGATCGACGCAACGCACGTAGCCGCGGTAATCGCCCCTGAGGGTCAGGCCGAACAGCCCGACCAGGTGCCCGGAGACGCGGACGGTGTCCCACGGCTCGACCTTGGGGAAGGGGGTGCCGTCGGCCTGGGTGCAGTTGGTCGAGATCCAGCGAAAATGCGATTCCGCGATCCGGGCGACGAGGGTGTCGCGCGGGAGCTCGAACTCGTGGTTGCCGAACGTCGCGTAGTCCAGCTTGGCGGCGTTGAGCGCCTCCACCATCTGGCGGCCGCCGTAGTACTTGCTGAGCAGGCTCGGACTCAGCAGGTCGCCGGCCAGAACGAAGAGGATCGGCCCCTGGTCGGCCAGGCGCGTCCGCACCGTGGCGACCCGCGCGAGCCCGCCCCGGCCGTCGGTCATGGTGTCCGCGACGTACACGTCGTTGATCAGGAGGAAGCGGACGGGATCGAGTGGCTCGGGCGCCTTGGCGGTCATGCCGACGCAGCCCGCGAGCAGCAGCAGCGAGGCGCCCCACGCGCGCCTCACAGCTCGTCCTCGCTGCTGCGGAGGCTGCGGACCAGATCGGTGCTCAGGACCCTGAGCTCGGACAGCATTTCGCGCCTCGGCCATTCGGACCGGGACTCGAGGATTTCGAGCATGGAGCGATACCACCAGATGGTTTGGTCGGAGCCGGCCCGCGAGACCGTGCGCAGGTACTCGAGACCGAGCCGGCGGAGGGCGGTGATGGTCGAGCCGCAGACGTGCAGCTCGTCGGCCACGATGATGTCCAGCGCGCGGGGCTCGGCCAGGGCCAACAGGGTGAGGAACTCCTGCTTGCACGACTGCCACGACCGCTCGATCCCACGGCGGTCGAACTTGGGCTCCACCGCGTCGCGCGCGATGGCCAGCACCACCGGCCCGAACTTGTCGCTGATCTTCTGTTCCAGGACCGGCCGGTGCTCCAGCGCGGTCTCCTCCAGCACGTGGTGCAGGATTCCGGCGACGATGGTCGCCTGCTCGCACCCGTACCGGGCCAGGATGATGGCCACGTTGGCCGGATGCGCCACGTAGTCCATCCCGGCCCCCGGTGGGGCCACGGCACCGTGGTACTTGGCGGCAAAGGCGAACGCGTGGTTGATGCGGTCGGAATACCCCAGCATGACTCAGCGCGAGAGAGGAATGGTTACGGAATGCCGAGAAGCTTATGCGTCTGCAGGCTGA
>DATEIR010000101.1:0-47595 GCA_035278885.1 Gemmatimonadales bacterium | reverse complement strand
GCCTGGACCTGGTCGAGGCGCGACGGGTGAATGCCGGCGCTCTTCTCTCCGGGCGCCAATCGCATCGCGCGGGGCGTGCTCATCGCAGGCGTGGCGCTCGCGATCGCGGTTCCGGTGGGACTGATGGTCTGGGTGCGGACGCCGGCGGTGACGGGACAGGGACGCGCGGCTCACCAACCGATTCCGTTCGACCACCGGATTCACGTCACCGGCCTCCAGATCGACTGCCGCTATTGCCACGCCGACGCCGACCGTGGCGCGGCCGCGGGACTTCCCGCCACCGCTGTGTGCCAGCCCTGCCACAACACTGCCTGGCTCTCGAGCCCGCAGTTCGCGCCGGTCCGGCGAAGCCTCGCCACGGGGCGCCCGATTCCGTGGCAGCGGGTCAACCGGCTGCCGGATTTCGTCTACTTCAACCATGCCGTCCACGTGACCGGTGGCATTCGCTGCGAGAGCTGCCACGGTCGGGTGGATCGGATGGCGGAGGTGCGGCAGGCGGAGCCCCTCACCATGGGCTGGTGCCTCGACTGTCATCGCAATCCCGAGCCACACCGGCCGCAGACGCTGGCGCCGCTCACCGCCGCACGCCGCGCCGCCATCGTCACCTGCTCCGCATGCCACCGGTAGCCTCGCGATGAGCGACCCGCGCGCCCAGTACTGGCGGGAGCTGGCCGAGTCGGCCGGTGGGCTGGACCGACGCGAGTTCGTGCGCCTGCTGGGTGCGTGCCTGGCGCTCGCCGGCCTGGATGGGTGCGTCAGGCGGCCCCGTCAGCCGATCCTTCCCTACGTCGGGCGTCCCCTGCAGCCGCTCGCCACCGAGGCGCGCCACTACGCCACCAGCATGACGCTCGACGGGTACGCGACCGGGCTCCTGGTCGAGAGCCACGCCGGGCGCCCGACCAAGATCGAGGGCAACCCCGACCACCCGGCGAGCCTGGGCGCGGCGGGAGCCTTCGAGCAGGCGTCGCTGCTCGGACTCTACGACCCGCAGCGCGCGCGCACCGTGCGGAACGGCGGGCGCCGGAGCAGCTGGGCCGAGTTGCGCACGACGCTCGGAAGCCCGGCGATGTCGCGCGCCGTCGGGGCCCGGGGAACAGGACTGCACCTCCTGCTGGAGCCGACCGCGTCGCCCTTCCTGCTCGGGCTCGTGGCCTTGGTGCGCGACCGGTATCCCGAGTGCCGCGTTCATTGGGACGCGCCCCTCGGCGCGGATGGAAGCCACCTGGCGACCGCGGCACTCCTCGGGAAGCCGGTACAACCGGTCTACGATCTTACCGCCGCCCGCGTGCTCCTGTCGGTGGACGCCGACCTGCTGGGCTCGGTGCCGTTCGGCCTCCGCTACGCGCACGACTTCGCGGCGGGTCGACGTCCCGGGGCGGGGAGCGGCATGAGCCGGCTCTACGTAATGGAGACGGCACCCAGCGTGACGGGCGGCATGGCCGATCATCGACTCGCGCTGCGTCCGAGCAGGATGGCGCCCCTGATGCGAGCCCTGGCGGCGCGCGTCGCCGAAGCGGTCGGCGCGGAGCCACCGGCACAGGCCACCGAGCTGCCCGGCCCGATAGCCGCCTGGGCCCGGGCCCTCGGTGCCGACCTCGCCGCGCACCGAGGGCAGTGCGCCGTCGCCGTGGGAGAGCGCCAGCCGGCGGAGATCCACGGGCTGGCCCACTGGCTGAACGTGGTACTGGGCAACGAAGGGCGGACGGTTCGCTACATCGAGCCCCCGCTGGCGCCCGTGGCACGGGACACCGATCTCGCCGCGCTGGCGGAGTCGATCCGCGGCGGCCAGGTGGCCTGCCTCGCCATTCTCGAAGGGAATCCGGTCTACACCGCCCCGCCCGCCCTCGACTTCGCCAGTCTGCTCGGCCGGGTGGGCGAGACGGTCTACCTGGGGCTGTACCGCAACGAGACCGCGCGCGCCTGTCGCCGCTCGGTGCCGGGGCAGCATTACCTCGAGATGTGGGGAGACGGACGCGCCTGGGACGGCACGCTCTCCCCGGTGCAGCCGCTGGTGGATCCCCTCTTCGGCGGGCACGGCCCGGCCGAGCTTCTGGCCGCCCTCGCCGGCGCGACAGGCGAGCCGCACGCCCTGCTTCGGGCCGATTGGGAGCGCCGCCGGAGCTCCGGCGCTTCCTGGGATGAAGCGCTGCAGCGCGGCGCGGTCGAGGGCAGCGCGGCGCCGGCCGTACCCGTACGGCTCGTGTCCGATCCTCGAACCGCCATCGCACGGCTTGCGGCGAGCGCCGGGGACGAAGGCACGATCGAGCTCTCCCTCGTCCGCAGCAACACCATTCACGACGGTCGATTCGGCAACAACCCATGGCTGCAGGAGCTGCCGGACCCGGTGACCAAGCTGACCTGGGCCAACGCCGCCTGGCTCAGCCCCGCCACCGCGTCGCGCCACCGCGTGGACACGGGCCGCATGGTGACGGTCTCCGTGGATGGCCGGGAGGTCACGCTTCCCGCCGTCGTCGTGCCCGGGCATGCGGACGACGTGATCACCATTGCGCTGGGATACGGTCGGTCGCCCGGAGGAACGGAGGAAGGCGTCGAGCAGGTTGCCGCCGGGGTGGGGGCGAACGGATACGAGCTCGCATCGTCACGGGGCCAGGAGCAACGACCGGTGTCCCTGCGCGTCTCCTCGGACCGGGTGGACCTGCCGATCACGCAGGAGCACTGGCGCCTGGAAGGGCGGCAGATCGCCCTGCACGCCACGATGGAGGAGCTCCGCCGGCGCCCCGCGGTATCCGGCGAGCAGCGACGGCCGCTCACACTGTACCAGCCGGAGCACCCTCCGGCCCAGCGACAATGGGCGATGGTGGTGGACCTGTCCGCCTGCACCGGCTGCAGTGCCTGCGTCGTCGCGTGCCAGGCCGAGAACAACATCCCCGTCGTGGGGCCCGACGGCGTTCGGAAGAGCCGGGAAATGCACTGGCTTCGGCTCGACCGCTACTACGCCGGTACCGCTGAGGACCCGGTCGTACTCTCCCAGCCGATGCTTTGCCAGCAGTGCGAGAAGGCACCATGCGAGTACGTCTGCCCGGTGGCGGCCACGGTGCACAGTCCCGACGGCATCAACGAGATGGTCTACAACCGCTGCGTCGGCACCCGGTTCTGCTCCAACAACTGCCCCTACAAGGTTCGTCGCTTCAATTGGTTCGACTACAACGCCGAGGTGAGCGAGACCGAGCGGCTGGCGAAGAACCCCGACGTGACCGTCCGGGCGCGGGGAGTGATGGAGAAGTGCACCTTCTGCGTCCAGCGCATTCGCGAGGCCGAGATCGCGGCCCGGGTGGAGGGCCGGTTGGGTGGGCCGGGCGAAGTCCGGACCGCCTGCCAGCAGAGCTGCCCGACCCGGGCGATCACCTTCGGGTCACTGACCGAGGCCGGGAGCGAAGTGACGCGCCTGTGGGAGGACCCCCGAGGGTACGCGGCGCTCGAGGAGCTGGGGACGCTGCCGCGAGTACGCTATCTCGCTCGCATCACCAACCCCAATCCCGACCTTCCGGGAGTCGCCGGATGACCGCCGCCGCATCCACCGCGGATGGCGCCCTCACTGCCAGGCTGCTCGCGCCCGTGGTGGAGGCGCCGCGTGGCTGGCTGCTGCTGCTCGCGGTGTCGGGGCTCGGTACGCTGGCCTTCTTCGGCGCGATGGGGTACACCTTCGCCCGCGGCATCGGTGTCTGGGGCAACAATATCCCGGTGGCCTGGGCCTTCGCCATCATCAACTTCGTCTGGTGGATCGGCATCGGTCACGCGGGCACGTTCATCTCGGCGTTCCTGCTGCTGCTGCACCAGGGATGGCGTGGGTCGATCAACCGCATCGCCGAGGCGATGACGCTGTTCGCGCTGATGAACGCGGCCCTGTTCCCGATTCTTCATCTCGGCCGCCCCTGGTTCGCGTACTGGCTGATTCCCTACCCGACACGGTTCGGCGTGTGGCCGCAGTTCAAGAGCGCGCTCCCCTGGGACGCGGCGGCCGTGGCGACCTACTTCACGGTTTCCCTGCTCTTCTGGTATCTCGGCCTGGTGCCCGACCTCGCCAGCGCCCGCGACGGCCTGCCCGGCCGAACCCGGCGGCGGATCTACGGCGTGTTCGCGCTCGGCTGGCGCGGTGCCGCCCGCCAGTGGCGCCAGTATCGGATGGGCTACCTCCTGCTGGCCGGCCTGGCGACCCCGCTGGTGATCTCGGTGCACAGCATCGTGAGCCTGGACTTTTCCATCAGCCAGCTGCCCGGGTGGCACTCGACGATCTTCCCGCCCTACTTCGTGGTCGGCGCGATCTATTCCGGGTTCGCCATGGTGCTCCTGCTGGTCCTTCCCCTCCGCCGGATCTACCGGCTGGAAGACCTGATCACGGTCCGCCACCTCGACAACATGGCCAAGCTCCTGCTGACGATGGGGTGGCTCATGGCCTACGCCTACATCGTCGAGGCGTTCATCGCCTGGTACAGCGGCGACCTGTACCAGCGGTACGCGCTGCTCGTGGCCCGGCCGCTGGGTCCCTACGCCTGGCTCTTCTGGCTGATGCTCGCCGCCAACGTCCTCACACCGCAGCTCTTCTGGTTCCGCCGGCTGCGGACCAGCGTGCCGGTCCTCGCCCTGGGTTCCGCGGTGATCCTCGGCGGCATGTGGCTCGAGCGGTTCGTCATCATCGTGGGCTCGCTCAGCCGCGATTTCCTGCCGTCGAGCTGGGCCGTCTACCGTCCGACCTGGGTGGATCTCACCATTCTGGGCGGCAGCATCAGCTTCTTCGTCTTCCTGTTCGCCCTGTTCATCCGCTTCGTGCCGTTCGTGCCCATCAGCGAGCTTCGCGAGCTGGCGCACGCGCCGGCAGGCGCGGAGGCCTGAGTCGTGTCTCCCCCCGAAGGCCTGGCCGCGGAGCTGGCCTCGCCCGAGGCGCTGGCCGAAGCGGCGCGGCGACTTCGAGGCGAGGGCTATCGGCTGATCGAGGCGGTATCGCCGCTGCCGCTCGAGGGCGTGGAGGAGCGGCTTCAGCTTCCGCCCAGCCGGCTGGGCAAGCTGGCGTTCGCCGGCGGAGTGGTCGGCGGCCTGCTTGGCTACGGCGTTCAGTGGTACGGCGACGTGCGGGCCTTTCCGGTGCTGGTCGGGGGCCGGCCGCTGCACGCCGTCCCCGCCTTCGTTCCGGTCACGTTCGAAGCCACCATCCTGGGCGCGGCCCTCACCGCGTTCGTCGGCGTGCTGATCGCGCTGCGCCTCCCGCAGCTGTGGCACCCCACGTTCGAGATCGAGGGCATCGGGCGTGCCTCGGCCGATCGGTACTGGGTGACGGTAGATCGACGCGATCCGCTGTTCGATCCGGAACGCACCCGGAGCGACCTCGTCGGCCTGCACCCCATCCGGGTCGTCGCCATCCCGGGACGGGCGGCATGAGACTCCGCGGGTGCTGGATCGGTGTGGGGGCGGCCGTGCTCGCCGCCTGCGGCGGGGCACAGGCGGATGTGGACCGCGCCCTGCAGCGGATGTACGACCAGCCCAAGGCGCAGCTGTACGAATCAAGCAGTGCGTTCGGGAACGGTGCGGTGCTCCGACCGCCGCCTGCCGGCACGATCGCCCGAGAGGATGTGCTCGACCCTGCCCTCGGCTCGGGTCTGGACTCCACCGGGGCGCCGCTCGCCCGGCTCCCGGTCCCGATGACCCCCGCGCTGCTGGCGCGCGGCCGCGACCGCTTCCGGATCGTCTGCGCCGCCTGCCACGGGGCCGGCGGCTTCGGCGGCAGCGTCGTGGCCGAAAACTGGGCCCCGCCCCGGCCCCCGACACTGCGCGGCGGGGCGGCGGCATTGCTCCCTCCCGGCGCCCTCTACCGGATCGTCGTCGGCGGCATCGGACGCATGCCGCCCTACGCGGCCGACCTCCCGGTGTCCGATCGCTGGGCAGTCGTCGCCTACATCGCGACTTTGCGGGGCCGGGCTCCGGCAGACTCCGCGGAGCGGGCGGACTCGGCGCGCGCGGCACGGCTCCGCGCCGCGGACTCGGCACGCGCGGGCCCCGCCTCATGACTTCGGCGCTCCCTTCGGCCGAACGACCGCGTCTGCCCGCCCTCGCGATCGGCATCGCGGGACTGGCGCTCTCGGGCATCGGGTTTCTGGTCGCTCCGCGGCAGGCGTACGCCTCCTGGCTCGCCGCGCTCGCGACGGGCTTGAGCCTGGTGTTGGGCGTCCTGCTGCTCGTCGCGATCACCGCGGTCGCGGGCGGCCGCTGGTTCGATCCGCTCCGAAGCCTCGCCCTCGACGTAGCGGCGACCGTGCCGCTGTTCGGCGTCCTGTTCCTGGTCCTGATTCCGGGGCTCGGCCTGCTCTATCCGTGGGTGCGGACGCCGAGGCCCGACACGGGTTCCTGGCTCACGGTATCGTGGTTCCTGGCGCGCGCCGCGCTGTACTTCGCCGTCTGGATCGGCGTGAGCCTGACCCTCCGGCGCTGGGCCCGGGCCGGCTCCCCGGCGGGCGCGCCGTCGAACCGTGAGCGGATCCTGGCCGCGGCGGCGCTGCCGGCGCTCGGGCTCTCGCTCACCTTTGCCGCCTTCGACTGGCTGATGTCGCTGGCTCCCGACTGGGTCTCGACCGCGTTCGGGGTCTACTGGTTTGCCGGCGGGTTCCTGGCGGCGCTGGCCCAGATGGCGCTGGTAGCCGTCGTGCGGGCCCGCGGCAGAGGCGAGTCGCGGCTTCCTCCCGCGCTGGGCTACGGACTCGGCGCGCTGATGCTCACCTTCGCCGTGTTCTGGGCCTACATCGCCTACTCGCAGTTCTTCATCATCTGGATCGCCGACGTCCCCGCGGAAACCGCCTGGTACCTGCCCAGGCTTCGAGGCGGCTGGGCCGGGCTGGCGCTGCTGCTCCTCGCCGGTCAGTTCGTCGTGCCGCTCCTCGTCCTCCTCTTTCGCGCCACCAAGCTGAGCGTGCGGGCGCTCGGACTGGTGGCGCTCTGGTTACTCGTCATGCACTATCTCGACAACTACTGGCTGGTCCTGCCGTCGTTCTACCCCCATGGCCCTCATCCGCACTGGCTCGACCTGAGCGCCCTCGCGGCCGTCGGCGGCACGACCGCCGCCTTGATCCAGCGGCTCGGCCGCCCCCGCCTCGCATGAGAGACGCCGAGCGGATCGAGCGAACGGTCCGGGCGCTGCGCGACGCGGGCCTGGATGCGGTGATGTGTGCCATGCCTTCCAACGTGCTGCTGCTGAGCGGCTACTGGCCGGTCGTGGGGACCAGTGTGGCCGTCGCCACCCGCGATGGCGCGATCGGGCTGCTGGCTCCCGACGACGAGGCGGACCTCGCGGCGTCGGGCTGGGCCGACCCGGTCGAGCAGTTCCATCCCGCGGCGCTCGACCATCTCGATCCGCTGACCGACGTGGTGATGCCGGCACTGCAGCGGCTGCTCCAGCGTCTGGGTGTCCTCCGGGGCCGGCTCGGGCTGGAGCGCGGTCCGATGCTGGAGCCCAGCTCGTACGCCGGGACCAACCGATACGGCACCGCGCTGCGCGACGCGCTGCCGGAGTGCTGTCCTCAGGCCCAGGCGCTGCCGGCCGACGACATGCTGCAGGCCTTGCGGAGCGTGCTCACCACCCGGGAGCTCGCCGAGGTGCGCCAGGCCTCGCGCGTGGCGGAGGACGCCTTTCGTGCCGGCGCCCGGAGCGTGGTACCCGGCGCGTCGGAGCGGGAAGTCGCGGCGGCATTCCGGGCGCCGCTGATCGCCTATGCCGACGCCCAGGGCGAGGCGCCGCTCCGCGCCGGGGGATTCATGTTCTGCATGTCCGGCCCCAACGCCGCAACGGCGGACCGCGCCTACGCCCGCACCCGCGGGCGCCGTATCGAGCCCGGTGATCCGGTCATGGTGCACTGTAACTCGTTTCTCAACGGGTTCTGGACCGACATCACGCGGACCTATCTCCCCGCGCCCGAGGACGACCGGGCCGCCCCATTCTTCGAGGCGGTCCTGGAGGCCCGGAACGCGGCGCTGGACGTGATCGCTCCGGGCGTGCGCGCCAGCGACGTGGACCGCGCCGCGCGGGAGGTGCTGGCTCGGCGCGGTGTCGGGAAGTTCTTTCCCCATGGAACCGGCCACGGCGTCGGCTTCGCCGCCATCGACCACCATGCCAGGCCGAGACTGCATCCGGCGTCGAATGACGTGTTGGAGCGTGGGATGGTGTTCAACGTCGAGCCGGCGATCTACCGGGAAGGCTGGGGCGGCATCCGGCAATGTGAGCTCGTCGCGCTGGGGCCACACGGGGTCGAGCTCCTGACCCCCTTTCAGGCGACGCTCGACGCCCTGGCGCCGCGCCTCGCCGCCTATTGAAGCTTGGCCAGCTCGGCCCGCACCGCCTCCACCCTGGGGCGGACCGCCGGCTCCGGCGCCGACATCAGCGCGAGATAGTGCCGGTAGGCCGCGGTGGCGCCTGTGGTGTCGCCGGTGAGCGCGGCCAGACGGCCTTCCTCGCGGAGGTGTGAGGCGTAGTAGTCGCTCAGGTGGTAGGCATAGGACCGCCGCCGCACCGCCGCCAGGGCAGTCCGCAGATCCCCGTCACGCTCCCGCAGGCGGGCGACCTCGAGGTTGGCGAAGTCCTCGAAGCCGCACGGGCTGACGCCCACCAACGACCGTACGTAGGCGGGACTCAGGGTAAAGGCGATCCCGGGGCCGCTGCGCTGGCCTCCCGGCCCGCTCCGGAGCAGCGCGTCCAACCGGTCCAGGGCATCCCGTGCCCCCGGCGAACGGGAGGCGGCGGCGAGCTTGGCTTCGAGCAGCACCGCGCACACGGTATCGGTGGTGACCGCCGAGGGGGTGTCGTCGGGTACGTGCGTGCGGAGCCGCGCGATCGCCTGGGATACGCCGGCCGTTTCTCCGTGATCCAGCCGCCAGAGCGACGCCACGCAGAGATCGGTCTGCTCCGTCGCGCGGCTCTCCCCCGCCGACGCCCGCGCCGCCAACCCGGACAGCTCCCGCGCCGCCGAGGCTCCGCTCGCGCTGTCGGCATCGCCATACAGCGCGTCCAGCACCCGCTCGTAGAGGGCCGCATGGGGTCCGAATTCGACATCCTCCGCCGCGGCGCTGTCGGCCAGTGCCGCGGCGGGCCGCCCCCGGTTCACGTAATAGGCGTGCAGGTAGGTC
This sequence comes from Gemmatimonadales bacterium, assembly GCA_035278885.1. Classification (GTDB taxonomy): domain Bacteria; phylum Gemmatimonadota; class Gemmatimonadetes; order Gemmatimonadales; family GWC2-71-9; genus CAVVWJ01. Next base: position 38,472 of record DATEIR010000101.1, on the reverse strand, counting down.
TTGCTGCGCTGCCAGTCGGAACGGCTCCCGCCTCTGGCACGGATGGCGGCCGCCGCCGAGTCCGCGTCGTCGAGCGACTGCCCGTCGAGCACGGGATGGTTCATGATGCGCCAGAGGCTCTCCAGCGGCATTCGGGCGTACTCCGCGCGCAGCGCGGTCAGCGCCCGCTCATCGTGCACGCCTTCGGCGACACGCCAGCGGTAGAACCCCAACAGGTCGCCGCTGGTGTCGCGCGCCAGGTACAGGGCGCCCAATCGCCGCACCGCGGCCGTGTCCCGATCCAGCACCGCGACCTCGACCAGGTGCCCCAGTGCAGAGGTGTTCGAATCGATCGCCACCGACCGGCGGAATAGCTCCTCCGCCCGCCGTCGTGACGCCGGGATCGCCAGGTACGTGCCGTGATGGAAGTAGACGTCCCCCAGCTCGTACCATCGCTCGGGCTGATCCGGGGCCAGATTGGCAGCCTGCTCCCAGGCCTCGAGATTCTGGGCCAGCGTCGAAGTCGCCGGATACCTTGGGCCCACTTCGGCCAGAACGAGCGCCCGGTCGCGCGGGCTCAGCTGATCGCGGCCGGCCCACGCCCGCTCGAGTCCGCGGCGGGCCCCTCCCGGGATCGTGGTCCAGGCGGCGGTGCTCGCGAGAGCCAGCCCCGCGATGGCGAAGGTCGAGTCGAGCTCGAGCGCGCGACCGAACCGGTCCACCGCGACCGCGTACTCCGCGCGCCGCTGCGCCGCCTGGCCTTCGAGGTAGAGTCGAAGGGCCGGCAGCGAGGTATTGACCAATCCATCGAGCGCATGCGACTCGCCGGCGCCTTCGGTAATGAGCTGCGCGATCAGGCGATCGACCAGCCGTGGCAAACTGTCGGCCGGACCCTCGACCCTCGCGTCGGCGCGCGGAGCCCCGCCCGACACCGCAAGCAGCGACGCGTTGAGCGAGACGTGGCCGGGCGTGCCGACCACGCCGCCGAGCAGGAGCTGGCCGGCGCCGACGCGACGGGCCACGCCCAGGGCGGCGTCCTCGGGAAGGTCGTCCGCATCCGATCCGGCCGAGCGTCGCCAGGCGAGCATCACCGATCGCGGGTCCGCGGCGCGCGCGCTGCCCTCGCCCGTGAGCCGCGCGGCCACGAGGTCGATCATGCCTTCACGCAGGTAGCCCAGCTCCCGCGCCGCGCCGCTCACGCGGAAGGGTGCGACGGCAACCAGGTTGGCATCGAGCGGCACCGCCGGCCGGGGCCAGAGGAAGTAGACGGCCGCGACGAGGATGACGACAGCCGCCACCACCGCCGCGGCCAGCAGCCCGCGCCGTCCGCGCCTGCCACCTCCAGGTGCCGGCGCCAGCGGCACCGCAGTGGAGCCCGACTCACGCGGCGCGGTGAGCGCCTCGGCGAACGCGGCCGCCGTGGGGAACCGATCGGCCGGCGCCTTCGCCATGGCCCGTACGACACTCTGCTCCACCCCGACCGGCACCGTGTCCCGCACGGTCCGGAGCGGGGGCACGGGATCGAGCGCGTGGCGGGCGAGCAGTCCCTGGGGCGTGGGCGCGCTGAAGGGGGGCTGGCCCGCGAGCATCTCGTAGAGCACGCAGCCGAAGGCGTACAGATCGCTCCGCCCGTCGAGCTGCCGCCCCGCGGCCGCCTGCTCCGGGCTCATGTAGGCGGGGGTGCCGAGCGCGAGCCCGGTCGCGGTCAGCCGCTCGCTGCCGGCCTCGGAGATGGCCCGCGCGACCCCGAAGTCGGCCACGACCGCCTGGTCGCCCTCGAGCAGGATGTTCTCCGGCTTGATGTCGCGATGGATGATTCCGCGCGAGTGGGCGTATCCCAGTGCGCCGAGGACCTGGTCGGAGATCCGCAGGGCCTGCTCGAGGGGGAGTTGGCTCTCCCGCACCAGCCGCTGCCGCAGCGACTCGCCCTCCACGTAGGGCATGGTGTACCAGAGCCGGCCCGCGTCCTCCCCCGAATCGTGCACCGGCAGGATGTGGGGATGCCGCAGCCGGGCGGCGATCCGGACCTCCTGAAGGAAGCGGTCGGGGCCAAGCGAGGCGACCAGCTCCCCGCGAAGGACCTTGAGCGCTACCGGGCGGTCGTGCCGCAGGTCCTGCGCCAGCCAGACGGTCGCCATTCCGCCCCGGCCGAGCTCGCGCTCGATGCGGTAGCGGCCGGCCAGGGCGGTGACGAAGAGGTCGGACAGGGGAGAGGTCACGGGCCGGCGGCCATCCGGGCGCGCACGACGGCGTCCCAGTTCGACACCACCGTCAGCTCGCCGGAGGTGTCGCCCTGCAGGAAGATGAAATGGGAGCCATCGGGCATGACGTCGTAATTCGCGTGCGGGTTGCTCGCGAAGAGGTAATCGTCGCGCAGTACCGGATCGCGAGCTGTCACGGTGAAGATCGGTGCCGGCCGGACCGTCGCCGCCATCAGCATTCCGTCACCCCGATAGAACAGGCGCCGCCCGTCCCGGGACCAGACCGGCTCGGTGCCGCCCGTCACCGAGACCTGGATCCGCGCGCCCGGTCCCGGGAACGGCTGCACCACGACTTCGCTGCGTCCCGACTCGTCGGTGACGAAGGCGATCCACCGCCCGTCGGGCGAGAGCCGCATCATGTGTTCGATGGCCGTCTGACTGTTCGCGACCGGCCGGGGTGTCGTATCGCCGGTCAGGTGGCGGTAGAAAATATCGGCCCCTGCGGTATCGAGCTGATACACGATGGCGCGCGCGTCAGGGGAGAGCACAGCCTCGAAGACATCGACCCGGCCACCACCTCTCAGGAGCGGTGTGGCCGGTGAGCTCAGGTCCGCGGGGCGCCACCAGATCGCGGTGCGTGTCTCCTGGTCCGTGCGGTACAGCACCCGACTCCCGTCGGGCGACCATTCGGGACGCTCGTTGGTGGTCCCCTCGGTCGTCAGCCGGGTGAAGGTGCCGGAGCCGAGCTCGGCCAACCAGATGTCCCGGCGGTCCGACGTGCCCAGGGTGATGGCGAGCCGTCGTCCGTCGGGGGACAGTCGAGGAAAGGCATACTCCCGGCGGTTGCCGAGGATCGTGCGGCTGGGCCCGCTGGCACCTACCTCCACGACCCGGGAGAGCTGCGAGCCGCTTTGGTAGAACAGGGTGCTCCGCGACGCCGCCGCGACCGCCAGCCCCGTGCTGACGTTGACGCTGACGTTATCGACCACCTGCACCGGCGTGCCCCGCACCCGACGCTTCGCCAAGTCCACCGGCACTCCCATCAGCACGCCGCCGGAGGTGACGTAGAGCAGGGTGCCGTCCACATAGGCCAGCGGCTGCGCACCCCGGAGGTCCAGGACGGTGACCTCGCCGCTCTCCAGGGAGGCGATCGCGATCCGGGCGCCGCTCAGCGAGGTCGAGGACCAGCTGGAATAAATCACGGAGCGCCCGGCGTCCACGACCAGCGGTGCATCGCGATAGAGCTCCCCCGGCACCGGTTTCGCGACCAGACGTCGGGCCGGTCCGCCGCCATCGGGAATGGTGAACAGCGCCGTGTTGCCGGAGACCACCAGTACGCCGGTTGCCGACCAGCTCGCGCCGTTGAACGTCCCCGGCGCGGTCCCCAGCAGCTGGGGCGCGCTGGCGTCGAGCGCGATCTTGTAGAGCTGATTGCTGCGGATGAAGGCGACCCAGCGGCCGTCGGGAGAGAAGAGCGGGCTGGTCGCATCTTCGGTGCCGGGCAACGGCTTCGGCACCACGTTGTCGAGGGTCCGGAGCAGGAGCTGCTGATGCCCTCCGTCACCCTGGCCCACGTACACCAGGGTCCTGCCGTCGGCCGACACCGACAGGACATTGTACCCGAGCGCGTTGGTGCGCCCGCTCGGCGGGGCCGGAATGGTGAATCGCGTCACGTCTGTGCTCGGGGACGACGTGCGTTGCCATACCCATCCGGACAGCACCATGGCCGCGATCGTGAGGGCGGCAAGGGTCCAGACGACCGGATCGGACGCTCGAGCCCGCCAACCCCGCCTCGATCCACGGCGGAGCGCCGGGGAGATCCGGGTCCGTCCGGTATCCGAGACGGCATGGAGCGCGTCCGCGTACTGGGCCGCGGTCGCGAACCGGTCGGCCGGGAGCTTCTCCAGCGCCGTGAGCACCGCGTCCTCGACGGCCGGCGGCACGGTGTCGCGCTGGGGATGGATGGGCCGGGGCCGCTCGGTCATCACCTTCGCCACGATCGCCTGCGCCGTGCTGCCGGTGAACGGCGGATCGCCCACCAGCATCTCGTAGGTCATCGCGCCCAGCGCGTAGACGTCGCTCCGGGCGGTGATCTCGCGTTCGCCCATCGCCTGCTCGGGGCTCATGTAATGCGGCGTCCCCAGGCTCATCCCGGTCTCGGTCATCCGCGACTCGCCGCCCTTGCTCACGGCCAGGGCGATCCCGAAATCGGCCACCAGCGCCGCGCCGTCGTGCAGCAGCACGTTCTCGGGCTTGATGTCGCGGTGGACGATCCCGTGCCGATGGGCGTAGTCGAGCGCCCCCGCGACCTCGGTGGCGATCTGCACCGCCTCCGCGATGGGGAGCTGCTTCTCCCGCCGGAGCCGGTCGCGGAGCGACTCGCCTTCGACGAACGGCATGACGTAGTAGGCGGTGGCCCCGACCTGGCCGCTGTCGATGAGCCCCAGGATGTGGGGGTGCTGCAGGGTGGCGATGGTCTTGATCTCGCGAAGGAACCGCTCGGCGCCGATGACGGCGGCGAGGTCGGAACGGAGCACCTTGACCGCGACCCGCCGCTCGTGCTTGAGGTCGTAGGCCAGGTACACCGTGGCCATGCCGCCCTGGCCGAGCTCGCGCTCGACGCGGTAGCCGTGGCCGAGCGCCGCGGCGAGCGTGTCCGTCACGATGGTGGCCCCTCCGGTCGGGAACTGGGCGCGGATCGGCCCGCCCCAAATCTGCCGCACCGGCGGGCGGAAGGGGAGGGCGGCTGGTTCAGGCGAAGAGCAGCGGACCGAGGAGCACGGCCCAGAGATAGAGCCCGAGGCCGAAGACCGTGTGCGTCATCAGGCTCTTGAGCCGGGCCTGAGCCGGGTTCGGGGCTCGGGACGACGCGATCCCCAGCCCGAACGACGGCTGCATGACCAGCCATGGCATGGCGACCGTCGCCACCCCGAACGCCACTGCCGGCAGGAGCGTCGGCCGCTCGAGCCAGCCCGTCGACGCGATGAGCACGAACGTCAGCGCCAGGGCGGTTCCGATCAGGTAATGTGCCGACCACCCCACCGGACACTCGTAGGTCTTGGGCCGGGCCGCGGCAATGCTTCGATGGACTAGGGTCCCGTCCGGGATGTGGAGCAGCCACCGGCCGAGCAGGCAGTAGTTCAGCGACACGATCCCGAAGCCCCGCTTGAGCAGCATGCCCCAGAGGTCGATCCCGAGCGTGGCGCCGAGCCCGATGAGCACGGCGCCAAGGAGGTGGGTCGTATCCGGCATGGCGCCTACGCGGCGAGCCGTCCCTCGGCCTGGGCCCGCCGGGCCAGGCGGCTGTTCCGGATTCCGTAGCTGAAGTAGATGATCAGCCCGAGCGCCAGCCAGATGCCGAACCGGATCCAGGTAATGGTGGGGAGCTGCACCATCAGGTAGAGGCAGCTCAGGATCGAGAGGATCGGCGTGAACGGAACCCAGGGCGCCCGGAACGGTCGCGGCCGGTCCGGCTCCGCCCGGCGAAGCACGATCACCCCGGCCGAGACGAGCACGAACGCGAAGAGGGTCCCGATGTTGGTGAGGTCCACGACCTCCGCGATGTTGGCGAAGGCGGCGAAGCTCGCCACGAAGGTGCCGGTGATGATCGTGCCGATGTACGGCGTCTTGAACCGGGGGTGGACCCGGGCGAAGAACGGCGGCAGCAGCCCGTCGCGCGCCATGGACATGAAGATCCGAGGCTGGCCCAGCTGGAACACCAGCAGCACGCTGCTCATCGCGATCACCGCCCCGAGCGAGACGATGAGCCGCGAGGCGGTCAGCAGCCGCGGCGAGCCGTCCGCCAGCGAGAGCGCGGTGATCATCGGCTCGGCCGTCCCCAGCTTGTTCCACGGCGCCATCCCGGTCATCACCGCCGCCAGCACCACGTAGAGCACCGTGCAGACGACGAGACTCATGATGATTCCGAACGGCATGTCCTTGGCCGGGTTCCGGGCCTCCTCCGCCGCCGTGCTGGTGGCGTCGAATCCGATGTAGCTGAAGAAGATGATCGCGGCGCCCGCGCTGATCCCGGCGAACCCGTTCGGCGAGAAGCCGCCGAGGCCGGGGTCGTTCCAGAGCTCGGGCTTGATCAGGGTCGATCCCACGGCCACGAAGAACAGGATGATGCCGATCTTGAGGAGCACCATCGCATTGTTCGAATTGGCCGACTCCCGGATCCCGATGATCAGGATCACCGTGATGATCGCGACGATCAGGAAGGCGGGGAGATTGGCGATGAAGGGGAAGCCGAAGACGCGGGGCGCGGTGTCGATGGCGGAGGCGAGATAGCGGCTGGCCGGGTCGGTCGCGCCGCCGGCGATCGCGTCCGCGGCCATGTGGGCCGATCGCCAGTCGGTCGCGAGCCAGGCGGGAAGCGAAACGCCGAAGTGCGTCAGCAGCTCCCGGAAGTACCCGGACCACCCGATCGCCACCCCGATGTTCCCCACGGCATACTCGACGATCAGGTCCCAGCCGATGATCCACGCCACCAGCTCGCCCAGCGAGGCGTAGGCGTAGGTGTAGGCCGAGCCCGAGATCGGCACCATGGCCGCGAACTCGGCGTAGCACAGCGCCGCGAAGCCGCAGGTGACCGCGGTGAGCAGGAAGGAGAGCACGATCGCCGGCCCCGCGCCGGGCCGCAGCGCGTCGCCCACGATGGCGGTGCCGGTGGTGGCGAAGATCCCGGCGCCGATGGTCGCGCCCACGCCCAGCGCGGTGAGGTGCCATTTGCCGAGCGTGCGACGGAGCCCGCCGCGCTCGAGGATATCGTTTTCGCAATCCTGCACGGACTTCCGGAGCAACAGCCGCTGCATGAAGATCCTCGAATGGGAACGCGAGCGCGGGGGCGCGGGGACTAGGAGCTGCGCTTCCCCGGGAGCGTGAAGGTGACGGTCGTGGTGCCCGGGACGTGGGAGCCGTCCGGCGCCCGGGCCGGGGTGAAGCGGAAGGCGCGGATCACTTCGTCGAATTTCCGGGCATAGTCCTCATCGTCGATGGCCGGATTGACCTGATACCGCTCGACCCGGCCGTCCACCTGGACCCAGAAGGTGACGTCGAGCGACGCGCCCCGAAGCTTCTTGGGCGGCGTGTCGAAGGGAAAGGCGAGGTCGCGCAGCTCCGGCGGCCGAATCGTGCCGCCCTCACCGCCGGCGCCGTTGCCCGGCCCATTGCCGGTGCCGCCACCGGTGTTGGCCCCGAGTCCTCCCCCGGTGCCTCCACCTGCTCCGCCGCCGGCGCCGGGACCCGTACCCGCACCCGCCGATGGTGTCGTCGGCGCCGATGCCACCGGTCCCGCGGCGGTCGGCTGCGTATCCGGCGGCACCGGGGTCGGCGGCGGGGTTGCCGTCGGCGCGACGACCGGCTCGGGCTTGGGTGGGGGTGGCTCCGGAACCGGCGGACGCGGCATCACCGGCGCCGCCGCCGGCCGGGGCATCGGCGGCAGGGTAATATACCGCACCTCGGGACCCCCGCCACCGCCGCCGCCGCCTTCGACCGCGAGCAGGCCCGGCGCGCCGGGCGTTGGCAGCCGGCGCCAGAGTCGGTCCCCGCTGAGGATGATCGCCGCGACCAGCAGCGCGTGGAGCAGCAGCGAGATGACGAGGCCGCCGTAGCGGCGGTCATGACCGGGCAGCAGGATGTGCGGCGGTTGCTGCGGCGCGCGCGTGGGTCCCCCGAGGATGATGCGTTGTGCCTGGGTAAAGATAGCCGCCTCCCGTCTTCCTCCCGGAGACGCGGCCGCGGGGCCCGAAAACACGCGCGGGAGCCCGGAGGCTCCCGCGCGTCGGCTTCCACCCGTGGGGCGGCCTACTTCGGTTTGTTCGCTTCGGCCGGAGTGAAGCCGATGATCTGGACGCCGGCCCCCCGGGCCACGTCCATCGCCTGGATCACGTCCTGATAGATCCGGTTCTGCCCGGCCTTGATGAACAGCAGCTTGGCCGGCCGGGGGTCGAAGATCGCGTGGATCTGGGTGTCCAGCTGGTCCTTGGGGACCGGCTGGCCGTTGATGGCGTAGCCGCCGTCGTCGGCCAGCTCCAGCACGATCTGGTTGTTGTTCTGCTGCGTCGCCGTCGTCGTCTCCGGCGGCGGCACCTGCACATCGATGGCCATCCGCGAGAGCGGCTGCGTGATCATGAAGATGATCAGCAGCACCAGCAGGATGTCGATCATCGGCACGACATTCGGCTCGGCCGAGACCGCGCCGCGCTCGCCTCCGCCTCCTCCGGCCATGTTACTTCTCCTTCTTCTTGTTGTCGGCGGCGAAGACGCTCGCGGCCGACTGGTTCGGCTCGGTGATGGCGGCCATCACCCGGACGCCGGAGCGCCGGGCAGTCTCCACCGCTTCCTGGATCTTGCCGTACTTGAGCTGGTTGTCCGCCTTGAAGTAGAGGATCTTGTCCTCCGACCGCGCGGCGTAGATCGAGCGGAGCTGGTCCTCCAGGGTGCCATCCGGCAGCGGCCGCCCGTTGAGGAAGTACCGACCGAACTCGTCGATCCCCAGAATCACTTCGTTGTCGCCCTCCGGCCGGCGGTCGAGGTTCTTGCCCTTGGGCAAGGTGGCCTTGAACCCCGCGGCGATGAGCGGCGTCACGATCATGAAGATGATCAGCAGCACGAGCATGATGTCGATCATCGGCACCACGTTCGGCGAGGAGCGTACGGATGTCTGCCCCGCTCCCCCGACTGACATTGCCATGGCCCGTTCCTCCTGAAACCGGTGAAAGTCGGTCCGCGATCAGCCCGAGATCTGGCCGCTGCCGGTGACCGCCTTCTGGGCCTGGAACTCCTTGGTGAAGATCGAGCGGCCGAACTCGCTCCCGACGCTCTTGATGAGGTAGTCGATGAGCTCCTTCGAGGTGTAGGTCATCTCGACGGTGAGGTTCTCGATCTTGGTGGTGAAGTAGTTGTACGCCCACACCGCCGGAATCGCGACCATGAGGCCGAAGGCGGTGGTGATGAGCGCCTCGGCGATACCGGCCGAGATCCCGGCCAGACCGCCCGACGCGCCCTGCGCGGCCATGCCGACGAAGGCGTTCACGATACCCATCGTGGTGCCGAGCAGGCCGACGAACGGTGCCGTGGCGCCCACGGTGGCGAGAATGCCGGTGCCCCGCTTGAACTCGGCGAGCACGATCAGCATCTGGCGCTCCACCGCCCGCTCGGCCGAGTTGATGTCGGCGGCGGTGATGGTGGCGCGGTCACGCAGCAGCGGCTTCACCTCGGCCAGCGCCTCGCCCAGCACGCGGGAGACGTGACTCTTCTTGTTCTTCTCGGCCAGGGAGATCGCCTGGTCCAGGTTCTCCTCCTGGATGGCCCGGCTGAACTGGGGGGCGAACTTCCGGGTCTCCCGCTGGGTCCGCTGGAACTGGATGAACTTCGTGATCATGACGGTGAGCGACCAGATCGACATGATCGCCATCACGAAGACGACGCCCTTGGCGAACCAGCCCATCGAATTCCACAAGTGAATCAGATCGAGATTCATCGGAACGGCTCTCCTCGCGGTTTATTGGCCGACTTTGAACGAAATGCGCTGTTGGACCAGCTGACGCACCGGCTGGCCCTTGAACTTGGCCGGCTTGAAGACGCCCTTCAGGATCGCCTCCTTCGCGGGCTCCGCGAAGGCGGGATGGGTCGACTTCATCACCTTGAACGAATTCGGCTCGGCGTGGCCGGTGGTGTCCACCACGTACTGCAGGTCCACCGACCCGGCGATCCCGGCGCTCTGCAGCACCGGCGGATACCGCGGAGTGGGGATGGAGATCGGCTGGACCGGGTCGTCCAGCTGCCCCTCGGTGTACACGACGCCCGCGACATCCACCGGGCCGGTGCCGCCGACGATGCCGGTCGCGATGCCGCCCTCCACGCCCTTCCCGGTGAAGTCCTTCGGGTCGAAGGGCTTCTGCTCCAGGTCCACGGGCGGGATGTCCTTCGGGATGTCAGTGGGGGCGACCACCGTCTGGAACCCCTTGGGCGGGGGGTTCTGCGAGACGATCACGTCGGGCGGCGGCTGATCGGGTGGCGGCGGCGGCGGCGGGGGGGGCTTGAGGAAGACCATGGTGGTATCGGTCACCACGTTCTTCACCGCTTCCGCGCCCGCGGCCGTCACCTTGACGGCCGCGGCGATGACGGCCGCATGCACCACGAACGACAGCATCGTCTGCCCGATCGACTTCTTCGACTTGTCTTGCGACTCGATCAGGTTCTCGAACACGCAACAACCTCCAGGGGAGGGGTATCGTGCCCGAGAAGCTATCACCACGGATTAGCGCCGGTTTTGCCCGAAGATGACAATTCAGTGACAAGCGAATTAGCGGAGCGGACGCCTGGATCAGACCGAGTGTGACGAGCGTCACACTCGGTCGGGCGCGATCCCCGAATCGGCCGGACGCGGCCGCGTTACGAACCCACCGGCAGGACCGGCCGGCCGGAGACGACCCGGATCAGCCACACCAGGAAGAGCAGCAGGCCTACGAGGAAGAGCACCGCACCCGCCCGCGCCCCCGCGGCCGATGACGCGCCGATTCCCCCGGCGATCACCACCACGCCCGCCGCCATGACCCCGAGCTGCACCAGGGCGAGCCGGGGCGAATACATCTGGGTCACCGCGGGCGCCGGCTCTCGGCGCAGTCGGCCGCTGAAGCGTGCCCTCCACGCGAGGTGAGGGACGATCTTGTAAAAGAAGCCCATCACGTAGAGCACGATCCCGCCGAGCAGGCCGGTGGTGACGTAGGCGGTGGCGAGTCGCGCCTCGGAGGCGCCCGTGGCCAGCACGGCGATGCCCAGGCCGGCGGCAGCGGCCAGGAAGAACAGCGCGGTCGCGGCGTAGCGCAGGCCGGGATCGAGTTGCCGGCGAATCCGGGCCCGATAGAACGCCCAGGCCTGCCGCAGGAAACAGCCGAGCCCGGCGGCGAGCAGGAGTGCGCCGCCCCACTCGAGCAATGGCCGGCTTGCCCAGATGCCGGCCCCGAGCACCACGACGCCCGCCGCGAGCGCGCCCACCGACCGGCCGGTCCAGCGCGTGTCGGCGCCCTGCGCCATCAGGAACATCGGCAGCAACCGGTGTGATACGCCGACGATCATCAGCAGCACCCAGCCGACCAGTGCCACGTGCAGGTGGATGGCCAGCACCCGCACCCGCGCGGCGGCGATGAACCCGGTGTGAAGGTTGTGGGCCAGGGTCAGGCCGAGCCCCAGGGTCGAGGCGAGGAACGCCAGCGACAGGGCGATGGCCGTCCAGGTCACGTCCCGGTGCGGCGCACGAATCAGGGTAGCGGCCAGGTTGACCAGCGCGATCACGACCCCGGTGGCCAGCAGGAGCACGCCGGGGACGAGCAGTCCTAGACGGCTGGTCGCAACTCCCGCGGCCAGCAGGCCGACCCCCGGAGCGAAACTCCAGAAGGTGGCCTCAGCAGCACCCCTGGACCGCAGCGGCAACCCGAGCGCGGCCGGCAGGAGCTGGGTGAGCGCACCGAAGATCGTGGTGGTGAGCCAGCCGAGAGTGAAGAGGTGGGTGACGCCGGCGACGTGCGGAGAGAGCCAGGCGCCGGCAGCGAGCTCGGGCGCGATCCAGCAGAGGCCGAGCGACCCGGCCAGCAGGTAGAGGGTGGCGGCGGCGAAGTGCTGGCCGACCAGCCGAACCGACCCGGAGGCGGGCGCGGCCGCCCCACCCGCCGGCCTGACGCCCACCGCCGTCACCGGTTCGCCGCCTTGGGCTCCGCAGGCGCCATGAACCGCCAGCCCAGCGCCGCGGCGAGGCCTCTCGATATCTCCGCGAACGCCGCCGCCGCCGCACAGTCCGGACGAGCCGACACCGTGGGGATGCCCCCATCGCCTTCGGCCACCATCTGGGGATCGAACGGGATCGCGCCGAGGTACGGAACGCCCAGTTCCTCGGCCACCGCCGGGCCGGTTCCGCTGCCGAAGGCTCCGCTCATGTTTTCTACCAGTCCCAGCACCGGCACCTCCAGGGTCTGGAACATCCCAGCGGCCTTCCGCGCCTCCTGGGCGGCGAGCCGCGGTGGCTGGGTGACGATCACCGCGCCGGAAAGGACGATCGCCTGGGCCAGGCTGAGCGGGATGTCGCCGGTGCCGGGGGGCAGGTCCACCACCAGCACGTCCAGCTCCGGCCAGGCTACTCCGCGGGCGAACTGCTTCACGGCCTTGGATACCATCGGCCCGCGCCAGATCGCCGGTGACGCGCCGCCCAGAAAGAAGCCGAAGCTGATGACCGGGAGCCCGTGAGCCTCGAGCGGCAGGATGTGCTTTTCCGGCGTCATCCGCACCCGCCGGGCACCGTCCTCGATCCCCAGGAGGGTCGGCAGGCTGGGGCCGTGAATATCGGCATCGAGCAGCCCCGTTCGCAGTCCGTCGCGCGCGAGTGCCACCGCCAGGTTGGCCGCCACCGTGCTCTTTCCCACCCCACCCTTTCCAGCGCCGACCGCCACCACGTGCCGCACCGCCGCGAGCCTCACCTGCTCGGCCCACGGATCGGCCTTCCCCGAGAGGCCCGGGCGCCTGCCCGCCGCGGGCGGCGCGACCTCCACCGTCACGGCGGTGGCACCGAGCGGCCGGAGCGCCTCGGTGATCCCGCTCCGAAGCCGGTCCGGGACACTCGGGTCACGGGTAGGGACGGTGAGCTGGATCTTGACTCGGCCATCGCATACGCTCACCTGGTCCACCATCCCGAAGGACACCAGGTCCCGGCTGAGGCCGGGATAGTGGACCGCCTTGAGCGCTTCGTGGACCCGCTCTCGGGTGAGATCAGCCATGTTTCTTCCCACGCGCGCCTCCGGCCAGGTGTTCCCGGAGTATCCGAGCGGCGTTGCGCACCTCATTGAGCCAGGCATCCGGGCGCAGGTCGGCCTTGCGGACACCGCTGGGCCAGAGTCGCTCTACCGGAAACCGCCTGCCATCCGGCTCCGCCGCCTCGTACGCGCGCCTGAGGAGGATCGGGCCGTCGCCCCTCACTCCGCCACCACCGCGGCTTGCAGCTCGGCGCAGAGCTTCGCGGCGTTCAGGCCGTCCCGCCGTGCCGCCTCGTCCACGCTGACCACGCTGCCGCAGCAGGTGTCTACTCCGTAGCGCTGAAACACGGCGCGGGTGGCGGGATGGCGCTGGATGAGCTCGTGCACCGTCGCAGTGCAATCGAGCGCTGCAGGATTGGTGGACATCGCCTCTCCCCCGTGTGTGGTACGGCTCAAGATGCCGTACTTGGATGAATCCGGATTGAAAGCGCCATGAAGAGACCTTCAGAGGCCTCTCTCGGCTTGCGTTCGCACGCGGTTCGGCTTACGATGCCCGCAGTGCAGGCGTCTCGGGAGATTGTTCTTACTTCGAGGAGTGCGATGCTGGTCCTTCGGCGGGCGCGGCAGGCGATTGATCCCCGGCGGGGGCGGCACGCGATTCGGCGTGAGCGCTCGTTTGCCGAGGTATTGCGCCTGCGTCATGCCCAGATCGTGCTTGCCCGTGGCATCCACCGGACGAGGGTTTCCGAGATGCGCCCGTCCCGGGTGCGTTCGGCCCTCGCCGCGCGCCACCCGTTCCGGTCATTGGAGCGCACATCGCTGGCGCGCCGGCCCGTCACGGGCTGAGCCCGCCCGCACGGCGACTGCATCGCCCCACCGCGCTCCGCCGCGGTGGGGCGATCTGCTTTCAGGGAGGTGCGATCATGCGATTCAGAGAAGGAGAGAACCGGTCGGAGCTCCGGATGCTCGACGGTAATCGTGAAATCGGGCGGATCGAGCAGGGGACGATCCGCTTCACCGGCTTCGCGTCGCCCAACTCGGCGGCGGTTGCGGCCCAAGCCGCGATCCGCGCGCTCGCGCGCCGGCGGGCCCGCTCGATACCGGCGGATGGGCCGGACGAGCTGGTGCTCGCGAGCCATGGGAACGGGCAATATCTGGTGGGCAGAAGCAGCCTGCTGGCGCGGCTGGTTCCGCCGGAAGCGACCGGCGCCGCGGGATGGGGATTCGACGTCGCCCTGCGATTCGACGAGCAGGCACCGGTGTTCGCCATGTCCCGGGCCCGGACGATGTGGCAGGCCGTCCGGAACGCCGGCTTGGCCGGGAGCTCGAGCCCGGGTCGCTCCGACATCGGCGCGGACACCCTCGCCGTGGGAGGTGCCTGGTGACCCAGCTCGAGCAGCGACGGCGCCGCGGGCTCAGCTCCCTCCAGCGCGCCGAGCTCCGCCGGGAGCTCGAGGGGGAGCTGCGGCGGCTATGGCCGGGCGGCGAAGGATTCGACGACGCCGGGGACCTGGACCGGGTGAGTTCGGCCCCGCCCGGGCGGCCCCGGCAGATCCTCGCCGCGCTGCGGCGCGTGGCCCGGCCCGAGTTCGGCCTCTGCCACGTCTGTCGCAGGGCCATTTCCTACCAGCGGCTCTCCGTGCTGCCGGAGACCACGCTCTGCGTGCGGTGCAGCCGACATCGGGAAGGCCGGGTTGGCCCATGAGTGACGGATCACCGCCCGGCGCCGATGCCTAACCGGCTTCCTCTGCCCCGGCGGTCTTCGTCGGGGCCAGTGGAAGCCGCACGGTAAAGAGGCTGCCCCGACCCGGCCGGCTCTGCACCGTGATCGAGCCGCCGTGCGCCTCGGCGATCCACTTGGTGATGGCGAGGCCGAGCCCGGTCCCCGGTCGATCGCCGGTGCGCGAGCGCGCCGGGTCCGCCCGCCAGAACCGCTCGAAGATGTGGGGCAGGTCGCCGGCGGCGATACCGATGCCGGTATCGGAGACGGCGAAGACCACGTCGCGCTCGTCCTGCCAGAGCCGGAGCCCGACCGTGCCGCCCTTCCCGGTGTACTTGATGGCGTTGGTGACCAGGTTGAGCAGCATCTCGCGGATCCGGTGCCGGTCCACCGCCAGCCGCACCGGCGACTCCGGCATCTCCGAGCGCACGGCGATACCCGAGGTCTCCCCCAGCATCCCCGCGGTCTCCGCGACGTCGCCCAGGATCTCGCGCAGGTCGGCGACTTCTACCGCGAGCGGCGCCCGCCCCTCGTCCGCTCGCGCCAGCGTGAGCAGGTTCTCCACCATCTCCGACATCTGATTGATCTGCGCCAGGGTCTCGTCCAACGACTGCAGCACCTCGTTCGGCGTCGCCGGATGCACCAGCGCGCGCTCGACGCCCGCCCGGAGCACCATGAGCGGGGTCTTGAGCTCGTGGCTCGCGTCGGCGGTGAAGCGGTGCAGGCTTCCGAAGCTCACTTCCAGCCGGGCGAGCATGCGGTTCACCCCCAGCGCCAGCCGGGCGATCTCGTCCGAGGACATCGGCACCGCGAGCCGGCGGTGCAGGCTCCGGCCGTCGCTGATGGCCTCCAGCTCGTCCATGATGTCCTGGACCGGCCGGAGGCTGGTGCCGGCCAGCCAGTAGCCCACGATGCCCGAGCCGATCAGGACGATCGGGGCGATGAGCAGCATCGAGCGGAGCAGCTCCGCCGGGCCGAACGCCACCTGAGTCACCGGGGTGGCCACCAGCACGCCGCCGACTTGCGGGCCCGCGTCGCCGACCCGGATCGCGAGGTAGCGGACCTGGCCGACCCCTCCGAAGCTGAGATTCCCGGCCTGGCGATGGATGCGAAGGGTGTCGAGCACGTCGGTCAGCTGCTCGAGGTCGGACACCCGGAGCGCCCGGGCCACCTCGGACAGCGCGAGCACCCGCCCGCCGGTGTCGGCGACGATGAGATAGTCGCGGACCGCCTCGAGGTAGGCGCTGATCCCCGGATCGAGCGCGGGACGGGCCTCGTCGGTGGTGACGATCCGTCCCAGCACGGAGTACGACTCGGTGAGCCACCGGTCGGCCAGCTCCGCCTCCAGCGTCAGCCGCTGGTCCAGCTCCCGCACCGCCGAGCTCCGCCGCTCGAGGTACAGCAGCGAGCCGAACGCCACCACGGTCACGCCGAGGGCCACCGTGTACCAGTAGGTGAGCCGCTGGCGGATCGTGCTCATCAGGCCTTCACGACGTAGCCGACGCCCCGCACGGTGTGCACCAGCTTCTGCGCGTGACCCGAGTCCACCTTCTTGCGCAGCCGGTTGATCACCACGTCCACGATGTTGGTGCCGGGATCGAAGTGATAGTCCCAGGCGTACTCGGTGATGAGGGTCCGGCTCATGACCCGGCCGGTGTGGCGCATCAGGTACTCGAGCACCGTGTATTCCTTGGGCGTGAGCTCGATCGGCGCGCCGGCGCGGCGGACTTCCCGGGTGGCCGTGTCCAGCTCCAGGTCGCCCACCCGAAGCACCGGATCGCGGATCTCCTTCGGCCGCCGCCCCAGCGCCTCGACCCGGGCCAGCAGCTCCTCGAAGGCGAACGGCTTGGTGACGTAGTCGTCGGCGCCGGAGCGGAGCGCCTGGACCTTGAAGTCCACCGCGTCCTGGGCGGTGAGCACCAGGACCGGCGTCGTGGTCCCGCGGTCGCGCAGGGTCCGGAGCACCTCGTAGCCGCTCATGCCCGGAAGCCGGAGGTCGAGCACGATCAGGTCGTACCGCCCACCCGAGGCGAGCCGCAGGCCCTCCATGCCGTCATCCACCAGGTCGGCCTGGTAGCGCTGCTCCTCCAGGCCGCGCTTCACGTACTGGCCGACCGTGCGGTCGTCCTCGATCACCAGAATTTTCATGCGGCCGCCGCGACCGGCAGGTGGACCCGGAAGCGCGCCCCTCGGCCGGGGGCGCTGTCCACCTCGATCCGTCCCTGGTGCGCCTCGACGATCGCGTAGCAGATGCTGAGGCCCAGCCCGGTGCCCCGTCCCGGGGGCTTGGTGGTGAAGAACGGCTCGAAGATCCGGTCCTGATCCTCCCGGGGAATCCCGGGTCCGGTGTCGGCCACTTCGAGGAAGACCTCCGTCCGCGCCGGCACCCGGCCGGTGCGGATGGTGAGGGTACCGCCGTCCTCCATCGCATCGGCCGCGTTGAGCAGCAGCGCCATGAGGACCTGGATCAGCTGCTCCCGGCTGCCGAGGGCGCTGGGCAGCCCGGGCATCAGCTCCTGCGCCACCGAGAGTCCCTTGAACCGGTGATGGTGCTTCAGCAGGAAGAGGGTTTCCTCCACCATGGCATCGAGCGGCACCGCGGCCCGTACCACCCGCTTCGGCCGGCTGAAGTCGAGCAGCCGGTCCACGATCCCGGTGCAGCGCTCGACTTCCTTGTCGATGATCTCCGTGTACTCCCCGATAGCGTCGCGCCCCGTCGCGCCGTCCTCCAGCCGTCCCTGAATCGCCGCGACGCACGCGCCGATGGTGGCGAGCGGGTTGTTGATCTCGTGCATGACGCCGGCCGCGAGCTGGCCGATGGCCGCGAGCTTCTCGGCCTGGAGGATCTGCCCCTGCACCGCGTGCCACTCGGTCACGTCCTCGCCGATGGTGATCACGTGGGTGATCGCGTCCCCGTCCAGACGCATCGGGATCTTGCTCAGCCGGAAGTGCCGCACCTCGTCTCCCTGGGCCACCTCCAGCTCGCTCTGCTGGATCTCGCCGGTGGCGAACACCCGATCGAACTCGGCCCGGAGCTGCTCCCGGCTCTGCCGGGTCAGGACGTCGAACACCGGCCGGCCCACCACCTCGCCCCGACGGAGCCCCTGGGTACCGGTCTCCCGTTTCCGGTTCCAGATCTGGATCCGGTAGTCCCGGTCCACCACGTACAGTCCGACCGGCAGGGTGTCGATCACCAGGCTGATGAAATGCTCCTGGGCCTCGATCTCCCGCGACTGCGCCGCCACCTCGCCGGCGAGGTCCTCCGACAGCTCCAGCGAGGCGAGATACGGCGCCAGCAGATCGGCGATGATCGGAAGCGCTTCGGCCGCGGGGGCCGCGGCCGCGGGGCGGACGTCGAGCAGGCCCACCCGGAGTCCCTCGTGCTCCAGGGGCAGACGGTGAGACTGCGGGTCGGGGAGGGGGGCATCATCCAGCGCGTGGACCGGTCGGGGTGGGTCGGGAGAGGGCGGCGCGCAGATCGGGCGAAAGCTGGAGCCCGCGGGGGTCCGCATCCACAGCGTGAGTCGAGCAGCGCCGACGCCCTGCCGCACCGTCTCGGCCACCGCGGCCACGGTAGCGTCGCCGCCCATCCCCGCGTTGAGCAGCTTGGCGACCGCGCCGAGCAGCGCCAGGCCGTCCCGCTCAGCGGACATCGGTCGGCCCGCTCCGCGGCTGGGCCGAGCCCGCCACGCTGAGAATGCGCCACTGACTGCCGATTCGCCGGAGCACGAGATGCTCCATGTAGTCGCGGTCGGTCGGGACCGTCCCGCCCGGCAGCGCCATCCGCCGGTGCAGCGTGACCCACACCGCGGCGAGATCGCCGTCCTGGCGGAAGTCGGTGCGCAGCACCCGGACGTCGAAGCTCGCGGGATCGCCGCCGTCGACCCTCCGGCTGATCACCGCGAGCGCGGAATCGATCGGCAGGGTCTGTCCGACCGACCGGGGGATCAGCGGCCCCGAATAGCTGCCGTCCCGCCAGAAGAGGCGCCGAGTGCCGACCCAGTCGCGCTCACTCAGGCTGCGGGCATAGGCGGCCACCAGCGCCTGGACCGCGTCCTCGTCGCGGCGGGTACCGGCCGGGGTACGGTCCTCGATGTGGCAGCCCGAAGCCGCCAGGACCACCGCGAGCAGCGCGAGCCGAGACTCGCGCCTCACGACAGGGCGCGAATCCGCTCGAGCAGCTCGCTGTTCTCCCGCCGGGTCTTGGGCGTGTCCTCGGCGTAGGTCCAGCGTACGATGCCGTCCCGATCGATGAGAATGTAGGAGCGGTTGGTGTGGAACCTGTCTTCCAGCAGAGTGCCGTACCGACGGCTCACCTCCCGCTTGAAGTCACTCAGCAGCTCCACCGAGATCCACTCCTTGGCCTTGAACTCGCGAAGGGTCGGTATCGAGTCCACGCTGATGGGGAGGACCACGGTGTCGGCCACCTGAAACGCGCCGTAGTCCTCGGTGAAGCAGAGGAGCTCGTCGGTGCAGGTGCTGGTGAAGGCCAGGGGAAAGAACGCGATCAGCACGTTCTTCCCCCGCAGCGACGAGAGCGTCACGTCGGTCCCCGCCGTGGACGGCAGGGTGAAATCCGGCGCCGGGGAACCGACCGGCGGCATGGTGGCCCCCTCGGCGCGAGCGGTCACCGCTTCCCTGCCTGCTCGAATCGGCGCGCCACGTCGGTCCAGTTGACCACGTTCCACCAGGCCGTGACGTAGTCGGGCCGGCGATTCTGATATTTGAGGTAGTAGGCGTGCTCCCACACGTCGCACCCCAGGATCGGCGTCTTGCCGCTCATGATCGGGCTGTCCTGGTTGGGCGTGCTCTCGATGGAGAGGGAGCCCTTGTCCGCGATGAGCCAGCCCCAGCCGCTGCCGAATCGGCCGGCGCAGGCCTTGGCGAACTGCTCCTTGAACTGGGTGAAGCCGCCGAACGCCTTGGTGATGGCGTCCGCCAAGGCGCCGGACGGCTCCTTGGCGCCGCCGGGAGCCATGATCTCCCAGAACATCGTGTGGTTGGCGTGGCCGCCGCCATTGTTGCGCACCGGTGTCCGGATGGCTTCCGGCAGGCTGTCGAGCCCGCGAAGGAGCTCCTCCAGCGACTGCTTCTGCAAGTCGGCGTGCGACTCGAGCGCCGCGTTCAGGTTCTTGACGTAGGTGTCGTGGTGCTTGTCATGGTGGATCCGCATCGTCTGCTCGTCGATGTGCGGCTCCAGCGCATTGTACGCGTAGGGCAAGGGGGGAAGGGTGAACGCCATGACCTGCTCCTCTGATAGGACCCTCAAGATTTGAAACGACTTACCTATCGAATCGCGAAATATCTATCTGGCCGTGGGAGGGGTCAACGCGGCTCCCCGCAACGAGCAGGACGGCGGCCCCTGCGACGACCATGGCGGTGTAGACCACCTCGGCCCTGAGACCGGCGGCCGTCGCCGGCCACACCCCGTAGCCCGCCGCCAGCAACGCGGCACGACGGACCCATCCGGCGGCGCCTGGCCAGAGCGGAGCTACCAGATCCGCAGCGAGTGCGGCCCCTCCCAGGCACCAGGCCGCCGCCGGAGCCTCGGCTGAACCGGCGCACAGCGCCATCAGTGCTCCCCCGACCATGATGGCGGTCAGCCGTCCGGAGGCGATCCCCTGCCAGATACCTACCCCGAGGAGTGGAAAGGCGAGCGGTCGCCAGTGGTCGAGCCCCTCGGGAAGCGCCGGGGCCGCGACGCGAGCCATCAGCAGGAGACCGGCAGCCCCCGTGATGCCCGCCATGTTTACTCGGGAGAGTGGCCAGAGCCCCGCCACGGACCACGCGGCCAGCAGGAGCAGCGGCGCGAGCAGCGTCTCCGCGGCGGGACTCAGGGGCAGGTCCGACACGGTGTTGAGGGCGAGTCCCTGCTCGCCCGCGATGGCGAGCAGCAGCCACGCGGCCGGGATCAGCACAACGACGCACAGCACAAGGGGCACCCCGGCCGACAGAGCGCGGGGCCTGGTGGGAGTGGCCCAGGCGGCGGCGCTCGCGACGAGTGCTCCGAAACCGACCAGGAACACGTGCGAGCCCGTTGCCGCGACCAGCACGCCGGCCGCGGCCACTCCGATCGACCGGCGGTCCGCGACGCCACCGGACGTCGAGGCCGGCATCCGAAGCCGAGCGAGCACCCAATGCGTCGCGGCCGCCGCCAGGACGGCGAGGCCGCCAACGATGCCGAAGGCGGCCGCGCTCGTACCGAGCGGGGCAGCGTGAAGGATGGTTCCGATCCGACCCCGTACCAGCACCAACCCGGCAGCGGCCAAGGTCGCCGCCAGTACGCCCCGCCGACCGCGTGCCCCACGGACCATCCCGCCGACCAGAGCCGTCATACCGATGAGCACCAGCGCGAGCTCGCCGGCGGCGAAGTCCGCCGGCAGACCGCTCGCGCCGTAGGTCACCCGTAGCGCCGCCAGGGCGAGCACGAGCGCGCCAAGACCGGCACCCGCCAGCCGCCCGGCCCTGTGGGGCAGCAGTACCGCGCTTCCAACCAGCGCCAACCAGCCCCAGTCGGTGTGGATCAAGTCTTGCACTCCGGGGCAGCAGCAGGACGGCGCTCCTGCGCAGAAGGCCGGTAACCGACCGGCCGTGCGGGTGAAACGCAACCCGCGCGGGACAAGTGCAAGGCACCACTCCTCTCAGAGAAAGCACCTCGTGACCGCCACGATCGAGCCCACGAGCTCCACCGCCCCGGCCGACGCGGGCATTCCGGATGACAGCGCCCGACGGCAGGCGCCCCGGCGCCGCAAAACATGGCGTCCCGCGAGCGAGCTGGCGGTGGACCTGGGGACGGCCAACACCCTGGTCCTGGTCAAGGGCGAGGGTGTGGTGCTGAATGAGCCCTCGGTCGCGGCGGTGGATCACGCCACCGGGAACATCATGGGGATCGGGCTCGACGCCAAGCGGATGCTGGGACGGACCCCGGACGGGATCCAGGCGGTGCGCCCCATGAAGGACGGGGTGATCGCGAACTTCGATGTCGCGGAGAAGATGCTGCGGCACTTCCTCCGGCAGGTGATCGATCGCAGCATCCTCAAGGTCAAGCCCAGCGTCATCGTCTGCGTCCCCTCCGGGATCACCGAGGTCGAGCGCCGCGCCGTCCGCGACTCCGCCCGATCGGCCGGAGTGAAGCGGCTGCTCATGGTGGCGGAGCCGATGGCCGCGGCGATCGGCGTCGGGCTGCCGGTGGAGACGCCCGTGGGCAGCATGGTCATCGACATCGGGGGCGGCACCACCAACATCGCCGTCATCGCGCTGTCGGGCATCGTGTGCGACGCCTCGATCCGCACCGGCGGCGACGAGCTGGATCAGTCCATCGTGCAGTACATGCGGAAGACCTTCAGCCTCCTCGTGGGCGAGCCCACCGCCGAACGGATCAAGATCCAGCTCGGCTCGGCGGTCCCGCTGGTCCCCGAGGAAGAGATGGACGTCAAGGGCCGCGACCTGGTGTCCGGCTTGCCCAAGACCGTGCGGATCGATTCGTCGGGGGTGCGCGACGCGATGCAGGAGCCGCTGTCCCGGATCGTGAACGCCGTGCGCCGGGCGCTGGAGATGACGCCGCCCGAGCTGGCCAGCGACATCCTCGAGCACGGCATCGTGCTGACCGGCGGCGGTGCGCTGATCCGCGGCCTGGACCAGCTCCTGATGGAAGAGACCGGGCTTCCCGTCCGTCGTGACGATGACCCGCTGACGTCGGTGGTGCGCGGAACCGGCCGGATCCTGGACGAGCCCGCCCGGTTCGCCAGCGTCCTCACCACCTGAGACTTCCGGCCGGCTCGGCCGGCCGGGCATCCCGCCCCGTACGCCGGCACTCCCGCCCACGGGCGAGGGTGTCCGGCGTACGGTTTTGTGGTCCCCCGGCCACACCTGGGGACCACAATGGAGCCGCGAGTGGACTGCGCCGGATGCCTCATCACCCGGTAGTCGTAGGATACTAACCATCTATCCCGTATGTGTTTAGCCGACCGGCGGAAAGGGAGGCGGGCTCCCGCGCATGCATGGCATGGCTCTGGCCGCGAGGGGGGCGAGCCCTCCGAGGACGAGAGATCATGGACACCAACTGGCAAGTGCTGATCATCGAAGACGACGAGCTGGACCGCGCTCTCGTCGCCGAGCTACTTTGTCTGCGCGGGCGTGGCCGGGTAGTCGTGACCGAGGCCCCCACCCTCAAGGTCGGCCTCGATCTGGTGGGCACCTTCACGTTCGATCTGGTGCTGCTGGATACCAAGCTGCCCGATGCCAGCGCGCTGTATGCCCTTCGGTCGGTGGCGGAGCAAGCCCCGTCCACCCCCATTCTGCCGCATACCCCCCATTTGAGCGCCTCGATCCGTCAGGCCGCCCGTCAGCGCGGCGCCTACGAGGTCGTGGTACGCGGTGAGCTGAATCCGCTCTGGACGGCCGCGCACAAGCTGCTCGTTCCGGAGCCGACCCCGGCCGAGTCGCATCCCGCTGCCTGAGGCGACACCGGTGACAACCTGGACATGGTTGCGGTGGCTGACCGCCCCGGATAGCGTAGTGGCGACGGCGGCGGCGCTGCAGCCGTCACGTTCGTCCCGCGAGCGGAGGAGGTCACCGGTGGCGTCGAGTGGACGGAAGCGCGGCAAGGCGATGGAGTCGAGGGGCCGGGAAGCACGGCTCCGGGCGGAGTTCGGGTACCTCTACCCGGGGATCGACGCCGGCGCCTGGACCTCGGTCGAGTCCCTGATCAACCAGGTGGTCACGCTGCTGTACGGCGATCCTTCCAAGTCCGGCGTCATCACGGGCGGCCGGCTCCTGCGGGAAGACCACTTCGAGTTCCGCGGCAGCTCGCCGCGTCCGAAGGGGTGGCCCGAGGGGCTCTCCCGCATGAGCGACGCCTCCGCCGCTCCCAAGGACGGGCGCTAGTCTCCGCACAAGGAGCGGCTCGATGGTACGCAAGACTCGGGAACAGGTCTGGCGCGAGCTGGACGAGATCGGCGAGGACGAGGTCCGCGCCCGGCTGGCGGACAGCTCGGACGATCCCGCCGATACCAGGCTCGCGCGGGAGTGGCTCCAGCGGAAAGAGCGGGTCGCTTCCGAGCTGTCGGCTACCGCCGCCGGCGTGCAGGCGGGCCCCGGCCGGGGCAACCTGCGGCTGGTGGGCGGGGTCGCACTGATCGCCTTTTCGGCCGCGGCTCTGGGGTACGTCATGGCCCGTCGCCGCGGCCGGTGAGCAACGGCCACCCGCCTGCGGAGCGCGAGGCCCGGCTCCGACCCGAGTTCGCCGGGCTCTACCCCGGTCTCCCGGCCGGTGAGTGGCACCGAGCCTCCCTCCTCACCGACATCGTCTGGGCTCGCCTCCTCGATCGCGGCCAGGCAGCGTTTCAGCTCCGCGAGCGAGTTCTGAACCCCGACCATTTCGACTTCCGGCTCGGTGCCCCTGCCTCGGCGGGCGCGGGACGCCGCCGCACGGACGCTCGCACGGGGTGACCGCAAACCCTGCCGGTCCTGTCGAGGCCGGAGCCGCCGGGCCGGGACCACCCGCTGACCCGGCGCACATCCTGGTGATCGACGACGAGGAGCCGGTCCGGGGAGCGACGGTCCGGCTGCTGCAGCGACTCGGCTACGATGCGGTCGGCGTGGAGGACGGCGAAGCCGGCCTGCGCTATCTGCGCCGCCGCCCCGCCCAGTTGGTGATCACCGACATGCAGATGCCCGGGAAGTCCGGCCTCGAGGTGCTGCTGGAGCTGCGCGCGCGCGACCCCCAGCTGCCGGTGATCGCGATGTCCGGCGGGGATTCCTCCCGGCAGCTCGATCTGCTCGGCAGCGCGGGGCTGCTCGGCGCGGTGGCCGTGGTGCTGAAGCCTTACACGGTGGACGAGCTGGCCGCGGCCGTGCGCGGCGCGCTGGCGACCGGCCCCCCTTAGCTGGGCCGCTCCAAGTCCTGGTCAGCCTGCCGGCGCGGTGCGGGTCGCCGAGGCAGGCGGCGTGGCCCTCCCGGGGGGCTGCATCGCCCGGCTCAGCGCGCGAGCGATGACGGCATAGCCGGCCGCGGTGGGATGCCCATCATCGTCCGGGGCATAGATCGCCGTGCGGCCCACCACCTCCCGGAGGGGAGACAGCAGGTCCACGTAATGGATCCCCTTCTCGTCCAGGGACGCGCGAATCTCCTGGTTCGCTTCCGCCTCGTTCGCCAGCATGCGGCGGAGCTCGGCGTTCCGGCTCACCACCGGATCCGCCTCGATCAGCGGCTGGTATACCCTTTCCTTGGTCGGAATCAGCGCGATGGTGAGCGCCACCCCCGCGGAGTCGCACAGCCGGGCCATCTCTTGAAGCTCGAGCCGGGAGAGGCGAAGTCCTTCCCGCACCACCTTCGCGCTCAGGTCGAGGGAGCGCAGCCGATATGCCGGGGTGAACACCGTGCTGGTGTGCCCGTGGTTGAAGCGGACGAGCTCCTTGTCGGCATCGAGAAACACGAGCTCCGCCCGCTGCGCCCGGCCGCCGAGCACCGCGATGGTCGCCCGATAGAGCACGCTGTGCGCTGAGAGCCACCGTCGGGCCCGCGCGCTCAGTCCCCGGGCCTTGCTCGCCCGCCGCAACGTGTTGGGCGGGGGCATATTCGGCCTGCGCAGGGCGGTGTAATGGCGCAGTCCATACACGATGCGGTAGGACTCGAGCAGGTCGTTGCCGAAGTAGAAGCCGACGATCACGGCTCTCGGCCGGAGAGGGAGGGCATACCGGCGCAGCAGCTCGTGGTACTGCACCGGCGAATAACTGGGCAGGGAGGCGTTGTAGAGGCTCCGGCCGGTGAGCTTGGACAGCTGCGCCGGCCAGGAGCTCCTTCGGGGGAGACCCACCCCGTAGGTCTGGGAATCGCCGATGGTGACCACCTCGGCACTGTCCGGGACCCGCGGATTGCGGAATCCCCACCGGTCGTGACCCGACGCACCCGGGGCCAGTCGCTGGCCCAGAATCGTGTCCCGGACCGGATGGACGATCAGAAAGTCGGACGGATTCAGCGCCACGCGGGCGACGCCCTCACCGATGAGCAGCGCGACAGCCAGCGCGAGCACCAGCAACCCGCCCTGGAGCATCCACCGAAGCAATCGCGCCCGCATGACGACCTCCCGAACCGCCGGCGGCGTTCCCTGGCCCTCGGAATGGTGCGCGGCGCGAGCACGGGGAGTCAAGCGCGGGCGCGGGTCCTGGTTTCGGGCGCCCTTGCCCCGGTTCCGGTGCCACGTACCTTCCGCGCTATGACGACCCGTGCCCTCCTGCTCATGACGCTGGCCGCGTGCGGATGCCGGCCCTCGCGGGGAGAGGGCTACGCGCGGTTCACCGACGGCGCGCCTTCGAGCACGGGACGGGTGGAGAGCGCGGCCGCCGTGATCGGCGACGACCTCTATCTCTTCGGCGGCTTTCACGGGCTGGGGTACAAGGCCATCCGCAGCATCGAGGCGTACGACACCCGGGGCAAACGCTGGTGGACCGTCGGCGACATGCCGGAAGAGACCACCCACGCGAACGCCGTGGTGGTGGATGGCGAGGTCGTCTGGTTCGTCGGCGGCTTCGAGGGCGACGATCCGGGCCCCGTGACCGACGAGGTGTGGCGCTTCGACACCCAGGCGCGACGCTGGTTTCGCGGGCCCTCGCTCCCCGCGCCCCGCGGCGGCGGCGCGCTCGTTCGCTTCGCGCGGCAGCTGCACTATTTCGGCGGCTTCGCGTCGGACCGGCAGACCAGCCCGGGGGACCACTGGGTCCTCGAGCTCGACGGCGGCACCACCTGGACGCCCGCCGCCCCGATGCCTCGGCCCCGGGGCCAGATGGCCGCCGTGGCGGTCGGCGGATTCATCTACGCCATCGGCGGGCAGTTCGGGCACGACAGCTCGGTCGTCGACGTCGACCTGGTGCACCGCTACGACCCGGCGACCGACAGCTGGACCCAGGTGGCCAGCCTGCCTTACCCCCGGTCCCATTTCGAGCCCGGAACCTTCGTGTGGAACGGGCGCATCGTCATCGTGGGTGGGCGGAACAACACCGCGAAGCCGTTCCGGCGGACGATCATCCACGACGTCACGATGTACGACCCGGTCGCCGACGTGTGGCTCGCGCTGCCGCCGCTGCCCCAGGGACTGCTGGCGCCCGCGGCGGCGGCGTTCGGCAGTCAGGTGGTCGTGACCAGCGGGTCGATCGACGACCGACCCACTCCCCAGACCACGACGCGCATCATCGACCTGGGCAACCGGTGGGAGCAATGGCCCAAGCTCCCCGTGCCGCTGGGTGAGGTCGCCGGCGGAATCGTGCGCGATCGGCTGTTCATCGTCGGCGAGCCCTCGCGGAGCGGCGGGTCCGACCGCGCGCCGGCGGCGCCCACGCTGGCCTACGATCTATCGCTGGGTACCTGGGAAAAGCCCGCGGCGCGGACGCCCCGCCCCATCCCGGACAGTCATCACGCCGCCGAGGTCTGGGACGGCAAGCTCTACCTGTTCGGGGGAATGGGGCCGGCCGCCGGCAAGACCCAGATCTACGACCCTCAGGCGAACACATGGTCGCTCGGGCCCGAGCTGCCGTTCGCGGCCGGCTCGAGCGCCTCGGCGGTGATCGACGGCCAGATCTTCGTGGCCGGCGGCATCATCGGAGACCGGGAGACCACCGGGCGGGTGGCTATGCTCGATCCGGCCACGGGCCGCTGGGTGGAGCGAGCCCCCATGCCTCTCCCCCGAAACCACGCCGCCTCCGCCACCGACGGGCGCCGGCTCTACGTGTTCGGTGGTCGAGGCCCCGGCAGCGGCGGCACCAACACGGTGGCCGATGGCTTCGCCGACGTCCAGATCTACGACCCCGCGACCGACCGCTGGTCGACCAGCGCCGACGCCGGCAGCGGTATCCCGCCCCTGCCGCAGGCTCGCGGCGGCATGGGCAAGGCGGCGTACCTGGACGGCGAGTTCTACGTGCTGGGGGGCGAGACCAAGGACGGCAAAGGCGCCAAGTCGGGCGGGGTCTACGCGCGGGTCGACATCTACGACCCCGTCGTACGGCGCTGGCGCGCCGGCCCGGACATGCCGACGCCACGCCACGGCATCTTCCCGCTGGCGATCGCGGGCCGCGTCTACGTCGCCGGCGGGGGTACCCGGGCCGGCGGCTCCCAGTCCGACGTGCTCGACGTGCTCAACGAGGAGGTCCATCAAGGGCGAAGGCCACCAGGCGGGCGTCCGTTCGGCGCCCCGTCGCGAGGACCACAAACTGCTTCCCAGCCCGCGTCCGATACGTCATCGGAACCGCGTTGAGGATGGAGCCGGCCCGCGCCGCCCACAGCGTGCGCCCGGTCTTCTTGTCGAGCGCATACAGCCGCTGATCGGCGCCGATGAAGACGAGTCCCCCCGCCGTGACGATTCCCCCCACGACCCCGGCCGAGCCCAGCAGCGGCGGAAGGGTCACGCCCTGCAGCGCGCGGCTGTGGCGGACCACGCTGTCATCGCCGATGGGAATCTGCCAGCGCTGCCGCCCGGTGTTCAGGTCGATGGCGGTGAGCGTGCCGTACGGCGGCTTGGCCAGCGGGAGCAGCACGAAGCGCGGCTTGGGCTTGCGCCACCAGTGGCCGCCCTCTCGTTCCACCGGCACGCTCACCCAGAGGTCTTCCACCTCGCCGATGTAGCGATCGGCTGAGCCGGGCGGCGTGGTGAGCCGCACCAGCGTGGGCTGGTTGCTCGCCTTGACGTAGAGGGTACCGGTCTCGGGATCGTAGGAGCCGGCGCCCCAGCCCGCGCCGCCGATGTAGCCCGGCGAATCGATCGTCCCCCGCACCGACGGCGGCAGAAACAGCGGCCCCCAGCGGTAGCGGTTCATCTCCGCCAGCGCCAGCCGGCGGATCTCCGGGGTGAAGTCGGCGACCTGGTCGGGACCGAAGCCCTGCCGCGCGAACGGCGCCGGCAATGTGGGGACCGGCTGCGTGGGCCACGACTCCTCCCCGGGCGCATCGCTGGCCGGCACCGGCCGCTCCTCGATGGGCCACACCGGCCGCCCGGTGACCCGATCGAACACGAAGGCGAATCCGGTCTTGGTCAGCACCACCACCACGTCGATCGGCTTGCCGAAGGGCCGGATGGTGGCCAGCAGCGGCGTCGACGCGAGGTCGTAGTCCCATAATCCGTGGTGGACGATCTGGTAATGCCAGACCCTGCGGCCGGTCCGGGCATCGAGACACACGATCGATTCGGCGAACAGGTTCTCGCCTTTGCGCCGGGCTCCATAGTAGTCGTTGCGACTGGTGCTGACGGGCAGGTAGACCAGCCCGCGCTTCACGTCGGCCGACATCGGCGCCCACACGTTGACGTGGCCCGCGTGCCGGTTGCTCCCGTCGCGCCAGGACTCCGACCCCGGCTCCCCTGCCTGGGGGACGGTGTGGAAGGTCCAGAGGTGGCGGCCGGTCCGGGCGTCGAACGCCTGCACGTCCCCCGGCGGATCGTCCGGGGCGATCAGGTCGTCCCCGATGCTGCTGCCGACGATGATGACGTCGCCTACCACCAGCGGCGGGGATGTTCCGCCGAAGTGAAGCCGCTGGATGGGGCGGGAGAGGTGTGTGGTGAGGTCGACCTCTCCGTCGTGTCCGAACGACGTCACCGGCCGGCCGGTGACGGCATCCAGGGCGATCAGCCGCCAGCGCGCGTTCACCAGGATCCGGAGCGAGTGGCCGTCCGACCACGCGGCGACGCCGCGGTGCGTGTACTTCGGCTGCGAGGGGCTGTTCCCCCAGGGCCCGTACCGATACACCTCCGTGTCGTACGCCCAGAGTTCGGTGCCGCGGGAGGCGTCGAGCGCGACGACTCGGGAGTAGGGGGTCACCACGTAGAGGACGTCGCCGATGGCAAGCGGCGTCGTCTCGAAGTCCCCCGGCATCACCGGCCGGGTGGAATCGCTGCGGGGGAAGGGCGCCTCGCCCGCTTGCCAGGTCCACGCGAGCTTGAGGCGGTCGACGTTGCCGGTCGTGATCTCGGCCGCCGTCGAGTACCGCGTGCCCGCCAGGTCGCCGGTGTAGACGGGCCAGTCCTGCGCCCGCGCCGCCGTCGCCGCCAGGGCGATCCCGGATGCCGCGAGCGCGGCGTGACGCAGTCTCATGGTATCCTCGAAGGACGATCGTAATCCGGAGGGGTCACGGCGACGCCCGACTTGCCATCGGCACCCCAGGCCATACCTTGGCATTCCAAGCTCCACCGCGCGATCCTCTCCGCCGCCTCGGGCGACTACCGGGGGATTCTGGCCTTTGCCAAACGTTTCGTCCCCAGGCCCAGTCCTGGCTGCCGGCCCCTACGCCCCGGTCGACCCGGCCGACCGTAGATTCGGACTCGCCGTCGGGCTGGGCTTTCTCGTGGTCGCGGGCTTCATCACCGCCCACCACGAGCCGTGGCGCGATGAAATGCAGGCCTGGCTTCTCGCCCGTGACAGTCCGACCGTCGGGCTGCTCCTGCGGAACATGCGCTACGAGGGGCATCCCCCGCTCTGGCAGCTGCTGCTGTTCGCGATCCAGCGCACCATCGGATCGACCCCCGCCGCCATGCAGGCCCTGAACGTGCTCCTCGCCGCGGCCGCTGTCGCGATCTTCGCGGCATGCGCGCCCTTCAATCGCGGCCAGCGGGCGCTGTTCGCGATGGGGTTCTTCCCGCTGTACATGTATGGCGTGATCGCGCGCGACTACGCGCTGACCCTCCTGTGTCTGTTCGCGGCCGTGGCGCTGGTCGCGCGGCGACGGGAGCATCCCATCGCGCTGGCCATCGCGCTGGTGGCGCTCTGCTGGACGACCATCTACGGCCTCATCCTCGCGCTCGCGCTGGTGGCGACCCTCTTCCTGGAGGGTCCAGACACACGCTGGCCTCGCGGGTGGGCGATGCTGGTCGTCGCGGCGGCCGCGCTCTCGGCGTGGCAAGTGCATCCGCCTCCGGACAGTGGGTACGCCGTGGGGTGGAACCTGGGCTTCGATCTGGAGCGAGTCCGGCAAGTCCTGTTCGCGGTCGGCGACGTGTTCTTCCCGCTGAAGCCGCCGTATCACCCGTTCGGGCACCCACCCTGGCTCAGGAACACCGAATGGACCCGCTGGGTGGCGGCGACGGCAGGTTGCGCGGCGCTGGTCTGGGCCGGCGTCACGGCGCGCCGCACCCCCCTCGCCCTCCGCTTCCACCTGGTCGCGGTCGGGGGATTGCTCGCCTTCTTCTATACGAAATTCATCGGGGAGTTCAACCACCACGGGTTCGTGCTCGTGGCGGTGCTCTGCACCCTGTGGCTCGCGGCGTCGCGGGCCGGCCCGCCAGGGTTGGTGCTCACCGCTCTCCTGCTGGTGCAGGCCGTCGCCACCCTCGTGCCCGCCGTACGGGATACGCGCAGCGTGTTTTCCTACGGCCGCGCGGTGGCGGAGCTTCTGGAGCGCGACCGTCTCGACCACGGCCCCCTGATCGGATATCCGGACGCCCCGATGGCGAGCATCCTCGGCTACCTGCCGGGGCGCACCGCATTCTTCCCGGGACCGGACCGCGAGGGCACGTTCACGATATGGGATCAAGCCCGGCTTCGCCAGCGGGACGACAACGAGATCGTGGCCACGGCGGAGAGCCTCGCGAGCCGGGCCGGACGGCCCGCCGTTCTCGTGGTGACCCACGTGATCGACCACCCGATGGCGGAGCCGCTCGCGAGATTCGTCGGAGGGTATGTCGGTCCGGACGAAGACTTCTACCTGTACCGCATACTCCCGCGCGCGGAGAAGCCGGGCGAAACCCGCGCTGATCAGTAGCCGAGCTCCTTGTCGGCGACGTTCCGAAGCGGGAGGCCGTCGGCGAATCGGCGGGCGTTCTCGATGATGAGCCGCGAGCGATGCTCGGACCCGCGCTCGGACTGCCCGGCCATCTGCGGAGTCATCACGACGTTCTTCATCCGCCAGAGCGGATGGCCCGGTCCCGGCCGGGGCGACACCACGTCCAGCCCGGCGCCCGCCACCCGGCCATCCTGGAGGGCCCGCACGAGCGCATCGGTATCGACGATCGGCCCGCGCGCGATGTTCACCAGGTACACGCCCCGCTTCATCAGGCCGAACTCCCGATCGCCGATCAGCTTGTACGTCTGCCTGGTGAGCGGCGCGGTCAGGAAGATCACGTCGGCCAACGGGAGCAGCTCGGCCAGATGCTCGGGACGCTCGACCCGGTCGACGGCCCGCATGATGGGAATGTCCTTGGGGTCGGTCGCGATGACGCGCATGCCCGAGGCGAAGGCCCGCTCGGCGACCTGGGTGCCGGCCCCCCCCAATCCGACGATCAACGCGGTCCTGCCGTGCAGCTCGATCGGCTCGTAGTCATCCGGCCACTGCTCGTGCCCCCGCGCCTCCACCGCCCGCCACAGTTGGCGCGTCAGCACGAGCAGCAGTCCCATCGCCTGGTCCGCCATGGCCGGCCCTTTGACGATCTTGGCGCTCGTCAACACGATCGGCCGCTCGCGCAGCTCGGGGAAGAGCACCTCGTCGACGCCGCCGGTCTGGGTCTGCACCCAGCGCAAGCGCGACCCGGCGCGGATCATGGCCGGGTTCGGACTGCCGATGAAGGCATCCGCCGTGCCGATCACGGCCAGCACGCTGTCGCGCGGCACGATCACCCAGTCGATCTCGGGGACCGAATCCGCCACCGCCCGCGCATGAGCCCGGTTGAACAGCGGCCGCCGCTTGTCGTCGACGTCCACCACGATCGTGAGGCGCCTGCCCGGGGCATTGGAATCAGCGGCGAGAGGCTGTGAGGTGGCCGGCGGTGCCGGGGCGGCCGATGATGCCGACGGCGGATGGCGCCGAGGCGATGGCCGGCAGGCGCCGAGCGCGGCGAGCGAGATCACGATGCCGCCGATCCACACACGTGACGTCATACCCGTTTCTCCCGACGGAGGGTGCGGGCCAGTGGTCACTGTCGGTTCTTCTGGTCTTATGAGCTGCAGGATGGAGCGGACCGGGATCGAACCGGCGACCCCCTGCTTGCAAAGCAGGTGCTCTCCCAGCTGAGCTACCGCCCCAGAGATATTGCTGCACTACAAGTTAATCCGGACCTGACCGACAGCGAAACTAGACGTGTGTGATGCGAACCGGCGGCGCCGGCACGGTGGTGCGGTATCCGGGGATCAGAACTGGCGACCATCCGGGCCAGCCGATGTGGGCGGTAGGAGCATGCCTTGGTCACTGGACGCTAGAGCGAGCACAGAAAGCCCGAGTCCGAGGAGTACCTCAACGGCGATTCCCATGACCCCGAAGGGCGCAGAACCTTTCCCTATCATGATCCCCGCCAGACCGAGGAGCAGGGGCAGGCCGACCTGGGGACCCCAACGTTGGCCACGCGCCACGCCGGCTGCAGCTATCCCCAGGCCTGCGTACAGCACGATCAGGAAGGCCACATAGAGCAGACGAAATGGGCTCGTCGGGTGAGTCGCGAGATAGGCGAAGCCCAGCAACAAGAGCAACAATCCCCAGGCACCCAGGACCACGGCAACGGCCTCCCGAAAGCGGCGCGCGTTCGGTGAACCCTCGAAGGCGACCGACGCGACTACCTCTCGGTCGGGTCGACCAGGTTGGAAGCTCGCGCCTGCTGTGATCTCCTTCTGCGGCGGTGGAAGCGCGGGTACGGCAGAAGCCCCAATCCGAGTGCCGGGCAGGCGTCCCATCCAGCCGAGGACCGCCGTGGCCATGCACCCGATCTCAAAAGTCATCTCAAGGAGGCGCCGCGAATGTTCTGGGGCCGAGCTGCAACGGCCGGCTTGGGAACATCCAAGGGACCTCACCCCGATGCCGACGAGGATGAGCATATTGACCCAGTATGTCGCGATTGCGAGCGCGCGCCGGGTCCAAGGCAGCCGCAAAGGCGTCTCGAGCAGAGCACCCCCGTGGCTTGGAGCACGAAGACGTGCTTCTCCCAAAGAGAAGAGAGCACCGGCGAGGAGCAGATCCGTGGTAATGCCGAAGGCCGGGGCGGTTCCTTGTACAGCCGAGTTGGCGGCCAGGGCGAGCAGCAGGGTTAGTGCAACCAGGATACCCCAGCGGTCCCCCCTCGCCGCACCAGCGCCGGCCCTGCCCAAGGCCGCACAGACAACGATTAAGACGAGATAGTACAGGAGGAGGTATCCAGTCAGATGCCGAAACGCGATAGCTGAAAGGAGCTGCAACACAGTGATGAGCGCCCACGCACACACGGCCACCCCGGTGCCTTCTTGGAGAGCCCTGACCTCGATCGGAACCTTGCTCAACGTGCCCTCACATCGCTAAGGCTCCATCCCATCCGAACGATCCAATCCTACTGACCGCGATTCGATGTTGCCGAACCCCCATGGTCATCTTTGCCGTGGTGTCCTGACGACCACTTACCGTCGTTCGAACCAGTAGGACACCGTCGAATTCCCGGTTGGGTTGCCGCTGACTTGGGCGGCAGCAATCCACCGACCAGAAGCACAGCGCGGATTGTCCAATGCCGTTGCATCGTCCGCCTCCGCTGCGTCAGGCCGCACGTGCGGTCAGGCCGCCTGTGGAAGCACATCGCTGAGTTCCGCCAGGATTTCCTCTGCCCACTCCCTGGCCTTGCGCGACGAAGACTTATACCCTGCGATCGCGATCCCCCAGCCGAACAAGAGAACCAGCACACCCCCAAAGCGGTGGCTGCCGGCCAACACAATGTTCCCGCCGGCTCCGGCCGAGATGGCCAACCAGCCGCCCCAAAGGAGGACGGACGTAACGGACAAGCGGCATTCTACGGAAGCGTGGGCACCTTGCCAGCGTATTACCCCTCGAGGCCTAATCCCCCTGTCGTAGAACCGGCTTGACATGCTCGCAAAGGGCTGCCGAAATAGGCACTCCGTAGGGCTGACGATCCTGGCGACCCCATATTGCAGCTCAATGGTACTGGAGCCGGCGCATGGCCAGGCCGGTGGCCGCAGGGTGCACGGTCGGTGCAATGCCCGGGGGCCAAGCCGGAAGACCCACGGGACAAACAGTTGGGTTACCAGGTCCTCGAAAAGCGACACGAACACGGCAATGCCCCAGGCTACGGCACCGAGGATCAGGGCACCTGAGAAGACACCGTCGCCGATCAAACGAAGAGTTGGAATCGTGATCCTCGCTTCGGCTTAGCGGCCCAGGGACTCCACGCCACCCTCACAGTGGCGCAAGGTGTAATTGGCTGACCAAGCAACGATCAAGCCGCTTGCCCTGCTCCAAACACCGGGCGCGCTGCGCGACCCCCTTGGTGGGAGCTGAGCTACTAGGCCGACTGCCAACGGGCCCTTAGGCATCTGCGCCGACCGTTGCCCCGGTCGCGAGACGGTGCACTTGTGAGGTTGGTACGGAAGGGTACGGATGCGTGGGCGGGAGGTCAATCGTGACACGCGAGTAGTGTCCCTGCACCCAAATCGATGGTTCCTAGTCTTGGAAGCGGCGTCCGACGTCGAGGGTTTGGGACCCTTCCCCGCGTGTCCAACCCATCGTCCCAGTGCACCTGAGTGCGCCATTGACGACCCCTGAGTCGCTCGAGAGTAAATGCGCTACGACCGACTTGGGCCGAAACCGTACTCGACAAGTCAGTGGAGGGCGCCGGCAGGACTGCGATGGCCTGTTCGACTCCGAGGATCCGCGATCTTGTCCCTGTGTGCAAGCATGTGTGTAAGGTTCGATCCAGAAAGGGTGCGAAAGCCTCACCTGGCTTTCGCACCCAGTACACACTTTGCCCCTGAACTCACGGAGCTTAGCCGAACGTCGGCAGCTCACCCGGGGGCTTGCAAAGGAGCTGCTCTCCCAGCTGAGCTACCGCCCCGAAGTTGCTGCAACTCAGGGCTCGATACGTTCGTGCGCGTGCTCCACCCGGTGCTCCCGCCGCTGGAAGGCGAGAAACTCGTGCACGGCCCGGACGGCGGTCGTGTCGGTGCTGCCGATCCGGACCTCTCCGCCGCCCGGCAGCGGATGGAAGCGATACGTGATGTCGTTCCGCCGCTGGCGCATGATCGCCGTGCCGGGCACCTCGCCCGCGTGCACGAATCCAGGGACGTCGAAGTTCCCGCTCCCGAACGCGGTGGCGATCGACTGGAGATGGGCCCGGATCTCCGCCACCCCGGCAGAGTCGGTGGAGTCACGCTGGAGCTCGATCCGGCCGCCGTCGGCAAGGTCTTGGAACTGGTGCGCCGAGGTGTATTGATCCACGCCCATCGCCGACTTGCCGCGCGCCTGCATGCTGGCGAAGGCGGTATCCGAATCGGCTCGGCGATGCTCGTGCCCGTGCTGTGCGGCCGCGGGCGCCGGGCCGAGGATCGCCCACAGGATCGCTACGGTCGGCAGGCTGGTGCGGTGTGTCATCG
This sequence comes from Gemmatimonadales bacterium, assembly GCA_035278885.1. Classification (GTDB taxonomy): domain Bacteria; phylum Gemmatimonadota; class Gemmatimonadetes; order Gemmatimonadales; family GWC2-71-9; genus CAVVWJ01. The sequence goes on along the minus strand of DATEIR010000101.1, from coordinate 2,518 downwards.
CTCCCTCTCGGTCAGGGCGTGCCCTCGGCGATCCAGTCTTGCGGCTCCAGCATCTCGAGCAGCTCGGCCTCGGGAGAGTCGGGCGGGAACTCCGGCGCGTACTCCCAGGCCGCGAGCGGCGGCAGGCTCATCAGCACGCTCTCGATCCGGGCGTTGGTCTGAAGCCCGAAGAGCGTGCCCCGATCGTGCACCAGGTTGAACTCCACGTAGCGTCCCCGGCGCAGGAGCTGGAAGCGCCGCTCCCGTTCGCCGTAAGGCTCGTCCCGATGGCGCCGCACCAGCGGTCCGTACGCCTCGGGCAGCACCCGGCCCACGTCCATGACGAACGCCAGCATCGCCTCCGCATCGAGGCCGGCCTCGCCCGCGCGCAGATGGTCGAAAAAGATGCCCCCGGTGCCTCGGCGCTCGTCACTCCGGTGCGCGTTCACGAAGTAGTGGTCGCACCAGCTCTTGAAGCGCGGGTAAAAGCTCGAATGATGGCGGGCGCACGTGGCCGCCAGGGCGCGGTGAAAGTGGATCGGGTCGGCCCGGTGCGGCCAGGTCGGAGTGAGATCGGTCCCGCCGCCATACCAGGCGTCGAGAGTCGCACCTTCGGGACCGGCAAGCTCGAAGTACCGGACGTTGAGGTGCACCGTGGGCACCATCGGGCTTCGGGGGTGCAGCACCAGGCTCATGCCGGCGACGAAGAATCCGGTCTCCTCCGCTCCCCCGATCTGCGCCCCGAGCCGCTGGGCCATCGCCGCCGGCATCGCGCCCTCGACGACGGAGCGGTTGATCCCGGCCTTCTCGAAGACTCGACCCTCGCTCATGACCCGCGAGACGCCCCCGCCGCCGCCTGGCCGGGTCCACCGGTCCTCCCGGAATCCACCGCCGCCGTCGAGCTCCGCCAAGTATGCGGTCGTCTCGTCGTGCAGCGACTCGATGAGACGTGTGATGCGCGCCCGGTGCGCTTCGTCGCTCATGGCCGCCATTCCTGCACCGCGGCCACGAACGCCCGGGCATGCTCCACCGGCACATCGGGCAGGATGCCGTGGCCGAGATTGGCGATGTGGCCCGTCGGGCCGAACGCCGAGAGCATCTCGCGCGTCCGTTCCCGGATGATCGCCGGAGACGCGTAGAGCCAGCAGGGATCCAGATTGCCCTGCAGCGCCACCGGCCGGCCCTGCAGCCGTCCCCGCGCCTCGGCCGCCCCGGTCTGCCAGTCCACCCCGACGACGTCGGCGCCGGTGGCGTCCGCGATCTCCTCCAGTGCCCATCCGGCCCCCGGTGCAAAGGCGATGACCGGCGCTCCCGCCTCCCGTGCGATCCGCGCGGCCTGCGCCAGGTAGGGCAAGGCGAACGTCCGGAAGTCTCCGGGCCCGAGAGCGGAGGCCCAGGAATCGAAGAGCTGCACCGCCTGCGCGCCCGCCTCGACCTGCGCGCGCAGGAAGTTGCCCACGGTCCGCGCGAGACGCTCCAGCAGCCGGTGCGCCTGGTCGGGCTCCTCCACCAGGAACCGCTTGGCCCGGGCGAAGCTCTTCGACCCGCTTCCCTCGACCATGTAGCTCATCAGGGTCCACGGCGCGCCGGCGAATCCGATCAGCGGCACCCGTCCCGCCAAGGACCGGCGGGCCAGCGCGAGCGCCTCGAGCACGTAGCCGAGATCCGCCTGGGCGTTCACCTCGCGGAGCGCGGCGATATCGGCCGGGCCCCGAAGCGGCGCGTCGAACCGGGGGCCGATGCCCTCCTCGACCGTGAGCGCCATGCCCATCGCCTGCGGGACCACGAGGATGTCGCTGAAGATGATCGCCGCGTCCACCCCGATCAGATCAACCGGCTGGAGCGTCACCTCGACCGCCAGCTCGGGCCTGCGCACCATGGTCAGGAAGTCGGCCCTGGCGCGGACGGCACGGTACTGCGGGAGGTAGCGGCCGGCCTGCCGCATCATCCACACCGGCGTGCGCTCGACCGGTTCCCGGCGACACGCGCGTAGAAAGAGGTCGTTCATTCAGGCCGGCCCCGTGCCGTATCCGCAAGCGACCGGACCGTCGCCAGCAGGGCGTCCACGGTGGGCCGCGGGGCGACGGCGTCGGGTGTCCATCCCGAGGCACGCGCCGACGCGGCCGTGGTTGGGCCGACGGCGACGAGCGCCGGACGAAGGCCGGGAGGACAGGCCCGGGCCAGGAGGCCGGCCACGCTCGGGCTCGCGACGACCAGGATGCCGGCGCGCGCCGCGGCGGTGCGAGCGGCCGTCTCGTCCGCCAGCACCGAGCGGTAGCACACGATCTCGTCCACCTCGATCCCCTCCTCACGGAGCCGGGCGGCGAGCTCGTCCCGCCGGGTCTCACCACAGGGAAACAGCACCGGCCCGGCCACGCCCGCGTCGAGCATCGCGGCGGCCAGCGCCTCGGCAGACCCCCGATCGCCGACGTCGCTGCCCGACGGGCCATGCACGACGGAGACGAAGTCGCTCAGGGCAGCCACGGTCCCGGGCCCGCCAGCCCACACCGGCGGGAGCGGCGCCGTGTCGCCGCGGGCG
>DATEIR010000100.1:0-28077 GCA_035278885.1 Gemmatimonadales bacterium | reverse complement strand
GGCAGCCTCGCGTTCATCGAGCACACGGTGACCACCGGCGTGCCGAAGCCCAAGAGCCATCCGGCGCCGATGCCTCCGATGGGCGGGGCCTCGCTGAACCCGGACCAGATCAAGGCCGTCGCGGCCTACGTGTATTCGCTGAGCCACAAGAGCTGATCCTGCCGGGCCGGCCCTTCGGGGCCGGCCCACCGGCCGCCGCACCCCCAGCCCACAGTCGTCGACCCTTCAAGCCGCTCCCGGCCCACGATATCCTATACCGTGGCCGTCTTTCAGCTCATCATCCTTCTGCTCCTCGCCGGCGCGGTCCTGTCCGCCTGGTCACGCCGGCTCAACGTGCCCTACCCCGCTCTGCTGGCGCTGGCCGGCGCGGGGCTGGCGCTGCTGCCGCACGCGCCCACCGTCAATCTCGATCCCGATCTGGCCCTGGCCCTGTTCGTGGCGCCGGTCCTGCTCGACACCGCCTACGACAGCTCGCCCCGCGACCTGCGGCAGAACTGGCGCCCGGTAGCCGGCCTGGCGCTGGGCGCGGTCGCGCTCACCGTCGCGACCGTGGCCGTCGTCGCGCGCTGGCTGGAGCCAGACCTCCCGCTGGCATGCGCGGTGGCGCTCGGGGCCATCGTCGCCCCGCCCGATGCCGCCGCCGCCATGGCGGTGCTGCGGCATCTGCGCCCGCCTCACCGGGTGCTGGTGATCCTCGAGGGCGAAAGCCTCTTCAACGACGCGAGCGCGCTCCTCACCTACCGGCTGGCGGTGCTCGCGGCGCTGACCGGCGGATTCTCCATCGGCTCGGCGGTGCCGACCTTCCTGCTGGTCGCCGCGGGGAGCGTGGGACTCGCCGCGATCCTGTCCCGGATCTCGCTCTACGTCAGCGCGCGGATCCGCGACGTGGCGACCGCGGTGATCGTGCAGTTCGTCTCCACCTTCGCGGTGTGGATCATCGCGGAGCGCCTGCACCTCTCGGGCATCATCACGGTCGTCGTCTTCGCCATCCTGGTCGCCCGGGTCGCGCCCGACGTCATCCCTGCCCGGCTCAGGATCCAGAGCTACGCGGTGTGGGAGGTCGCCGTCTTCGTGCTCAACGTGCTCGCCTTCATCCTGATCGGGCTCCAGCTCAAGCCGATCCTCGGCCGGCTCGCCGGGGCCGAGCTGCTCCGCTACTTGGAGATCGCGGGCGCGGTGTGTGCCGCGGTCATCCTGGTCCGTATCGTGTGGGTGATGGGCTTCATCGTGATCGGCCGCTGGGCGGGCGAGCGGAGGCTGAAGGCGCGCGGGGCCGCGATCGTGGCCTGGTGCGGCATGCGCGGGATCGTCACCCTGGCGGCGGCGCTGGCGCTGCCGGCCATACCCTACCGCGACCTCATCCTCTTCACCGCGTTCTGCGTCGTGCTGGTGACCCTGGTGGTCCAGGGCATGACGGTGACACCGCTGATGCGAGCGCTGCACATCCGTGACGACGGCTCGGTCGAGCGCGAGGTGCGCGAGGCCCGCATCGAGACCCTGCGGGCCGGTCTCGCGGCGGTGGACGACGGCTCCCACGATACCGAGATGGTGGCTTTCCTGCGCCGGAAGTACGCCGCGCGGCTGCGTCACGCCGAGCACGCAGGTGATGGGGGTCGGGACCCGGAGTGGGAAGGCTGGGGCGAATACGCCGACGCCCTCGAACGGGCTCAGCGGGCCCAGCGGCGCGTGCTGATGGAGCTCCGCGCCGAAGGCGTCATCGGGGACGACGCCTTCCATCGGATCGAGGAGGAGCTCGACTGGGCCGAGGTCAATACGGCGCCCGAAAGCGACTCGGCCGCCCCGCCGGAAGGGCGGGACGGCCGAGGACGCTCAGAGGGGGCGAGCGCTTAGCGCAGGGACCAGCGAAGGCCGACGGTGAGGGGAACCATGTAGGCCGTGGCTTCCTCGCCGCTCTGGGTGTCCACGGTGCCCTTCATGATCGCGTGGAGCCGGCCCTCGGCGTACAGCTTGGCCGGGCCGACGCCCAGATCGAGACCCAGACCGCCGTTGAACCCGAACTTGGTGTCCGAGGCCGAGCCGAACCCGTCGACGCTCGCCTGCATGTTGTACATGCCCACGCCGCCGATCAGGTACGGATGCGCCACGGCACCCGGCAGACTGAACAGGGCGTTCGCGGTGCCGCCGACGATGCGGCTGTGGCCGTCGATCCCATCGAACGCGAACCGGTTGTAGAACCCGTCCAGCTGGAGCCCGAGCGGGCTCGCCGCGGGCTTGAACTGCGCCGACAAGGTGGCGTTGTAGCCGGTCTTGCCGAAATCGGCCATCGAGCCGGTCGGCACCACGGCGCCGCCGCCGATACCAAGGCTGACGCCGCCCTGAGCGTTGGCCGCCTGGGCGCTCAGCGCCACGGCGAGGCCGATCGCGACACCACGGAGCATGCTCTTCATCGTTGGGTCCCTCGTACAGGGTTCTGAGCCGGAAATCGTGGAGGACGTACTCGCGTCCGGCGGGGGGAGTGGCAAGCGACCTGCCGAGGGAGCGGGCCCTGACGCCAGTCGGGCTAGGTGTGCCCGGGCCAATCGGTTGGAGGCGGTGACCGCGAGGAAGGCCGCGCCCGCGGCCCGCGAGGATGCAGAGCGCTGCAGTGTGTCGTGCAATCGGGAGTGGAGAGCCGCAATGCAACCCCGCACACCGCGTCGTATATTGAACCACCACCCCATGTTCACTCCACTCAGGTAACCACCACGTGAGTGCGCTGCATCCGCTGGGGCGGGCCTGGGAACGGCTTCCCGGTCCGCTCCGGACGGTCGTCCTCAGCCTGGCACTGGCGGCCGGCTACTATGGAGCCGCGCGGTTCGGGCTCCGGTTCGCCTCGATCGGGCGGAGCATCTCGCTGGTGTGGCCGCCGACCGGCATCGCCCTCGCGGCGCTCACGGCCCTGGGCCTTCGCTACTGGCCCAGCGTGGCGATCGGCGCGCTGCTCGCCAACCTCGCCACCCCGGTGCCGCCCCTGACGGCCGCGCTCATCGCCGCCGGCAACACTCTCGAAGCGGTCATGGGGGCCACGCTGCTCCGGCGCGCCTGGGGGACCGACGCTCGGCTCGACGCGGCTCGCACCGTCCGCACCCTGGTCCTGATGGCCGTGCCGCTCGGGGCGGTCGTCAGCGCCGGGTTCGGCGTGTTCGCCCTGCACCTGTCGGACGCCCTGGAGCACTCGGTGGCGACCGCGCTTGCCGTCTGGTGGACCGGCGACCTGCTCGGCGGACTGGTCGTCGGTCCACTGCTGCTCGCGTGGATCGTCCCTCGGCCCACCAAGGCACACGCCCGGGGCATCGTCGAGATCGCGCTGCTCTGCCTCGGCACGGTGGCCGTCGCCGAGCTGCTGCTCGGGCCGCTGGTCCACCCGCCAATGCTGCAGCGGGTCGACTACCTCTACCTGCTCTTTCCCTTCGTGATCTGGGCGGCCCTGCGCTTCGGTCCGCGTGGTGCGACGCTGGCCACCTTCACGGTGGCTGTCGTGGCGGTCTGGCACACCAGCCGAGGCGGCGGGCCGTTCATCGGCGCGTCGGGACCGACGACCCTGTTCGCGGCGGCCTGTTACCTCGCCGCGGTCGCGGTCACCGGCCTCGCGCTCGCGGCTGCCGTGGCGCACGAGCGCACCTCGGCGGCCGAAGCGACCGAGCTGCGCGAGGAGGCGCTTCGTGCCGCGCTCGATGCCGCGCGCATGGGGACCTGGTCATGGACCGCGGCGGACGATCGGGTGGTGTGGGACCGCACGATGGCCGAGCTCTACCACCTGGCCCCCGGCGAGACCGTCGGCTCCTACGCCGAATTCATGGCCCGGGTGCATCCGGAGGACCGGGATTACGTCGCCTCGACTATCGGCAAAGCCATGGAGCGGGGCAGCCGCCTGGATTTCGAGTTCCGCATCGTGCTGGCCGACGGCCGGATCCGCTGGATCGCCAACGGTGGGCGGGTGCGGCTCGGCCCCGACGGGCGGGTGATCGGTTTGACCGGGGTGACCAGCGACGTCACCGATCGCCGAGCCACCGAGCAGCAGCTGCGGCAGGCCCAAAGGATGGAATCGATCGGCCGCCTGGCCGGCGGCGTGGCCCACGAAGCCAACAATCAGATGAGCGTGATCATCGGCGCCACCGATTTCATCCGGCGCCACACCACCCTGCCGCTCGAGGTCAAGGCCGATGTAGATCACATCCGCCGGGCCGCGGAGCGCACCGCGACGGTCACCGCGCAGCTCCTGGCCTTCAGCCGGCGCCAGGTGCTGAAGCTCGTGGTGCTGGACCTCAACGACGTGCTGCAGCGCTTCGTGCCGATCCTTCGCCGCAGCATGGGCGAGGACTGCCGGGTGACGCTGCAGCTCGATCCGGCGCTGGCGCCGGTGAAGGCCGACCCCGGCCAGCTGGAGCAGGTAGTCCTCAACCTGGCGCTCAACGCCCGGGACGCGATGCCGACCGGCGGCGACCTGGTGATCGAGACCGGCATGATCGAGCTGGAAGGCGGGCGGCCGCCGGAGGAAGCCGGCGTAGAGATGGTGCCCGGCCGCTACGCCGTGCTCGCGGTGCGCGATACGGGCCGGGGCATGGACCGCGCCACCCTGGCCAATATCTTCGAGCCCTTCTTCACCACCAAGGACATCGGCCGCGGCTCGGGGCTGGGACTCTCCACGGTGTACGGCATCGTGAAGCAGAGCGGCGGCTACATCTGGGCCAGCAGCGAGCCCGGCAAAGGCTCGACCTTCCGGATCTATCTGCCCCAGACTGCACCGATACCGGAGGATGGCCGGCGCAGCGCGCCCTACCCGCAGCCCGGGTCGGCGCCGGGTCGAGGTGAGCTGATCCTGGTCGCGGAGGACGAGGAGCAGGTCCGCCGGGTCGCGGCGCGGGCGCTCACCGAGGCGGGGTATCGCGTGCTGGAGGCGGCCAACGGCCGGGAAGCGGTCGAGCTGGCTGCGCGGGCGCCCGGCCAGGTCCGGCTGGTGGTCACCGACGTCGTGATGCCCGAGATGAGCGGGCGGGAGCTGGCCGAACGGCTGGCAATCCTGTTGCCCGGGACCCCTGTGCTCTTCACATCGGGGTACACCGACGGGGAGATCCTTCGCCGCGGGCTGCTGGCCCCCGGCTCCGACTTCCTCGGCAAGCCGTTCAGCCCGGAGGCGATGGTCCGCGCGGTGCGCGAGCGCCTGGCTCCCGCGGAGGGGTGAGAAGGATCCGGCCGCGCCGGCGTCACACCGGCAGCGAGTCCCGATCCCTTACCACCTTCTCGGAGGAGCCCCATGTCGGCCCAGACCTTCCGCGGCGTCACCCGTCCCACCAGCCTCGCCCTCGCGGCGCTCCTGGCCGCTTCGGCCGGCTGCGGCGACACGGAGGGTCCGACGCTCCCCGCTTCCCAGGCCAAGGTCCAGAACGGCGACGCCGGCACCCACCTGCAGTACGGGGTGCCGGTCAAGGTCGGCAACGGCCGGGCCCGGACCTACGTGGTGCTGGACCAGAAGACCGGTGCCCAGCTCGAGGTCGGCGTCGCGCTGGACGAGCGGGCGCTGGAGAACCTGCCCGCCGGCGGCCACGGGGCCCACGGGCCGATGACCGAGTACCAGCTGCAGCTGCCGGCCCAGGACCAGAGCCCGTTCCGCTTCGTGGAGCTGGACTGGAACCCGATGGGTCACGGCTATCCCTACGAGGCGCCGCACTTCGACTTCCACTTCTACACCATCCCGGTGGAGGAGCGGAACACCATCGACCCGAGCGATCCGGCCTTCGCGACCAAGGCGGCCAACCTGCCCGCGGCGGACCTCATCCCGGCCGGCTATCTCTCCAGTCACATGCTGGTCGGCAAGACGCCCGCCGAGGTGTCGGTGCCCCGGATGGGCCTGCACTGGCTGAGTCTGTCCTCGCCCGAGCTGCCGCCGCAGAGCAAGCCGTTCACCGCGACCTACATCGTCGGGACCTGGAACGGGAAGGTGATCTTCCAGGAGCCGATGATCACCCGGGACTTCATCCTGTCCACCCGCGACGGTGCCGAGAGCCGGATCGCGTTCCCGGTGCCCAGCGCCGCCCGGTACGAGCCGGCGGGGCTCTACCCCGCGGGCTACCATGTCGCCTGGGACGCCGGCCATCGCGAGTTCCGTATCGCGCTGACCGACCTGCGCCAGCGCAACTGAGCCTCGCCTTCCGAAACGACGACGGCCCGCCACTCGGCGGGCCGTCGTGCGTCCGGGCCATGCCTTCAGCGGTAGCGCTCGGCCAGGACCTCGAGATGATGGCGGGTGTGACCGGCGATCGCGTACGCCATCGCCCGCACGCTGACCTCCTTGCCGCTGGCGGTGCCGCGTCGGATCCAGGCCTCGCCGCGAAGGCCGCGAAAGAACGACAGGGTGGCGCGCCGCACGTCGAACAGCTCGTCCAGCAGATCCGCCAGCGGGCGGTCGTCGGCGTACATCTCCCGGGCGTAGGCGTTCTCGTCGAAGGACGCCAGCGGCGTGGCGTCTCCCCGGGCGAACCGGAGCGCGCGGTAGCAGAAGATCCGCTCGGTGTCGGAGAGATGGCACACGAGCTCCTTGACCGACCACTTTCCCGGCGCGTAGCGGTACGTGCCGCGCGCCTCGGGAAACCGCCCGAACGCCGAGCGAACCTCGCCGACCTGACCCTCCAGCAGGGCCATGACATTTTCTCCGTCGCGAACCTTGCCGACGTACCCTGCGAGCCCGGGCGGCACTTCGGCCGAATCGGGACGAACCGCGACGGTCATGGCGCTGCCTCCAGGCGCGAAAGGGCGAACTGCACCGCGAGGTCGGTGCTGTTCCACAGCTGCACGTCGGAGCTGGTGCCGTAGCGTACCGGCCGCAGCCGACCCCGTTCAATATCATAGCTCCACAGCTCGTTGTGGCGGAGCCCCGAGCTGTCCACCGCCGAGCGGATGCGGCGCAGCGCGTCCCGGAACGGCGCGGCGGCGGACGGGTCGCGCGCGATCCGGCCCGCCAACCCGAGCAGCAGCAGATTCACCTCCCGGCCCCAGACCACTCGGGGGGAGTGGTAGCGATCCTGCTCGAAACGCCGCCATACCTCGGGCGACGCGAACGCGTCATTGGCGACCAGCGGGCCCAATCCGGCGACGAACAGCCCCTCCGGATAGGGACGAACGACCGGCGCCAGATCCTCCGGCGCGCCGTAGTCACCGGGGTCGAGGAACAGGCCGGTGGCCGGGTCCGTGTTCACCACCGGGATCGGCCGGCCCACCGAGTCCAGCGCGAGCGCCAGGAAGCGCAGCGTATCCTTCGCCGGCCCGCCCCGCACCCGATTCCAGTAGGCCGCCTCGTCGGCCGGGAGCGCAGCCAGGCGCGCTTTCACCCGTCGCTCTACTTCGGCCGGCGGCAGGACCACCTCGAAGTGCCGCCGGGCGCCGCGCCAGGTCTCCACGGCGTGGCGCAGACTCGCGGTGTCGAGCTCCGCGGAACCGAGGCCGAGCCGGGGGAGCGTGCCGACGATCGTGCCGATGGCCTCGAGTGCCTCCGGCGCCCAGATCGCGTTGATGTCCATCGCGAACCGCCCGCCCGCATAGCCCGCGTCGCTGTCGCGCCAACTGGCCGAGCGCCAGTGGGTCGAATCGCGCCGGGGAAAGCTGACCAGGTTCTCGGGCTTGGGGGCGGTCGCGTAGGGCCGAGTCCAGCCCGCCACCAGGGCGAGCTCGCGAAGCAGGAGCGCGAGCCGGGCCGGCCGCCCCGGCTCGGCTTCGAGCAGGAAGCTGCGCTTGCGCTCCGCCGGCACCGCGGAGTCGGCCAGGTAGCGCGCGGCCAGCACCGGCAGCTGGAACTCGTCGTCCACCATGTGGTAATTCTCGCGGGTGTCGTGCAGCACCCGCAGCACGGCCCTCGCCCGGGCATACCCGCTGTCCCCCGAGTCGGCCATGGCGGCGCGGACCAGCGAGTCGTACACCACCGCGTTCTCCCGGATCGCCTGCCCGCCCAGCGCCTCCTCGTGACTCACGTCGCCGTTGGGACCGAGCTTGCCCAGCACGCTGCCGATCACGTGCTCGGCCATCGCCGGGGTCCAGACCGGCCGCATCATGAGCGCGGTCATCATGCCGTCGCGGCCGAAGTAGGTGGCGAAGTTGGGCAGCCCCGCCATGAGCTTCTCCCGGCTGCTGAGGAGCTCGACGCCGAGCACCTCGCGCTCGAGCCGCCGCGCGCCGAGGGCGCCCGCCGCTCCGGCGGAATCCCTGGACCGCTCCAGGAACTGGAGGAACTCGGGGTTGAAGATCTCCTCCCGCGAGAGCGGGGTCAGCGGGGCCGCGTCGGTGAGAACCCGCACCCGGAATCGCACCGGCCTGCCGGTGCGGCTTCGGATGGTGACCGTGCGATCCCCCGCGCGCGCCTCGCTGGTGCGGGCACTCCCGCGGAGCTCCAGGACCGTGGTGGTGCTGGCGTCGAGCGCCGGTCGGACCAGGCGCACGGTCCATCCGCTGTCGCTCTGCGCGGCCGTGATGGCCGGCCGGAGACGGGACTCCAGCTCGTCCAGGGTGCGCGCCCGGAGCAGGGCGAGGTGCGCCTGCTGCTCCGCGACCGGCAGCCGCTTCACCGCCGCGACCAGCAGCGACTCCTCCTGCACCACGAAGCCCGGCGCGCTGAAGGGCTGGAGATGCCGCTTGGCATACACCACGTCCCGTTCCACCCGCATCGAGCCCAGCACGACCCAGCCCAGCCTGATCGTCGAAGCTCGCGCCGACAGCCCGTACTCGATGGCGCGAAACCGGCCCGAATCGCTCACCACCGCGTCACTGCCGTCCCAGGCCACCGCCGCGGGCCGGCCCGCGGCGTCCCGGGTCGTGAAGCCGGCGCTCTCGTCGGCCGCGTCGGCCCACACCAGGGTGGTGCGCGCGGCGCGCGGCTCCAGGTAGATCTGCACGGTGTTGCGGTGCGAGTCGCGGTAGAACCGCGTCTGATAGCCGCGGTAGGCCGCGGGGTCGTCCACCCCGGGCTCCGGAAAGGCGAGCACCGGCGCGACCGGCCCGGCCTGCGCCGGCGCCTGCACCAATGCCAGGACCAGCGAGAGCGCGAGCGGGGTCACCGGTCCGCTCCTTCGGTCCACGGCACGATGCGCCGCCCGCTGCTGTCCACCACCACATCGTAGCGTCGGCCCTCGAGCCAGACACCCCGGAGGATGAGCCGACGCACACTCGAGGGCAGGATCGGGTCGAACGCCGGCTCGATCCCCCGTTCCCCGAACCGCAGCCCGGTATAGCCGAAGATGACCTGCTGCAGGAAGCCGCCGGCCCCCGTCACGAAGTTCACGGCGTTATTGGCGGGGGTCTCCGACAGCATGAGAAACGGTCCCTTCGTGTGCCCGCGGTAGCTGAGCGGAAGCAGTGAATCGACCATGGCCCGGTCGCCCAGCTCGGCGGCATCCACCGACAGGAGCGTGGAGCCCATCATCGCGCCGGGCCCCTTGGCAAGGAGCGAGCGGATGGCCTGTTCCACCTGCGCCCGCTTGGCCGAGGCGCTCATGGGGACGCCCAGTGGGTAGACCAGGAGCGGCGTCACGTCGCCGAGGGTGGAATCGGGCGCCCCTTCGTAGGTCCGGTAGAAGTCGCTGGTCGAATCGTACGGCAGGTGCAGGCCGGCCGCGACCGTGGCCCAGCGCGGATCGACCGCGCGGCCCAGCCGCCGGCTCGCCGCGGTGGCCAGCTCCAGATTCCTCCGGGCGACCGCGTTGGTGTACGCGTCGTCGGTGACCCCGATGAGCCCCTCGGCGACGGAGACCACGTTGGCGATGTGGTAGCGGCCGAGCGAGTCGCGGTCGACGCGGCTCACCCAGAAGTCGGCCGTTTCCTTGAGCACGGGGAACGCGTGCCGCGCGAGCCAGGCCGAGTCCCCGGTGGCCAGCCAGTACTGCCACTGCGCCAGGGCCACGTCGCCGGTGACGTGGATCTCCGAGCGCGCGTTCTGAATGGCGAACCGCGGCGTCGTCTCCCGCCCCCGCTCGTCGGCCTCCCAGGGGTACATCGCCCCGCTCCGGCCGTTGGCTCGGGCATTGGCCCGGGCCGCGTCCAGGGTGCGGCCACGGAACTCCACCAGGGAGCGCGCGATGTCGGGGTGGGTCAGCAGCAGCGGCGGGAACATCCAGGTGTCCGAGTCCCAGAAGATGTGGCCGTAATACCCGCCGCTGGACAGTCCCATGGGCGGCACGCCGAGACCCGTCCCCAGGTCGGCGCTGGCCAGCAGGTAGAAGAGCATCGAGCGGACCACGCGCTGCAGCTCGGGATTTCCCTCGATCCGAATGTCGGTCGTCCACCGCCGCGCCCAGGCCTCGGCGTTGGCGGCCGCGAGCCGCTCCCACGAGTCGGTCACGCCGGCATCGGTCGGCCCGTGCCCGGTGGCGATCCTCACGATCTGGGTGAAGACGTACCGCTGGCGCGGCTCGGCATCGAAGCTCACCTCCACCAGCGCGGAATCACCCGCGACCACGGGCCGCACCCGGGCGCCGGCCAGACTCGCGGGCCATGCGACCCGGGCCGCCTGGCTCAGGCGGGTCTCGCGTCCGTCCGGCGTGGCGCTCAGCTCGAGGCGCGCCCCGTTGGGCTCCAGCGTGACCCGCCGCGAGCGCACGGTCATGTGCCCGGGATACCAGATGTCGGCGGGGCGCCACGCGGGGTCGGCCCGCTCGATGCGCGCCAGGGAGAGCCGATGAGGAGCTGCGTGGCCGGCGAGCCCGAAACGGACGCGATAGCGCCCCGCCTGAGCCGGGGTCAGCTCCAACCGGGTCGCGCCGGTACGACCGTCGGCCCGGGAGATGAAGCTCTCCACCCGGATCGCGGCCCGCTGGCCGCCGCCGACCCAGTCGTACTCGGTGCGCGCGGTGCCATCGCGCAGGTCGAGCGACTGCCGGTAGCCCTGGAGCCGGCCGCCCGCGGCCGCGGTGGAATCGAGACAGCCTGTCCGGCCGCAGAGGCCGAGCGGGATCCAGTCGGGAATCCGGACGATCCGCGGGACGTCGCCCGGCGCCTCTTCGTACAGCCCCGCGACGAAGGACTCGGCGGGGCCGAGCCCGGTCGCGGGGATCACCAGCCCGATCCTCCCGTTGCCGGTGAACGGCGACGGGGTCCGGGCCGGATCCTCGGACGACAGCACGAAGCTGCTGTCGTCCGAGGAGACCTGCGCCGGCACCGTCGCGGCGGCGCCGACTGCCGCCGCCGCGACGAGACCGATCGGACGGGTGAAGCTCACTGCGACTGCGTCGGGGCGCTGCTTCCGCTGCCTCCGAAATCGTAGCTCACCGACACCTGCAGCCGGCGGGGAAGAATCGGGCGGGCCAGGAAGACCGGCGCGCCGCCGGCCGACGACAGCCGCGGGTTGCCCTCTTCCAGCCCCTTGCCCTGGAACGCGTTCAACAGATCGACGTTGACCCGGGCGCCCGAGCCCGGGAATACGAACCCCGCGCCGAAGTTGAAGTAGTTGTACGCCGGCAGAATCGCCGGATTGTCGAGCGGGCGGGTCACCGGGTCCTCGCTGAAGCGCTCGCCCACCCAGTGGAAGTCAGCCTTGAAGGAAACGCCGTACTGACCCTGGAGCGTGTAGATCGCCGCCACGTTTCCGAGGTTCGTGGGGACCACTTGAATACGCTCGCCTTCACGTGCCTTCAGCGAATCGATGAGGGCCTGGGAGTCCCCCGGATTGGGGTCATAGGCTCCCAGCTCACCCTGGAGGATCGTGGCGTTGCCCTGCAGCAGCAGGCCCTGGAACGGGTTGACGACCGCCTCGATTTCCGCCCCGTACGAGCGGTTGTCCGGCGAATTCCGGATCACCCAGGTGGTGACGCCGTTCACGAGCTCGAGTCCCTGCCCCGTGATGTTCTGGACCTGGGTATAGAACCCGCCCACCGTGATGGCGCCCCGGCCGATCTGGGTCTTGACGCCACCCTCGAGCGACTTGACCTCCTTCGGGTCCGCCAGGTCCACCTGCTCCTGTGCGGCCGCGTTCAGCAGGAAGTCGAGCTCCGGCATCTTGTAGCCCCGCGACCCCGCGGCGTAGAACGCGAGTTTGTCGTTCATCCGATAGTTGAGCCCGAGCGAGCCCGCCCAATCGGTGATGTTGCGGGTGAAATGGCGGAAGCTGCCGTTGCCGAAGACCTCGTTGTTGTACGTGGTCGCGGGATTGCTGTCCAGGTCGAAGGTCGACGTGTTCTCCGAGTTCTGCTGGTAGTAGTCGTACTCGACCCGGACGCCGAGATCGGCCCTGAGGCGCTCGGTCATCTGGATCTCGCCACCGAGCGTGCCGCTCACGATCGAGCTCGATCCGCTGCCGTTGGCGTAGGTAGAGAGGAAATTACGGAAGCCGTTGCTGGTGACGGAATCGGGTGTGGCGCTGCCCGGGTTGATGATCAGGTCCAGGAACCGCGGGTTATCCCGCGCGTCCACCAGCACGTCGGTGAAGTTCCAGTGGTTGTCCTGGGTGTAGTTGGCGAAATAGCCGCCGATGGCCAGCGTGTGCTTGCCGAAGCTCCGCCGGAGCTGCAGCTGGTCCTGGATGGCGGAGATCGGCTTCTCGACGTGCCATTCGATCGAGGGAATCACGAACCCGTTGGGGGTGTTGAAGGGTAGCTTGTTCCCGGCGACGTCCTTGTGATTGGTGTAGAGCAGCTCGTAGGTGCTGCCGGCAGGAGCGCGAGGCGACCCGTCCGCATTCGTCAGGCTGGCCACGTAGTCGGCGGCCGTCATGATGTTCCCGGGGACCAGGGCGTTGTGCTCCTGGTAGTTCTGCATCGCCTGGGCGGTGTTCTGGAAATGCCACCCGTTCTTGAGGTCCAGGCCGATATCCACCGTGCCCCAGGTCGCCAGCGTCCGAAGGCCGTTGTCGAGCGGAAGAGTCAGGTCGCCGGTCGGGATGGGGACCCGGAGCGCCACGCCTTCGTTGCTCAGCAGCGCCCCGTAGTTGCTGAAGCCGCTGATGTAGTCGGGGTCTTTAGGGTTTTGAAGCGGAAGCGGCAGGATGAACTGGTTGCGGTCGTCGATGTGCTTGATCGACGCCCGCACATAGCCGTTCTTGAGGTCCCGCGTCACGTTGGCCTTGATCTGTCCGCCGCGTATCCCGGGGAAGCCCGGGTCGCGCACGCCGTGATCGTAGCGGTAGAAGCCGCCGACGTTGAAATGCCAGTCGCGCCCCAACGGGCCGTTGGCGTTCAGGTCATAGCGCGCGAGCGCCTCCGTGCCCGCCGTGGCCCGCATGGTGCCTGCGAAGTGATCGCCGCCGGTCTTGTTGATGTAGTTGATGATGGCGCCTGGGGTGTTGGAGCCGAACAGCGCCGACGCGCCGCCCCGGACGACCTCCATCCGATCGATGTTCTCGTCGAACCGGAAGAGGTTGTCGGCGTTCATGAAATAGGTGTGCATGGTGGGGAACACCGGCATACCGTCTTCCATGAACATCACGTACTCGACCCCCAAAATGCCCCGGATCGAGATATTCTGGTTCACTTCGCCGCCCGAGCTCTCCACCCGGGTGAAGCCCGGCACGTAGCGCAGCATCTCGGTGGTGCTGCGCGGCGCGGCCCGCTCCACCTCCTGAGAGGACAGCGTCGTCACTGCCACGCTGGCGTCGAGGTTGGTGCGCGGGCTCTGGGTGGCGGTCACGACCACCGTCTGCAGCTGCAGCGGATCGCGGGTGAGCGAGAGGTCCGCCGTGGCGCGGCCGCCTTCGGTCACGCTGACGGTGGCCGTCTGGCTGCGGTAGCCGATCATGCGGACCCGGACGGTCTGGGAGCCGGCGGGAACGTGCTCGATCTCGTAGGCGCCGGTGTTGCTCGTCTGGGTCGAGAGACGGGTGCCGTCGATCATCACGTCGGCCCCGGTCAGGACGGCGCCGGTTTCGTCGGTGACGTGACCCGCCACCGTGCCGCCGCCCTGGGGCTGCTGAGCGGCCGCAGGTGACGACGTGGCCGCCAGACACAACAGGGCCGCAGCCGCGAGGGCGAGCGTGGGGAAAATCAGGGTGGACTGAGACGCACACGGACTCCGAGGCATAGAGGGATCCTCCTGGTCCTATGGAAGCACGAGCCGATGCGCGGCACCGGACCGGCCGCACGGCTCGAGAATGGAAAGCGTGATGGGAAGGACCGCGAAGGCGAGCAGACGAAACGCGCGACCTGCCGAACGGGACGCGGGAAGACGACCGCAGATGAACCGCGCCAGGAGGCGGCGGGTAGCACGGAAGGGGTCATTTCACTGCTCGGTTCCGACGCGGAAGTGCCTGGCTCGCGGGACGAGCCGCCGGTCGGAGCTAATTACACCGCAGACCGGTGTGCCGCGCAAGAGGGCGCGTCACATCTCGCCGGAATGGGTTGCCCACCACTCCCTGGCGCGCTGGTCGGTCCATGGCCGTTCGAGCGGCACCGCCGCGAGCCGCGCACCGAGCTCGTCGGCGGTCGCGGGGCGGGCCGCCGGGTCCTTGGCAAGGCAGGTGAGGATGAGGGCCTCAAGCTGGGGCGGGATCGGGAGATCGGTGCGCCGCGACGGCAGCTCGGGCTGGGCGTGCACGTGCATCACGATAGTCTCCAGCGGGGTCGCGCCCTCGAAGACCAGCGTGCCGGTCACCAGCCAGTAGGCGACGCACCCTACCGCGTAGAGATCGCTCCGGGCGTCCAGCCGGTCCTCGCCCAGCGCCTGCTCCGGGGCCATGAACGCCGGGGTACCCCCGGCGAGCTGCCCCGCGGTCACCAGCTCGGCGCCCGGCTCGGGCGCCTCGGTGTGCTTCACCAGCCCGAAGTCGAGCACCTTCACGACATCCACTTTGCGGCCGTAACGGCAGACGTAGATGTTTGCGGGCTTGATGTCGCGATGGATCAGACCGGCCTCGTGCGCCTCTCCCAGCGAATCGCAGACCTGCCGCAGCAGGTGCACCACCCGCTCCGCCGGCAGCGGTCCGAACCGCCCGACCAGCGCGTGGAGATCGTACCCGCCGAGCAGCTCCATCACGTGATAGAAGGTGCCGTCGTCCGAGACCCCGAAGTCGTAGAGCGCGATGGTGTGGATGGAGCGCAGCATGGCCGTGGCCTGGGCCTCGCGCTCGAACCGCCGCAGCAGGAGCTGTCGTGTCTCGGGAGTGTTGGCGCCGAGGACCTCGGGCCGGATCAGCTTGATCGCGGCGGGACGGGCCAGCAGCCGGTGCTCGGCCCGCCAGACTTCGCCCATGCCGCCACGCCCGAGCCGCTCGACCAGGCGGTAGCTGCCGAGCTCCCGGGCCTCCCGCACGGCGGCGGTGAGGCGGGACACCACCCGTGCCCCGCCATACGCCATGAGCAGGACGATCAGGTTGGGAAACACCAGGAACACGAAGAATTGATCGCCCTGGAGCGGCACGCTGGTGCCGAGATGCACATTCACGCCGTAGGCCACCGGCACCGTGGCGAGTGACAGGGCCGCCACGATCAGACCCACTCTCGGCGGCGCCGGCACCGCCACGCTGAACAGCATCACCCATACCGCGACCCAGGACAGCCCGAAGCCGCCCACCCCGTACTCGCCGTACACGATCGGCGAGCTGATGTGGTGATACTCCGCCGCCGCGATGCCGATGCTGGCGAGCACTTCGAAGACCAGGCCGGCAAACGTGCGCGCCCGGGTGGACACCGAGGTGAGCCCGGCCACCGCGGCCATGACCAGGCCGGCGAGGATGGAACAGACCGCCGGCGCCCAGAGCAGCGGCAGGCTGAAGTAGATCGCCCGGGATCGCTCGGTGAGCAGGGAGGTGAGCGGTCCGGCCAGGAAGTACGCGGTGGCGTAGAGCAGGGCCACGATCCGGAGGCGGCGGAGCGCCTCGGTCTGCAGATCGGGCGGGAGGGTCCACACGCTGGCCGCCGCCCCGGCGGCCGACGGCGCGCCGGGGCCGAAGAAGGTCTCCCCGCTGGTCACCGGCTAGGCCGCGTCCGGCTCGGGCGACGGCTCCTCCAGCCCCAGCACCGTCACCGCCAGGTCGGGCGAGAGCTCCTCGACGTGCCGCAGGCGCTGCTCCATCGCCCGGGTGCGGCGTCCGGTGTCCTCGATGGTGTTGCTCGCGGTGGCGAGCTGGCGGCGCACCCGCTCGAGCACCTCGCCGAATTTTCCGAACTCGCTCTTCACCGCGCCGAGGACCCGCCACACCTCGCTCGAGCGCCGCTCGATCGCGATGGTGCGGAATCCCATCCGGAGGCTGCTGAGAATCGCGGCGAGCGTGGTCGGGCCCGCCACCACCACCCGGCACTCGGCGTGCAGCTCCTGCACCAGTCCCGGCTGTCGCAGCACCTCGGCGTAGAGCCCCTCGGTCGGCAGGAACATGATGGCGAAGTCGGTCGTCGCCGGCGGGACCAGATACTTCTCCCCGATCTCCCGCGCCGAGCTCCGGACCGCGCGGACCAGGGCCGCCGTGGCCGCGGCCAGCGACTCGGGGTCGGCCCGCTCGGCGGCGTCGAGCAGCCGCTGGTAATCCTCCTGGGGGAACTTGGCGTCGATCGGCAGGTACACCGGCTCGCCGTCCGGCTCGCGCCCGGGCAGCCGGATCGCGAACTCCACGACTTCCGCCCGCTCGGCGTTCGGCCGGTGATTGGCGCAGTATTGGTCGGGGGTGAGGATCTGCTCCAGGATCGCGCCGAGCTGGTACTCTCCCCAGACGCCGCGGGTCTTCACGTTGGTCAGCACCCGCTTGAGGTCACCCACGCCCGTCGCCAGCGCCTGCATCTCGCCCAGGCCCCGCTGGACCGCTTCCAGCCGCTCGCACACCAGGGCGAACGATTCGCCCAGCCGCCGCTCCAGCGTGCCATGCAGCCGCTCGTCCACGGTCACCCGCATTTCCTCCAGCTTCCGCTCGTTCCCGTCCCGCAGCCGGTGGAGGTCCTCGGCGAGCTGGCGGGACTGTCGCTCGCCGGCCTCCTGCAGCGAGGCCGTGAGCGCGGAGAGGCGGGTGCCCATCGCCTCCAGCTGCCCCTGCTGCAGCGCGGTGAGCTGGGCGAGCGCGGCGAGCTGCTCCTGTCGGGCGGCGCGGAGCTCGGCCCGGAGGGTTTGCTCCATCTCTCCCCCCGACCCTCCCCGCAGGCGCAGGGACAGGATGGCCGTCAGGGCGACCAGCACCGCGAGCAGGCCGCCCAGGAGCAGCTCCGTGCCGCTCATCCGATCTTCATCCGCTTGCTCATCCCGTGGACGTAGTGTGCCTTGCCGTCCTTCCTGTCGGGAACGAAGCAGAGAAGCGCGTAGTCCCCGGCGGGCAGGTCGACCGACACGTCGGCGACGGTGCCCGGCATGATCGCCGATATGCCGCCGTGCAAGGTGCCGGGCGCGGGACCGACCTGGTGCTCGCCCCAGCGGGCGAAGTCAGCCGGCGTCTTGTTCGGCTCGAGCCGGACGAACACCAGCTCGTGCGGCTGCTTGGCGGCGTTGGTGACGCGAATGACGTGGTGTCCCGGCGTGAGCGGCGCCGAGAGCTTGAAATCGTAGTCGACCAGCGTCATCTCGACATCGGCGGCTGAGGCCGGAGTCGAAGCCGCGGCGCTCGTCGCGGGAGTGACCCGGAGGGGGCGCAGCATTCCGTGCGCCAGGTGCGGGACGCCCGCGGTGTCCGGAATGAAGCACACCATCACATACTCGCCGGCCTCGAGCGGCATCCGGACCTCGGAGATGCCACCCCTCGCCGGCGGATTGGGACCGCCGGCCGGCAGGGCCCAGGCGGGCACGGAGCCCTTCTGCACCGCGGCCTGGAAGTCCGCCGCGGTCTTGCCTTCGGTGAGCCGGAGCAGCTGCACGTGGTGGGGAGAGGGCCCCCGATTCACCAGCTGGACGGTGACCATGCCGGCGGGGATCTGGTCGGGGGCGTCGAACTTGTAATCGGAGGCGGTGACGGTCAGGACGTCGGACGGGGGAGCAGCGACGGCGGGCGTGGCTGGGGGTGCGTCTGCGGGCGCCGCGTCCGCGCGACGCTCCGAGCCGCATCCGCCCAGGACGAGCGCGGCCACGACGGCGGCGCCCGGACGGATCCGAGAGGGCATGAACGCTCCATATGTCGGGGGTGCCCGTACCCTGCCCTGGCGGCCCCCGTCCGTCAACCCCCTGCCGCGATCAGCTCCCGGCGAACGCCACCGGGCGGAGCGAGTCGATCGCGCGGGGCGGCAGCACCCGGCTCGCCTGCAGGATCTCGCGACGCACCTGGCTGGCGCGGGCGAGCACCTTGGCCGGATAGCGATAGCAGTCGGGCGTGTTGGTGCCTTTGACGCAGCCGTTGTAGCGGAGCAGCGCCGCGGCGGGCGTCCGGGTCGCCCGCAGGTTTCGGGCAAGGATCATGGTGCCGTGGCAGATGTTGCTGTCCACATCCACCAGGTCGGCCGAGTTGCAGAGCCGGGCGCCGGCGTGCATCGGCATGACCTGCATCAGCCCCTGCGCGCCGACCGAGCTCTCGGCGGCAGGGGTGAGCGTGGTGTTCTCGGTGACCAGCACCGCGGCGATGAGCGACGGCGGCACCTGCTGGCGCTTCGATTCCCGGAGGACGGCGCGGCTGATCCGCCGCACCAGCACCCGGTCCGCGCTGTAGCGGCCGAGGTACTTCTCGAGCGGCCGGCGGACCTGCGCCGGCGAGAGCTGGGCCTCGGCCCGAAGGCTGTCGCTGATGGCCACGGCGCGGGGGAGCACCAGGTCCGGGGACCACGGCACGACCTCAGGACCGACCGGCTCCTTGGGTACGGACACCGTCGGCGCCGAGACCATCATCACGCCGGCCAGACCGGCGGCGGCGGTGGTTGCCAGAATGGTGTGCATTGCTGTGTCCTCCCTGAGCGTCACGATCTGCACGGGACTTCGGTGCCGGCCGGACAGTAGGGCAGGACCCGGGCTCACCATGCCACGAGGCCGAAAGACGCTGTCGGGCGGGAAGATGCCGGACCGGGTGCAAGACCATTCCTTTGGCACGGGTTGTGGCGGCGCCACAGCATCGGGACGAGCTGTGGCCCCGGAGCGCGCCATGAGCTGCAGCGGCGTCGCGCCGGAGCCTGCACGGTGTCTCAAGCCGCGGCACGGATCGACCGGGTCGGCGACACCTCGGGGCGATCCCGTCCGAGGAGCCGGTCCAGCGACCAGGCGCCGCTTCCGCCGATCGCGACGATCCCGGCCAGCGCGATCACGAGCAGGTGATACTCGAACCCCTCGCTGCCGGCGGGCAGGGTGCCGAACCAGTTCATGAAGAATCCGTTCGCCAGATGCGTGCTGGCCGCCCCCAGCATGAGGCCGATGACCCCGAGCGCGGCGACCCGCCCGCCGAGGCCGAGCACCAGGGCAAAGGGGGCGCTGATCTCGGTGACCAGGGCGAGCACGGCGAAGGGGGCGGGAAATCCGAGGGTGCCGGTCATCCAGCCCAAGGTGCCATGAAAGCCGTAGCCCCCGAACCATCCCAGCACGTGCTGGGCGCCGTGGGGAAAGAGGACGAGGCCGATGGCGAGGCGGGCCATGGTCGGCAGCGGCGTCGGGGTGGTGCGCAACAGGCGAGGCATGGTGCACTCCCGGAGTGATGGTTGTCTAAACAATAGTTGCTAGGCTAAGTATCAGTCACGACGCGCGCCCGCTCAGGCCTCGCCCCGCAGGGCGTGCCGGGGCGCGCCCCGCTCCGCGTTGGCCCGCCGGATGTCGTCCAGCATGCCGATGAAGGTCGCCACGCGCGCCTCGGACAGCCCACGGGTCACCTCCTCGTCCAGCGCGTCCACCTTGGCGTCCAGCCCGTCCAGCAGGCGCCGACCCTCCGGGGTGGTGAAGCAGAGCACCTGCCGCCGGTCGGGCTCGCTGCGCTCCCGACGGATCAATCCGGCAGTCTCGAGCTTGTCCAGCAGCCGGGTGATGGTGGTGCCCTCGTCGATCATGCGCTGCCGGATCGCCAGGGTGGCGATCCCCCCGCTTCCCGCGCCGCGCACGATCCGGAGCGCGTTGTACTGGGGCCAGCTCAGCCCGGCCGGCTCGACCAGCCGGGCAAAGGCGCGGGTGACCACCGAAGCCGTCCGAAGCAGCGCTACCGCCGCCTCCTGCCGCCGGGACCGGAACGGCCGCCCTTGCCGCATCTCGGCCTGCAGCGCACTGCCCCGACGGGATGAAGTCTGACCCACACCACCTCCTAGAATGCGCAAGCAATGATTGTCATGATAATCAATTTGGCGCAGCCGCGCAAGCCCGACCGGCGCTTCCACCAGCCCGTCTCCTCCCGCCCATCGCCCAGATCAACTCCGGCAACCGCGTTATCTGCGTTCATCTGCGGCCCATTGCCTCCTCTTCCTTGCTCTACCGAGCCACCTCGCTCCCTGAAACCACCCCATCCTCCCGGCGTAGGTCTAAGAAGAGAAGCCCGTCTTCATTCCCGTCGTCGACAACTGCAACGTGCCGGAGGACCCGATGTTCCGTCCGTGGACCCCGCCCCTGCTCGCCTGCGCCCTGACGCTGCTCGCCGGGTGCGACCGGCGCGATGCCGGGAGCGAGACCGCCAGCGCCGTCACCACCGACACCGCCGCCGGCAGCGCGGCGGCGGAGGCGGGCGCCGTTCCCATCAGCACCAACTCCGACGAGGCGCGGCGCCTCTATCTCGAGGCCCGGGCCGTCGCCGAGCAGCTGCGCGCCCACGAGGGCCGGCAGCTCTACGAGAAGGCCGCGGCCGCCGACCCGAACTTCGCCATGGCGCACTACCAGCTCGCGGTGAATGCCGCCACGGCCAAGGACTTCCTGGAGCACATGAAGCAGGCCGTCGCCCTGAGCGACCGCGCGTCCGAGGGCGAGCGGCTCTTCATCCTGGCGGCCGAGGCGGGCGGGAACGCCAACCCGGCCAAGGCCCTCGAGTACCAGGAAGAGCTGGTGGCGAAGTACCCCCGGGACGAGCGCGCCCACCAGCTGCTGGGGACGGCCTACTTCGGCCGGCAGGAGTACGCCAAGGCGATCGACCAGTACCGTGCCGCCACGAGCATCGATCCGGAGTTCAGCCCGGCCTACAATCTTCTCGGCTATTCCTACCGGAGCATCGAGCAGTACGACAGCGCCGAGGCCGCCTTCAAGAAATACATCGAGCTCATCCCCGGCGATCCGAATCCGTACGACTCCTACGCCGAGCTGCTGCTCAAGATGGGTCGCTTCGACGAGTCCGTCGCCCAGTACCGCAAGGCGCTCGAGCACGACTCCAACTTCGTGGCCTCCAAGGTCGGCATCGCCACCAACCTGATGTACCAGGGCAAGCACCGGGCCGGCGCCGCCGAGATGGACCGGCTCTACCAGCACGCCCGCGACGACGGCGAGCGTCGCACCGCGCTCTTCGTGAAGGGCGTGATCCTGGTCGATGCCGGGAAGACGGACGCGGCGCTCAAGGAGATCCAGCGGGAGTACGATCTCGACGCCAAGCTCGCCGACACGGCCAACATGAGCGGTGACGCCCTGCTCCTGGGCAACATCCTGCTGGACGCCGGGCGGGTCGACGCCGCCGAGAAGCAGTTCGGCCGTTCGCTGGACCTGGTGGCCAGGAGCAGCCTGTCGGAGGAGGTGAAGGAAGACACCCGACTGGCCGACCAGTACAACCGGGGGCGGATCGCGCTGGCCCGGGGAGAGTACGCCGCGGCCGGCACCGCGGCCGAGGCGTACCTCCAGGGCGCGCAGGGCAGGAACAACGTCTTCCGGATCCGCCAGGCGCATGAGTTCGCCGGGCGCATCGCCCTGGCGCAGAAGAACTACGACCAGGCGATCGCACACCTGGGTCAGGCGAACCTGCAGGATCCGGGCGTGGTCTACGCGACGGCGCTGGCGTGGAAGGGCAAGGGTGACGCCGCCAAGGCCAAGGCGCTGGCGGCGGAGGCGGCCGACGCCAACGTGCTGCCGCTCATCTCCTACGCCTTCGTGCGCGACGAAGCCCGGCGGATGTCCTAGGACCTCGCGCGGGCCGCGGTCTCAGGCCGCGGCCCGCGCGAGGTGGGCGTGCATGAACATCACCGCCATCGACCCCTCGCCGACGGCGGACGCGCAGCGCTTGACCGAGCCGCTCCGGACGTCGCCGGCGGCGAAGACGCCGGGCAGGCTGGTCTCCAGCATGAAGGGCGTGCGCCGCGCGGCCTTCCAACGCTCGGTTTCCGCGGTGCCGGGCGGGAGCGCCGTCCCGGTCACCACGAACCCGTGGCGATCGAGCTCGACGCAGCCTCGGAGCCACTCCGTATTGGGCGATGCCCCGATGAAGAGGAAGAGCGAGCTGGTCTCGAAGTGGAGCAGCTCGCCGCCGCAACGCGCCTGCACCCGGCCGAGGTGAGCCTCGCCGTCCAGGGCTTCCACGGTCGCTCCGCAATGGACCGTGACATTGGGCAGCTGCTCGATCCGGTCCACCAGGTAGCGTGACATCTTGGCGCCAAGGTCGTTGCCTCGGAGCAGCACGTGGACCTGGCGCGCCTGGTCGGCGAGGAAGACGATCGCCTGGCCCGCCGAGTTGCCGCCACCGACGACGACGACCTCCTCGCCTCGGCAGAGCCTCGCCTCCATCTCGGTGGCGGCGTAGTAGATCCCGGCCCCCTCGAAGTCGCCGAAGCGCGGCACGCCCAGGCGGCGGTACTCCACGCCGCTCGAGACCAGGACGCACCGGCTGCGGAGTCGGGTTCCGTCCATCAGGGTGACGATCCGGTCGCCACCGTCGATCCCCAGCGAGCGGACCCGGCAGGGTACCGTCACCCGGGCGCCGAACCGCTGCGCCTGGACCAGCGCGTTCCGGGTCAGCTCGGCCCCAGAGATCCCCGCCGGGAAGCCCAGGTAGTTCTCGATCCGCGAGCTGGTGCCGGCCTGGCCCCCGGCCGCGAGCGCTTCGGTCGCGAGCACGTCGAGGCCTTCGGACGCGGCGTAGACCGACGCCGCCAGCCCCGCCGGCCCCGCGCCGACGACGATCACGTCGGAGACGTGTTCCTCGTTCAGCGACACCGTGAGTCCGGCGCAGCGGGCGAACTGGTCCAGCCGCGGCTTGCTGTGGAACTGCCCTTCCCGTCCCAGCACGATGGGCGTGGCCGATGCCGGCACCTTGAGCTGCCGCAGGATCGCCTCGGCCTGGCTGTCGGACTCCAGGTCCAGCCACTTGAACGGAATCAGGTTCCGGGTGGCGAAGTCGCGGAGCTGGTGCGACTCGGGTGAAAAGCGCGAGCCGATGATGGTGACCCCAACCATGCCGCTGCCCAGCAGCAGCTCCCGGCGCGTGATGAACGCCTTGACCAGCGTCTCCGCGAGGTCGGGGAACTGATCGACAGCGTGTCGCAGCTCCTCGGGGTCGAGGGCGAGCACCCGGCCATCCTCCAGCACCCGCCCGGTGACCACGACGCTGCGCCCCGTGAGCACGTCCACGTCGCCGGTGAACTGGCCGACCCGATGCACGGTCACCTGCCGCTCCCCCTCGGTCGTAGCGACCACGATCTCGATGGCGCCCTCGAGCACCACGTAGAATCCGAAGCCTCGATCGCCCTCGCGGAAGAGGATCTCCCCCGCACGGACGGCACGCGGGTGCCCTCGCGTCGTCAGGTGCTCCAGCTGCCGCGCGGTGAGGATCGGAAAGGCGATGTCGCGCTCGGTGGCCATCGGCTGCTCGAAAGAAAGTGGGCCGGAAATGTAGCCGCGGTGGTGCGGCGCGCCGCGACTATCTTACGCAGCCATGAGCGCCAGCCTCGCCGATCCGCTTCGGGTGGCCGTAGCGGCCGCACGCGAGGCCGGCGCGCTCATCCGCCGGGAGTTTCACCGTCCCGGAGGGCCTCGGGGGCACGGCAGCCACGCCGACGTCGATGCCGAAGCCGAGGCCCTCATCCGGCGGGTCCTGCTCGACGCGTTCCCTGACCATGCGTACCTGGGCGAGGAGACCGGCTCGGCCGGCCCGGCCGACGCCGAGTGCCGATGGGTCGTGGACCCCAACGACGGCACGGTCTCGTTCCTTCGCCGGCTCCGCGGCACCTCCGTCTCCATCGCGCTCCTCCAGCACGACGAGCCGGTGCTCGGCGTCGTCTACGCGCCCCTGGCCCCCGACGATCGCGGCGACCTCATCGCCTGGGCCCGCGGTGAAGCGCTGACCCGGAACGACCGCGTCGTCACTCGGGGCGCGCTTCCACGGGCGCTCGGTCCGCGCGACCTGGTGCTGGTGAGTCAGGAGGCGGGTCGGAGTCCTGCGGCCAACGCCGAGTGCACCGCGCCGGCGCGGTTTCGCGCCCTCCCCAGCATCGCCTATCGGCTGGCGCTGGTCGCCGCGGGCGAGGGCGAGGCCGGGGTGTCGCTCCATGGGCCCAGGGACTGGGACTTCGCCGCGGGCCATGCCCTGCTCCGCGCCGTGGGCGGCGAGCTGGCTGACGAGGCCGGCCGCCCGATCCGCTACCGGCTGGGCCACGCCGAATCGGGATACGCCATCGGCGGCTCGCTCGAGGTGGCGCGCGAGCTGGTGCGGCGGCCGTGGGCCGCGGTCCACGACAACGAGGATCCCGGCCCGCTCACCCGGAGCTTCCGCTCCGTCCGCCCCGTCTTCCGCATCGATGACGCTCGCGTGCTGACTCGCGCGCAGGGCGCCCTGCTGGGCCAGCTCGCCGGCGACTCGCTCGGCGGCCAGGTCGAGTTCAGCTCGGCGCAGACGATCCGCGAGCGGCATCCGGAGGGCCTCCACGCCATGGCGGACGGGGGCTATTGGGGCACCATCGCGGGACAGCCCACCGACGACTCGGAGATGGCCCTGATGCTCGCGCGCACCGTGGTACGCGACGGGATGATGACCCGGGAGCGGGTGCGGCGATCGTACTTGGGCTGGCTCGAGTCCGGTCCCTTCGACGTGGGCGTCACCACGCAAATGGGTCTCACCGGGCTGCCCAACGTCGAGAGCCAGGCCAACGGCGCCCTGATGCGGGTGAGTCCGCTTGGAATCTTCGGGTGGCGCCTGTCCCCCGCGGAATTGGCCGGCCTCGCCCGGGAGGACGCGGGCATCACCCATCCGCACCCGGTCTGCCGCGACGCGAGCGCGGCATTCTGCGTGGCGCTGGCCCACTCGATACGCACCGGCGAGGGCGCCGACGCGGCCCACGCGGCGGCGCTGGCCTGGGCGCGGGAAGCGGGCGCGGAGCCCGATGTCATCGAGACCCTGGAAGCGGCGTCCGCTCCCCCTGCAGACTTCCTGCGCCAGTCCGGCTGGGTGCGCACCGCGCTGCAGAATGCCTTCCACCGCTCGCTCACGGCGCCCTCGCTGCAGCAGGGCCTGGTGGATACCGTCATGGCCGGCGGCGATACCGACACCAACGGCGCCATCGCCGGCGCCCTGCTCGGCGCGGTGTACGGGCGCGAGGGGGTGCCCGCCGGCTGGCGTCGGGCGGTGCTGACCGCCCGGGCGCTGCCCGGCACGCCTCGCCCCCGGCCGCAGTGCCTGTGGCCCGTGGACTGCGACGATCTGGCGGAACGTCTGCTCGGCGGTTCTGATCCGGAGTGAGGGTACTCAGGGCGTCCCGTGCAGGATGGTACCGGCGTTACCCGTAGCGAACGCTTCCGCGGCCCCCGGGCCCCAGATGCCCAGCAGCGTCTGACCGGTCGGGTGGGTCGCGGTCCAGCCGGTGCCGTCGTAGTGGAGAATTACCCCGTCGTCGCCCACCGCGTACACGTCGGTGGCCGAGCTGCCCCACAGCTCGTTGAGGACACCGGTCTCCGGAATGGGGACCGTCGTCCACCCGCTGCCGTCGAAGTGCCGGATCGCCCCCGCGACGATGAAGTCCTCGTTCTCCTCCCGCACGGTGAAGCCGGCGGCGAACACGTCCGACGCCGAGGTGCCCCACACGGTCGTCAGGTTGAGCCCCCGCTCGTGGTAGACCCGGGTCCAGCCCGTGCCGTCGTAGTGGAGGACGGTGCCCTCGGTCGGGTCGACCCGCTGATCGAGCCCCACGGCGAAGACATCGGTCGGGCCGCTGCCCCACACGTCGGCAAGGCTGGGCAGCGCGTCGCCCGGGACCGTCACCCGCTCCCAGCTCGCGCCGTCGAAATGGAAGATGAGCGAGGTGCCGAACTGGCCGTCGAAGGTCGAGCCCACGGCGAAGACGTCGTTACCCGCGCTGCCCCAGACGGAAAAGAGTCCGATCGACTCCTGGGGGCCGGCGGTAAAGCCGTCCTGGCTGATCCACTGGGTGCCGTCCCAGTGCAGCACCCTGGCGTCGTCGTCGAAGAAATCGAAGCCGACCGCCCAGGCGTCGCTGGAGGAGTGGGCCCAGACCCCCCGCAGGCTGACGTCACGGACTCGCCGCTGAAGACTCCAGGCGGTGCCGTCGTAGTGCAGGATCATCGACGCGATCTGGAAGCCGTTCTCGTCGTCGGTATCGAGCTCCCCCACCGCGAACACGTCCGCGGCCGAGGTGCCCCAGACGTCGGCGAGATCGGCCGCGCTGCCGCTCTCCATTTCCGTCCACTGCTCGATGCCCGCGTGGCAGACCACCTCGAAGTGCACGTCCACCACGACGCCGGCCGCGACCGTGACCGTCTGGACGTCCCCGCCGGTCACGCTGCAGACGTCGGCGAGCTCGGCGAGGTGGACCTGGTGCTCGCCCACCGCAAGCGCGGTGAGCTCGAGGGTGTCCTCGATTCCGACGGGTCGCGGGGCCTCGGCATCGAGCACCACGGCATAGCCGTCGGGATCGGTCACGTTGCCGCTGCTGGTGACGATGACCCGAATCCCGCCGGCGGTCGCGCTGCACTCGATCGCGAAGAGCACCTGCACCGTCGCGTCGGCCTCGACGCTCACCGTCCGGCTGGGTCCGTCCCCGCCGGCCCGGCAGTTGCCCGCCAGCCCCGAGAGCTTTAGCTCGTGTCGACCGGCGTCCACGGTGAGCGTCCGGGTGGCGGCCGAGCCGATGGCCACTCCCTGCCGTCCATCCAGGCTCAGAGCGTAGCCGTCCGGGTCGGGCTCCTCGCCGCTGGTCGTAACCGTGACCACGATGTCGCCGGTCTGCGGCCCGACGACCGTGTCATCCTTGCACCCCTGGCCAAGGAGGAGGATCCAGGCCAGGCCGACGGCCTGAGGTACCGGCCGCAGCAGGGGAGAACGGGATCCGCACATTGGAGCAAGGTGCGATAAGTCTCGTGTGGTCGCTGTGATGTGAGCCCGCGCCCCCGCCCTGGATGGTGCGTCGACGGTGACCCCGCTCACGGGAGCCACCCCGCACCTGCACTAGGATATACATTTTCCAGACCTACACTGCGAGGCATACTATGGTGCAACGAAACGGGGGTGGGCGGGCGGCGACCCGGCCCAGCGCCAAGCCCAAGATCGGCCAGCGGGGGAAGGAGATTCAGGAGTACGGGACGATTGCGCGTTTGCCCATTGGCCTCGAGGAGTCGGTCTGCAAGAGCAGCGCGGAGGCGCTGAACCAGACGCTCGCGGACACGATGACCCTGCGGGACATGTACAAGAAGCACCACTGGCAGGTCACCGGGCACACGTTTTACCAGCTGCACTTGCTCTTCGACAAGCACTACGGTGAGCAGTCCGAGCTGGTGGACTTGGTCGCCGAGCGGATCCAGATCCTCGGCGGGATCAGCGTGGCCATGGCGCCGGACGTGGCGGAGGAGACCCGGATTCCCCGGCCCCCCCGAGGGCGCGAGGAGGTCCCGGTCCAGATCTCCCGATTGCTGGAAGCGCACGAGCTGATTCTGACGCAGGCCCGGGCGGCCGCCAAGGAAGCGGACGAGGCGGGCGATGACGGCACGAACGATCTGCTGGTGAGCAACGTCATCCGCACCAACGAGATGCAGGTCTGGTTCCTGGCGGAGCATCTGGTCGATACGCCGGCGGTGGACGCGGATTAGGTCGGGTGGTGGGAGGCTGGGCCGCTCCCTTAAATTGCGGCTTCGTGCGCCCCCTCTCTCGACGCGACTGGCTCCGTACCGCCGCTTCCGCCGCGGCGGCGCTGCTGCTCCCCCCTTCGGGCTTCCTCTACGCCCGCGACCCGGGGCGGCGGCGCCTGGAGGACTGGGTGGCCGCCCTCCGGGCGGAGCACCTCGCGACCGCGGCGAGCCCGCTTGGCCGAGCGGCCGTGCGGGTCGGCCGCCTCGCGGCGGGGACCCCGTATCAGCCGGGCGCCCTGGAGGCCTACCTCCGCGAGGGCGGTAGCC
>DATEIR010000099.1:0-22033 GCA_035278885.1 Gemmatimonadales bacterium | reverse complement strand
TCGGCTGCGTGGCCGGCGCGCTGGAGGAGGAGGAGTTCAAGGCACTCCTGACCGAGGTCGGCTTCCAGGACGCGGAGATCGAGCCGACTCGCATCTACCGATTCGACGACGCGCGCACCTTCCTCACCGGAGTGGCCGGCGAGGAGCTCGAGGTGCTGGCGCGGCAGGTGAGCGGCTGCGTGATGGGCGCCTTCGTGCGCGCCACCAAGCCGGGGGCGGCAGGCACAGAGGCCGAGCGCGCGTGCTGTGGGTCCGAGTGCTGCGTGTGAAGCCTCTGTTGCGTCCGGCACGGCCGGAGGATCGCGCAGCGGAAGAGGCGCTGCTCACGGAGGTCGGCTTGCCGCTGGCGGGGCTGGACGAATGTTTCGCCAACACCTGGGTGGCCGAAGCGGGCGATGATCCGAGCGGCTCGACCCGGCTGGTCGGCATGGCTGGGGTGGAGATCTATCCCGATGGGGCATTGCTGCGATCGGTCGCGGTGCATCCGCACTGGCGCGGCAGAGGCCTCGGCTGCGCGCTCGTGATGCGGGCGCTCGAGGCCGCAGGGGAGGCCGGAGTTCTGGACGTGTACCTGCTCACGACCAATGCCGCGGACTGGTTCCCCCGCCTCGGCTTCGCGCCGATCGCGCGGGAGGCGGTCCCGGTGGGCGTCCGGCAATCGATCGAGTTCCGCGAAGTCTGCCCGGTTTCCGCCACGGTGATGCACCAGGTGCTCTGAGGCAGATACCGCACCTGGCTGTTCATTCGATAGGCTGCCTCACGGCCGCGACGCCCACCTCGTAGCATCGTCACGCCACATGCAAGAACCTGCGCTCCGCGTGCGTCACCAAAGTCGACGACGCGCAACGACTTGCCCCGCGCATTTGAGAGTGCAGGAACTGGAATAGTTTCTGCCTCTCTGGTCCGCGCGAACACCCTGACACAATCGACCTAGCATCAACGCCGACTCGCTCGCCGAGCCGGACAGCTCCCTTGTCGTCCAGGAAGACCGACAGGCGCCACCTGCGTCTGCCGGCACCGCTGCGCTCAGGAGGCAGGAAATGCGTACGTCCGCGTGGGTCGTGATTCTCGGGCTGGCGGGGCTGGCGGTGGCCTGTGGCGATCAGCCGACCGAGGTGGTGCCGGACCGAGAGGTGGGCGACCGGCAGACGCTGGGACGCGGCACCGTCGCTCTGGCGACGGCGAGCTCTGGAGACGGCTATTCGATCAGCACGGATAAAGATGACTACCAGCCTGGCGACGTCGTCCACTTTACCGGAGCCGGCTGGGACCCCGAGGACGTCCTCGACATCGTCCTGACCGACGAGCCGCAGACCCATGCTCCGCACGAGTGGACGGTCACCATCGGCCTCGACGGAACCTTCACCGACGATAGCTATACCGTGGACGAGGGCGACCTGAACGTGACCTTCACCCTGGTCGCGACCAGCCGATCCAGCCAGAAGAGCCTGTCCATGACGTTCACGGACGGGAACCTACAGAACGTGACGCTGACCCCCGGCAGTGTCTCCATACCGCAGACCGGGTCGGCGAGCAGTACGATCAACGTGACCATCAATGGGAACAGCAGTGACTGCACCGTAACGCTGAATGTGCTCGCTTCGCCTGCCCTGCCGGCCGGCGTGAGCACCTCCATTACGCCGAACAACACCCAGACGGGTAACGTCGGTTTCAACCGGACCCTGACCTTCACCACCAGCTCGGTGACACCGGGCTCGTACCCGTTCACTCTGCGCGGGGTGCGCGGCTCCGACTGTCAGAGCGGCAGCGGCAATGTCGACGTCAACGGCACACTGGTCGTCTTCGGCGCGCCGCACCATCTCGTGTTCGGTCAGCAGCCCAGCAATTCCCAGGGAGGGGCGACGATCACGCCGGCCCTAACCGTGCGCGTCCTCGACGTCAACAACAACCTGGTGGCGACCGGCACCACAACCGTGGCGATGGCGATCCAGAACAATCCCGGATCGGGCACGTTGAGCGGGACGGTTTCCCTCGCGGCCGTCGGCGGTATCGCCACGTTTAGTGACCTGTCGATCGACAAGATCGGGACCGCGTACACCTTGCGGGCTACCAGCAGCGGTCTCACCGGCATCACCAGCTCGAACTTCAACGTCAATCTGGGGCCGGCTGCGAAGCTCCTGTTCACCTTGCAGCCCACCGGCGCCAACACGAATGCGAATCTGGGCACCCAGCCCAAGGTGGGCGTGTTCGACGCGGGCGGCAATCTCCGCACCGCGGGCTCGGTCAACGTGGGCCTCGCCGTCACGCCCGGGACCGGGAGCGGCTCCCTGAGCTGCACCTCCAACTCCGTCGCGACTGCCAGCGGCATCGCGTCGTTCGGCGGCTGCAAGATCGATCAGGCCGGCACCGGGTACCGGTTGCGAGCGTCCAGCGGGACGTTGACTTCGGCCGACAGCGATCCGTTCGACATCGTCAATGCCGACGCTGCTGCGCCGAGCGTGAGCTGCACGGTCTCCGATCCGAACGTCTGGTACGGCACCAACGTGAACGTGCCATGCACCGCGACGGATCCGTCCGGCCTCGCGAACCCGAGCGCCGATGCCTCGTTCACGCTCTCGACGAACGTCGCTGACGATGCCGAGTCCTCGACGGCCGGCACCGGCAGCCGCCCGGTGTGCGATGCGCTGAACAACTGCGTCACCGTCGGCCCGTTCAGCTTCATGGTGGACCGCAAGGCTCCGGTCGTCTCCTGCGGCAGCGCCGACGGCGCCTGGCACGGCAGCGACGTCACCATTCACTGTACCGCGACGGATGGCGGCTCGGGCGTGGCCGGAAGCGGGGCATCCTTCGACCTGACGACCAGCGTGGGAGCCGGCAACGAGACCGCCGATGCTCAGACCGACGACCGCGAGGTCGCCGACGTGGTCGGCAACAGCGCCACCGCCGGGCCCATCGGCGGCAACAAGGTGGACAGGAAGGCACCGCAGTTCACCTGCGAGGCGGCACCGACCGCCTGGTCTGCCAACGACGTGACCCGCGAGTGCGTCGCGGTCGATGGCGGGTCGGGGCTGGATCCGGCGACCGATGGGTCGTTCGACCTGGTCACCAGCGTGCAAGCCAACAATGAGAGCGACAACGCGCAGACCGGCAGCAAGCTGCTGGCCGACGCCGTCGGCAACAAGAAGACCGCCGGCCCCCTGGGGAACAACAAGGTGGACAAGAAGGACCCGCAGGTCTCCTGCGGCACGGCCGATGCCGACTGGCATGCGACGGACGTCTCCATCGGGTGCAGCGCGAGCGACGGCGGGTCCGGCCTGGCCGACGGTGGCGATGCGAGCTTCAATCTGACGACCGCCGTCGCCGCCAACACCGAAACCGCCACTGCGGCCACCGGCTTCCGCGACGTCGCCGATGCCGTCGGACACAGCGTGACCGCTGGCCCGATACCCAACAACAAGGTCGACAAAAAGGCGCCGGCGGTGAGCTGCGGCTTAGCCGACGGCGCCTGGCACAACAACAACGTCGCCATCGGCTGCACCGCATCCGATGGTGGCTCCGGCCTCAAGGTCGAGGGGGACGCCAGCTTCAATCTCGTGACCACCGTCGCGATGGGCGACGAGACCGGCAGCGCCTCGACCACCAGCCTTGCGGTGCTGGACGAGGTGGGCAACAGCAGTACCGCGGGCCCCGTCGGCGGCAACAAGATCGACCGGAAGGCCCCGCAGATCACCTGCGGCAGCGCCGACAACCTCTGGCACGCCAACGACGTCGCAATCGGCTGCACCGCGGCCGACGGAGGGTCCGGCCTGGCCGACAACGGCGATGCCAGCTTCAACCTCAACACCAGCATCGCGACGGGTACCGAGACCGCGAACGCATCCACGAACTCGCGCTATGTGCTGGACGACGTGGGCAACAGCGCGACCGCCGGCCCGGTGGGCGGCAACCAGGTCGACAAGAAGGGCCCGACGCTAAACCTCACCTGCCCGAGCGCGCCGCTGCTGCTCAACCAGCCGGCGAGCGCCAACTGGCAGGCTGCCGACGGCGGCTCGGGAGTGGCCTCGGGCTTCCTCACCGGCAGCTTCTCGGTGCCGACCAATACCGTCGGTCCCCATACGGCTACCGCGGCTGCGGGTCTCTCCCACGACAACGTGGGGAACGCGAGCACCGCCTCGGCCCCGTGCCCCTACGGCGTCAACTACGGCTTCGCCGGCTTCTTCACCCCGGTGGATCCCAACCCGGCGATGAACGGCGCCAACTCGGGCCAGGCGATTCCGCTCAAGTGGACGCTCAAGGACTTCAACGGCAACCCGGTGACCACGCTCGCCAGCGTCAACGTGACCGCGGTTAGCCTGAGCTGCAGCCAGGGCAGCACGACGGACCAGATCGAGGAGTACGCCGCGGGCGCCTCCGGCCTGATCAACAAGGGTGACGGGTCGTATCAGTTCAACTGGAAGACCCCGACCAGCTACGCCAAGTCGTGCAAGACGGTCAAGCTGGATCTGGGTGACGGCAGCCCGGTGAAGATCGCGCTGTTCGAGTTCAAGAAGTAGCGCCCCGCGCCCCGGCGATCGCCCCCGGCCGGTTGGTCACGATCCCCGCCACCCCCCGGCCCCACAGGCGCCGGGCGGTGGCGGGCTCGTCTACCGTCCACACGTGCACCGGGCAGCCCAGCGATCGCGCCGCCGCCACGAACCGGCGCGTCGGTACCGGCAGCCCGCGGTAGCGGAGCGGCACCGAGAGGAGATCGTACCCCGGCACCGGCAGGCGCCGCCGGAGGAGCTGGGCCCGGTACAGCGCCCCGATCTCCGGCCCCGATGCCCCGCTCGCGAAGGGCGGCTCGCGGAATGCGCCGACCGCCTCGGTCAGCTCCGACGCGGCCACGCACCGCGCCACGGCGTCCTCCTGGACCAGCACGCGGCGCACCGGCTCCTGCGCCTCGGGCTCCTTGATCTCCACCAGGATCGGCACCCGGGGGAACGCCCAGAGCACCTCGCCCAGGGTGGGGATCCGCGCCGCGGCGTCGCGGTAGGGGAAGGTGGCCCCGCCGTCGGGGGTGAAGCGCACGCCGGCGTCCACCGCCCGAAGGTCGGCCAGGGTGCGGGCCCGGAGCGGGCCCGGTGCATCGGTGGTGCGGTCCAGCGTCGCGTCGTGACACACCACCGCGGCGCCGTCGGCGGTGAGCCGGACGTCCAGCTCGAGCGCATCCGCGCCCTGGCGGATGGCGAGCTCGAACGCCGGCAGGGTGTTCTCCGGTGCTTCCGCCGACGCACCGCGGTGCGCGATCACGGGCCGCGCGGACAAATCGAGCAGGAGATTGCCGGACCGGGCCATCGTCAGCTCCGCGGATGGGCCGCGAAGAAGGCCCAGATCGTCTCGGTGGCATCGAGCTCGCGGGTCACCCGCCCCACCCGCGGCGCGACCGGAGGGCCGCCGGGCCAGGTGTGCCCCCCACCCTCTATCGTATAGAGCACGACCTCCCGTCCGGTCCGGCATCCGGTCCACCGCCGTGGCCGCACCCGGGTCCCATCCCGCACGCTGTCTCGTGGCGCCTCGAGCTCGGGCGTCGCCCCGCATCCGTCCACCCGGGCCCAGAGCTCGGCGCTGCGGAGCGCCGAGAGCACCTCGCCTCGGCCGCTCGCGCCGCGCCCCCCGCCGCCGTAGGGCAGGAGTGGATCCGCGGTGCCCTGGAACGCCGCGACCGCGACCGGCGCCGCGCCGGCACATCGCTCCGCCAGCGCGGCGGGCACCGCTCCGGCGACCGGCGCGATCGCGGCCAGCACACCCGGGAGATCGCAGGCCAGCCGGTAGGCGAACATCGCCCCGTTGGAGATACCGGTGGCATAGAGCCGGCTCGAGTCGAGCGTCACCCGCCGGCTCAGGGAATCGAGGAGCGCGCGCACGAAGGCCACGTCGTCGTGGGACGTGCCGTAGCCTCGCCCGTCGTTCCAGCGCCCCTGGAGCCCCTCGGGGTAGACCACGGCGAAGCGCTCCCGCATCGCCAGGGTGGTGAACCCGGTGTGCGTCGTCATCAGGCGCGCGCGACTGCCGCCCCCGTGAAAAACCAGCACGAGCGGCAGCGGTCGGTCGGGCTGATAGCCGCTCGGTACGTAGAGGAGATAGCTCCGGGGCACGCCATCCACCACGAGCGTCTGGCGGGTCTCGCCCGACTGGGCCCGCGCGGGACCGGGAAGCGTGAGCAGGGCGGCGGCGAGCAGGAGGGCGGCCGGGGTGCCGAGACGGTGGGACATTCCCGTATGAAAGCGCTGGTCGCGTTGCCGGGGCAAGCTGCGTATACATACAACAGCCTTCGTCCGGGACTGCCGTGATCTCACCCGCCATTGCCGATCTTCGCCGAGAATACGCCCGCGCCGCCCTCGACGAGCGTGACGTGAGCCACGATCCACTGGTCGAATTCGCCCGCTGGTTCGCGCAGGCCCAGGAGGCGCAGCTTCCCGAGCCCAACGCCATGGTGCTCGCGACCGCGACCCCGGACGGCGCGCCCTCCGCCCGCGTCGTGCTCCTCAAGGGCTTCGACGCGCGCGGCTTCGTGTTCTTCACCGATTACCGGAGCCGGAAGGGCGAGGAGCTGGCCGCCAATCCGAGGGCGGCGCTGGTCTTCTATTGGGGAGAGCTGGAGCGGCAGGTCCGGATCACGGGTCGGGTGAGCCGCACGACGTCCGAGGAGTCCGCCGCCTACTACCGGAGCCGCCCCCTTGGCAGCCGCCTGGGTGCCTGGGCTTCCCACCAGAGCCGGATCATCCCTTCACGGCAGGTGCTGGAAGCCGACTTCCGGGAGGCCGAGAACCGCTACCCGGACGGCAACGTGCCGCTGCCACCCTACTGGGGCGGGCTCCGGGTCGAGCCCGAGGAGATCGAGTTCTGGCAGGGCCGGCCCAGCCGGCTGCACGACCGGATCCGCTACCGCCACGCAGCCGGCTGGACGGTCGAGCGACTCAGTCCCTGAGGAGGACCCGTGGTTACCCCCAGACGCGATAACGAGGTCAAGGCGCGTGTCCTGGCCGAGCAGCTCATGCGGATCAACCGCGCCAGCTACGCGGACGGTCGCTACGAGGTGGCTTACCACGTTCTGGGCGCCGCGCTCCACTGCGCCGAGGAGCTCGTGGACCTGGAGATGGCGGTGGCCGTCCAGCAACGGGCCGAGAGTCAGCAGGCGGAGCTGGACTCGAGGGTGCCGCCTCATCCCCTGTCCACCGAGGGGGCAGCCCGCCGCGGCACCCATGCCCTCTTCAGCAGCCTCGGTCGGACCGCCAACTCGGCTCGCGCTCGGATCAAGGCCCAACTGGCCCAGAGCCACGCCCGGTCCGTTCGCCACCGGCACCTGCCCTCGAGCGAGATACCGTAGGCGGCTGTCCGGCATCTCCTAGTCCCACCGCACCCGGTAGCGGCACACCGACCCACCCTTTGCCCGGCACTCCTCCTCCCGCACCTGCACGTTCTTGAGGCCGCACATCTCCAGGGCTTTCCGGTACCACCCCACCACCGTGAGGCAGTCCGGCGCGCTGAAGGTCTCGGCCTCGTGGGTGGTGAGGACGCCTTCGGTGGGGCCGGCAGGCTGGTACTCGCGGCGCCCGGCCTCGTAGTAGAGCGAATAGATGCTGGGGGACTTGGACAGAAAGGCGTGCCCGTCGCCCTTGGTGAGATAGCCCGCGTGGACGGTGGAGAGGTTCTTCTCCGCCGATGCCTCGCCCAGACGCTCGAAGAAGTCGGTGCGCCCGTTGCCCAGCACCTGGACGATCGCCTCGTCCAGCGCCCGTCCCAGCGGGAAGGGATACCAGTTGGAGGTGAACACCAGCTTGAGAGTCCGCTGGTCGGCCGGCGGCAGGGCTGCCAGGACCCGGGTCACCCCATCCTTCCCGGCCACCTCCTCCACGAACGCCATTCGGCTCTTGAGCACCGCACCCTTGATCTGCTGCACGCACACTCCGGCGCCCGCGGCGCGTCAGGATTGATGTGACTGCTGGGGGATGTAGTAAAGCAGGATGGAGTGGCCGATGCGCGCCACCGGTTGATAGGATCGAAGCCAGGCGTACGCGTCCGGGGGCTCACCCTGCTCTCCACCGGCCAGCGTGAACAGGCTCGCGGCCACCCACCCCGTCTCCGGCTGCCCCGGAGGAAGCTCGGTGAACGCGGGGAGTCCCTGGCGGCTCATGTCCACCCTGCCGTGGTAGGCGATCCACACGTGCGCCACGGCGCGGGTCCGCAGCGTATCGGCCAGGCGTCCCAGGTCCTGGCCCCAGTCGAAGTCGCTGTCCTGCAGCACCTGCTCGGGATGATCCCCGGCGAGCTCATTGAAGTACGGCAGGTAGTCGGGATGGGCTCGCACCGACTCGGCCACAAGCCAGCCGGTGAGTGCGACCGCCAGCGCCGGCCCGGCGAAGCGGAGCCGCTTCCGCGGCCGGCGGTACCACAGGGTGAGGATGCCCACGCCGGCGCAGACGGCCAGGAGGGGGTAGATGGGAAGGATCTCGCGAACGCCGGTCGTAGTGTTGGCTGCCATCGCAGCCAGCAGGATCGCGAGCGCGGCGAGCGGCGGCACCAGCGCGCTCCTCCGCTTGCGTGCCGCCACCGTCAGCGCGGCCGCCCCCACGATCGCCAGGAGCAGGAAAGGAATCGGCGTCTTGAGCGCGAGCGCCATCGGAAAGAAGGACCACTGCCCGCGGTGGTTTCCGAGGCCGTGGATGGCGCGCACGTACTCCGGAGCGGGATAAACCGGCCACCTGAGCACCGATGCGACCTCCTGCTCGAGCGGCCGGCCCGGCGCCTGCGGTGCGGGGACGGCGACGGAGGCGGCTACGTCCTGGTTGATCGCTCCGACGGAGAACCGGTAGCCGGCCCAGACCACCAGCAGCGCCACCGAGCCGGCCACCAGCGCGCCGCCCACATGGGGTGCGACCGGGTTGCCCGCGGAGCGCCAGGCGGCCAGGACCACGACCAGTGCGGCGGGAAGGAA
Organism: Gemmatimonadales bacterium; assembly: GCA_035278885.1. Lineage (GTDB taxonomy): Bacteria > Gemmatimonadota > Gemmatimonadetes > Gemmatimonadales > GWC2-71-9 > CAVVWJ01. Next base: position 13,098 of record DATEIR010000099.1, on the reverse strand, counting down.
GATCAGCGCCGACATGCTGGACAGCAGCGCGAGGCCGAGCACGACGCCGAGGAGGAGGGTCCCGCGCAGCCCGGGCCGCTCCAGCCATCGCAGCATGCTGTAGATCGCCAGCGCCACCGTCCCCATCGCGGCCGCGTCGGTGGTGGCGAGCCCCGCGTGCGCCAGGACCGGCGGCACGGAGGTCAAGGCCAGGATCGCGAGGAGCCCGGCGGCGTCGCCGGCCAGCGAGCGGGCCCAGGCGAAGACCACCAGGATCGCCAGCAGCAGGAAAGGCAGTGCTCCCGCCCGGGCCAGCGCCAGCGCGCGGGGCTGGTCGCCGCGCTGGTTCAGGATGGCGTTGCCCTCCCGCCGGATGTCCGCCTGTCCCTGGCTGTGCAACCCGGCCAGCCAGGGACCCAGGGCGTCCGCCACCCGCGCGAGCGGAGGATGCGCCTCGTCATAGTGGTACCCGCCCCGGCTCAGCCATTCCATGCCGGCGGCGATGTGCGCGGGCTCGTCGAACGTGGGAGTGTAGACCCGCCAGGTCAGGGCGACCCGGGTCAGCGCAACGAAGCAAAGGAGTGTGAGTAGTAGCGCGACCCGAAGCAGGCGCATGGCCAAGGTTAGAGTAGCTTTGGGCATGACGCCACCTCCCGCCGGCGTGCTTGCGTCAGGCGCCCATCTGCTCCGCGACGCGGCGCTGTTTACCGACCTCTACGAGCTGACGATGGCAGCCGCCTGGTTTCAGGCGGAGGTGCGTGCCACCGCGACCTTCAGCCTCTTCGTCCGCCGGCTGCCGCCCGGGCGGGGGTTTCTTCTCGCGGCCGGTCTGGAAGACGTGCTGGAGTACCTTCGGGCCCTGCGCTTCACCCCGGAGGCGCTGGCCTGGCTTGGCTCGCTCGATCGATTCGACCCCTCGTTCCTGGACTACCTCGGCGGCCTCCGCTTCAGCGGCGGTGTTCGGGCGATGCCCGAGGGAACCGCGCTCTTCGGCGACGAGCCGCTGCTGGAGATCACCGGCCCGCTGATCGAAGCCCAGCTGGTGGAGACGGCGGTGATCAATCTGGTTCACCTGCCCACCCTGGTCGCGAGCAAGGCCGTGCGATCCGTGCTGGCGGCCGAGGGACGCCCGCTGGCGGAGTTCGGCCTCCGCCGGGCCCACGGAACCGACGCGGGGATGAAAGCCGCCCGCGCCGCCTGGATCGCGGGCTTCGAGTCGACCAGCAACGTCCTCGCCGGCAAGCTCGACGGCATTCCGCTCAGCGGTACGATGGCCCACTCCTTCGTGAGCGCGTACGGCGACGAGCTGGCGGCCTTCCGAGCCTACGCCACCGCCCACCCCGACGACTGTGTCCTCCTGCTCGACACCTACGACACCGTCGCGGCCGCGCACAGAGCGGTGCAGGTCGCGGCCGAGCTGGCGGCGCGGGGCCACCGGCTCGCCGGCGTCCGGATCGACAGCGGCGACCTCGATCAGCTGAGCCGCGCGGTCCGACGGGTGCTGGACGAGGGCGGCGCCGCGGGGGTGCCCATCATCGCCAGCGGCGGACTGGACGAGGACGACGTCGCGGCGCTCGTGGCTGCGGGCGCCCCGATCGGGGCCTTCGGCCTGGGGACGCGGATCGACACCTCGGCGGACGCCCCGTCGCTCGACCTGGTCTACAAGCTGGTGCGCGTGGACGATCGGGACGTGCTCAAGCTGAGTCCGGGCAAGGAAACCTGGGCCGGTCCCAAGGCGGTTCATCGCTTCCTCGGCGCCGACGCACTGTTCGAGCGCGACCGGCTGGCGGCGGCCGATGAGCCGGTCCCGCCTGGGGCGGTCTCCCTGCTCGAGCCCGCGATGGCGGAGGGAGCCTTGCTGCGGCCCCATCCTTCACTCGACGAGATTCGGGCCCGGGCGGCCGCCCAGGTGGCCGCCTTGCCCGAACCGGTGCGCCGTCTCCGCGGCCCAGGCCAGTACCCGCTCGAGATCAGTCCGGTCCTGCGCGAGCGCCAGGCGGCGGCGCGGGCGGGGCACTGACATCGCACCCCGTCCGCCACTGCTGCGGCTACGGATTCAGTCCGATGGTCTGCGGGAGCGAGAAGAACCACACCTGCGCGTTCTTCAGGCCGCTGTTGTCGTAGTACCAGAGGTAGTCCAGCGCGTCGTCGTCGAACAGGAAGATCCGCTTGTCGCAGACCTTGTCGCCGTCGGTGTCGGCGCAGATCGTAAGCAGCTCCTGCGAGACGTTGTACACCTTCGGCTTGCCCGCGTTCCGCTCCACCGTGACCGTCTCCAGCGAGCAGTACTCCCCCGCCGGCGCCGCGCCGTCCGCGCCGTCAGGATCGCCGTTGACGCAGCTCTGGAAGGTGGCGGAGCGATTGGGCGTGCCCACGGTGCGCACCCAGACCCCGTACGTCGTAGTCCCGGTATTGTCCGGATCGGGATCGGGGAGCTGGAACAAGCCGCCATCCTTGTCGGTCGCGTTCGCGTCGAGCACGTCGAACGGGCCTTCCTGCAGATTGATCGTGGACTTGCCCCAGAGCTTGACGAACATGCGCTTGCCCTGGTCGTCGGTCATCGGTGGCGTCTTGTCCCGGGGGACGCCGATCAGGTTGAACTTGTACTCCTTGGTGGACGGGTTGGCCGGGAGGCCGCTGGCGAGCGCCGGGCGGTCCACAGGTTCCGGCGCGGTGGCACGGTCGCCATCGCAGCCGAGCAGGAGGATGATGCCGGAGAGCAGTACGAAGGCAGATACGGGGCGGTAGGTGGGCGACAAAGCGGCCTCCCTGCGAGAGGTTGGTGCGGACCCGCGGACGGCGGAGCTGACTGATGTGGGCGAGGAGCACGACGAGTGAAGCGGCAGGGAGGGGCGCAAGAGCAGGGCCAGCACGAGTGCCGACGGCTGCACCCGAGTGAACCGCCGACGGCGCCGAGCCATCGCGTGGCTCGCGCGCCGGACGTGCAACGGTTGTCAGGTCTTCGGCAGTGGCGAAGCCCGGCGGACCGGGCAGAACGCGCAGATCAGAAGTTCGCCGTCACCCCGGCGATCACCCGGCGCCCGATCACCGACCCGCCGAACAGCTGGTAGCGCTGCTGGTCGAGCAGGTTGGTGGCGGTGGCCTGGAGCCGGACGTAGTTGCTGAGCCGGTAGCCCCCGCTGACGTTGATGAGCTCGGCGGCGGGCACGTACCCCTGGAAGACGCCGGCCGCCCAGGGATAGCCGTCCACCAGGCGTACTGTCACGTTGCCATCGAGCCCCTGGTGTCCGGCATAGCTCACCGACACCGTCATCTTCTTGGCGGGCGTGTTGGGGAGCAGCTGGTCGCCGAGGGCGGTGCTGGTCGAGTCCACGGTGAAGTCGAAGCCGGTGAATGACAGGTCGGTTCGGATCTCGGGAGTGATCTGATAGCCCAGGCCGAGCTCGATGCCCTGCTCGTTCACCTTGCCCGCGTTGGTGTAGGACAGCACCACCGCCCGGGTGCCGCCGGGCAGGGTGGCGAGCGCGTTGGCGCCTTGCACCGTGGTGCCGGTCTGCAGCGCCGAGTACGCGCCGAGGAGCTGCGGGATCGGCGCACGGAGCGGGCTGTTGGCCGGCAGCCCCAGAGCGGCCAGTCGCGCATCGAGCGCCTGAAGCTCGGCGGGCACGTTCACCTCGTCGGTGAGCCCGTAGCTCTTGTAGAGCGGATTGACGCCGGGCAACAGGTCGGTGACGAAATTGGTCATGTGATTGACGTACGCGTCGACCGTGAAGATCCACTTGCCCATACTCCCCTTGTAGCCCCACTCCCAGCCGGTCACCGTCTCGACGTCGAGGTTGGGGTTACCCAGCGCCAGCGCCTGCGTCTCGGGCGAGAAGTTCCAGGGAAGGTTCCGCGTGATGGTCAGGTCGGCCAGCGCCGGCGCCACCGGGCTGTTGAGCACGGCCGCGTAGTACTGCTCGATGCCGCCTTCCACCCGGGCCGGACCCGGGTTCGCCTCGGCCACCGGCGCCTGGAGGAAGAACTCGCTGTAGTTGGGCGTCTGGAACGCGCGGTTCACCGAAAAGCGGACCGAGTGGTTCTCGCTGGGGCTGAACACCAGCGCGGCCTTGGGCGAGAACTGGCCGTCGATCAGGTCACCGTCGTCGAACCGCGCGGCGCCGACCGCACGCCACTTGGGCGCGATCCGGTACTCCACCTGGCCGTACGCCGAATACAGGTTGTCGCTCCGGTCGTCGTCGGCCAGGTTCATCAGGGTGCCGCTGGTGTTCACCTGGGTGTTCCGCACCGACGCGCCGTAGACCACCCGTCCCTTGTCGCCGTTGAAGAGCCAGTTGTTCTGGCCTTCCAGGTGGAAGATGTCGGAGCGCTCTTCGATCCGTTGCCCCGAGGCGAGCGAGAACTGGGGCTCGATGGAGGTGCGGCTGTTCCAGTAGGCGAACACGTTGAAGCGATCGGCCGCCATCGCCACCCGGGCGTAGGGCTTGATCGCCTTGTCCACCTGCACCCGCCCGATGCCGGTGACGAAGAGCCCGTTCTGTACCTCCGCCGCGCCGCCGTCCACCGAGAGCACCGAGCCGTTGTCGAAGTAGTAATCCACCCGGCCCGCGCCGTAGGTGTTCTGCAGCGGGTCGCGATCGCCCACCGCGACGCCGCCCGCGGCACTGTCCACCGTCTGACCCTTGAGCGGAAGCCGCTCCACATTGAGCGGGACCGGCGTGTCGGTGGCGTCCGCGTACTCCTGCTGCAGCGAGGTGCCGTCGAACAGGGTCCGACTCCGGTCCCAGGTGTCGCTCCGGTTGTAGCCGCCGTTCACCCGGTAGCCGATGCGGCCGTCGGCCAGCAGGCCGGCGTAGCGGCCGTCGAACCGGAGGCTGGACAGCTCGCCGGCGCTCACGGTACCCCGCCCGCCGAGCTGCTCGCGCGCGGTGGGCGTGGTGATGTTGATGACACCGCTGAAGGCATTGGCGCCGTAGAGCGCCGAGCCCGGCCCGCGCACCACCTCGACCTTGCCCAGATCCTCGAGCGGCTGGGTCATCCCGTTCCATTCCTGCGAGCCGAGGAAGGCGATCGAGAGATCGCGGCCGTCCTGCAGCACCAGCATCCGGCGATTCAGCGAGGAATTGAAGCCGCGCGAGTTGACGTTGAAGTCGTTGACCCCGCTCTGCACCACGTCCACGCCGGGCGTGGCCTGCAGCGCCATGGGCGCCTGGGCGGTGATCGCCGCGCCCTGCAGTTGCTCGGGGGGGACGACCGAGATCGCCGCCGGCGCCTCCACGATCCGCTCGGGCGCGCGGGAGGCGCCCTCGACCACGATTTCACTCAAGGTGAGGGCGACGGCTTCCATCACCGCGTCGGCCGTGACCGTCTGTCCCGGCTCGACCGTGACCTGGACCTGGGTCGGACGGTAGCCCAGCCAGCGGAAGACGATCGTCTGCGGGCCCGAGGGGACCCGTCGCAGGGTGTACCGTCCGTCCGGACCGGTGATGGTGGAAATGCCTCCGGTCTCCCCCACGCTGACCGACACGCTGGCGAGCGGACCTCCTTCGGACCGGGTCACGGTGCCGGTGACGGTGCCGTTGTCCTGGGCCGAGGCCTGCGTGAATGGCACGGCGACAATGCCGAGCAGTAGGCTGAGGGCAATCGGTGCGATGGGGAGACGCCAGAAAGTTGCCGACGAAGGAAACTGCATGGAGCGTCCTCCGGCTGTGAGCGCTGCGGGTGTTGCGAGTGAAGAGGGAGTTACAACTTAACACTCGCCGGCTCGGGGAGCAGCACCGCCGCGCCCCGCACGCGCCCCGCGCGGAGCCGCTCGAGGCCCTCGCCCGCCCGCGCCAGCGGCAGCGTCTCCGTCGCCACCGCGAGCGCCACCCTGCCGGCGATCTGGAGAAACGCCTCCCCGTCCGCCCGGGTGAGATTCGCGACTGAGCGGAGTACCCGCTCGCCCCAGAGCAGCTCGTACGGAAATGAGGGAATCGCGCTCATGTGAATCCCGGCGCACACCACCGTCCCGCCCGGCGCGACGGCCCGGAGGGCGGCCGGCACCAGCGCGCCCACGGGGGCGAACAGAATCGCCGCGTCGAGCGGCTCAGGCGGCGGCTCCGTACTGGCCCCGGCCCACTCGGCTCCCAGCTCGCGGGCGAATCGCTGTCCCTCGTCGTCCCCCTCGCGGGTGAAGGCGAACACCTGCCGGCCTTCGTGCCGGGCCACCTGGGCCACCAGGTGGGCGGCCGCCCCGAAGCCGTACAGACCGAGGCGCGCGGGGTCTCCCGCCGCCACCAGCGCCCGGTGGCCGATCAGGCCGGCGCAGAGCAGGGGGGCGGCCTCGGCGTCGCCATACCTCGCCGGGAGTGGCAGACAGTAGCGCTCGTCAGCCACGGTCCGCTCGGCGTAGCCGCCATCGAGCTGGTAACCGGTGAACCGCGCATCGGGACAGAGATTCTCCCGGCCGCTCAGACAATACCGACAGCGGCCGCAGGTCCAGCCGAGCCAGGGCACACCGACCCGGTCGCCGGCGCGGAAGCGGCTGTCCGGCGGCGCGGACTCGACCGTGGCGACGATCTCGTGTCCGAGGACCAGGGGAAGCTTCGGGTGAGGCAGCTCGCCGTCGACGACGTGGAGGTCGGTGCGGCAGATTCCGCAGGCGCGGACGCGCAGCAGGAGCTGGCCGGGCCCCGCCACGGGGTCGGGCCGCGTCTCCATGCGCAACGGCGCGCCGGGTCTATCGAGCAGCAGCGCACGCACCGGTGGAGAGTGCGGTCGCCCGGTCCGAGGCGCTAGGCCCCCGCGGCGACCTGCTCGAGCAGGGGCGCGACGCCCGCGCCCTCGGCGGCCAGGGCCGCCACCTCGCCGACCACCGTCACCACCGGCGATTCCAGGCCGTCGCGATCGGCTGCGGCCGCGATGGTGCCGAGCGTCGCCACGGTGACCCGCTGGGCCGGCGTGGTCGCCGATTGGACGCAGGCGGCCGGCGTGTCCGGGTCGCGCCCGGCCCCGATCAGCCGCTCGGCGAAGCGAGCGAGCCCCGCGCGGCCCATCAAGAGCACCAGCGTGTCGATGCCGGCGAAGGGTGCCGGATCGGTGTCGCCGCCGGCGTGGCGTGCGGTCAGCACGGCGAATCCGCGCGCCACTCCGCGCGCCGTCACCGGGATGCCGGCCGCCGCCGGCGCCGCTAACGCGCTCGAAATGCCCGGGATCACCTCACACGCGATGCCGGCCACCCGGCACGCCGCCAGCTCTTCGCTCCCCCGCCCGAAGACGAACGGGTCGCCGCCCTTGAGCCGGACCACGTCCAGCCCGCGGCGAGCGCGCGCCACCAGCAGCCGGTTGATTTCCTCCTGCGCCAGCGGCGCGAGGCCGGGCCCCTTGCCGACGTCCACCAGCTCGGCGTCGGGCCTCGCCTGGGCGAGCAGCTCGGGGCCGGCCAGCCGATCGTGCACCACCACGTCCGCGCGGCGCAAGCGGTCCAGGCCCCGCACGGTGATGAGCTCGGGGTCGCCGGGACCGGCGCCCACCAGGTGCACCGCGCCCACCGCCCCGCGGCGCGACGAGGCGCGCCGGCGGAGCGGTGTCGAGGACGGGGCATGGCGGCGGCCGAGGTCCAGGAGGAGGTCCACGATCTCGGGCGCGGCGCCGATGGGCTGGTCCACGATCACCCCGCGCTCCGACGGGTCCGCCGGAAGGAGCGATCCCCCCGCCGCGAGGTCGAGCGTGTGGTCTCCGCCGCCGATCAGGAATGGAATCACCAGCACCACCCCCTTCACGAGCGACCGAAACGCCTCGAGCACGCCGGGATCGTCGTCGAGGAATGCGCTCGCCACCTCGCCGGCCGCCCCGCGGGTCCGGAGCGCGTCCGCCAGCGCGAGGGTGCTGTGCCGGCTCGCGGGGTGGCGCCGTGTGCCGTGGCCGACCAGCAGCACGGCGGTGTCCGACCGCTCCAGTCGATGGGTCCGGAGCAGCTCTCCGATCCGCCGTGCCGCCAGGGCAGGGATGCCGGGGTGGGTGCCGAGCGGTGGTGTGACGGTCAGCGGCAGCGTGCCGTAGCACGCGTTGCGCGCCAGTGCGGCCGGCAGCACCGTGCGGGTGAAGTGGCCCGCGCTGGTCATCACCGGTACCACCGTGGCCGAGTCGGAGACCAGCTCGTCCAGCACCGTGGCGAAGCCCGGCTCGCCCAGGTGGAAGGCGACCGCCACCTCGTCGAACACCCGCCGATCGCGCACCGCCTGGGCGAGCCGCCGGAGCTGCGCGTTGGCCCTGCCGCCACGGCCGCTTCCGTGCGCCGCCAACACCAGCGCGCGAGTTCCCGAGCGAAGGCTCACTGCGCCACCGCCAGCGGGAGCTGGTCGATGGTCGGCAGCTCCCGCCCCGTGACCGTGGAGCGCACCGCACGCAGACCCATGAGCCGCTGGTAGAAGTCGCCCAGGCCTTCACCCGGGGTCCGCTCGGCGGCCCAGCGCTGCAGCAGCGGCCGCAGGGTGTCGAGGATCTCCTCCTGGGGTACGTCGCCCCGGTAGAGATCGACCAGCCGGTCGCCCGCGAGGCCGCCGCCCACGTACACGTGATACAGTCCGAGCGAGCGGCCCACGAACGCGATGTCGGCGGTGTAGGGCCGGGCGCACCCGTTGGGGCAGCCGGTCATCCGCACGGTGAGCGGTTCATGCCGGAGGCCGAGGCTCTCCAGCTCCCTCTCGAGCTGCGCGAGCAGGCCGGGGATGGCTCGCTCCGATTCGGCCACCGCGAGGCCGCAGGTGGGGAGCGCGGGGCAGGCGACCGAATAGCGGCGCACCGCGCTCAGCTCGAGCGGGAGCGTGACGCCGTGGGCCCGGAGGATCGCCTCGATCTGGTCCAGCGCCGCGGCATCGAGATCGGTGAGCAGCAGATTCTGGTTCGCGGTGAGCCGAAGGCCGGGACGGAATCGCTGCACGATCTCCCGGAGCGCGGTCCTGAGCCGCTGCGACGCATCGTCCAGAATCCGCCCGCTCTGCACGAAGACGCCGTAGAACCAGCGCCCGTCGGCTTGCCGGTGCCGGCCGAGGTGGTCGTGGAACGGCAGCCGGGGGAGGGGCACCGCGTGGAGGAGCGGGAAGCTCGCCCGGCTCTCGAACTCGGCGCGGAAGCGGTCGATTCCCCATTCCGCGAGCAGGTACTTGAGCCGGGCATGCCGCCGGTCGGAGCGGTTACCGTGGTCGCGGAAAATCGCGGCGACCAGGCGGACCGCCTCGATGCCGTGCTCGGGTGCCACGAAGCCGAGCGGCACCGCCAGCCGTGCGGTGGTGTCGCCCTTGTTGTGGGTCATGCCGAGGCCGCCGCCCACCAGCAGGTTGAAGCCGGTGAGCCGCCCCTGCTCCAGCACGCCCAGGAGCCCGACGTCCTGGGCCCAGATGTCCACGCAGTTGTCGGTCGAGAGTCCGACCGCGGCCTTGAACTTCCGCGGCAGGTAGTGCTCGCCGTAGAACGGCTCCTCCGCCTCGGTGGAGATCTGCTTCTCGCCGTCGAGCCAGATCTCGTGATACGCGTGCGAACCGGGGCGGAGCTCGCGGGCCAGCGCCTCGGCCACCCGACGCACCTCGGCGTGGTCGGCGTCTCCCAGCGGGGCCGCGCATCCCATCACGTTGCGCTGCACGTCGCCGCAGGCGGAGATGGTGGTGAGCAGGGTGTGGTTGATGCCGGCGATCGTGGCCTTGAGCCCCTCCTTGAGCACCCCGTGGAACTGGAACCCCTGCCGGGTCGTGACCCGAAGGGTGCCGTTGCCGTAGCGGTCGGCCAGCTCGTCCAGCGCGAGGTATTGCTCGGCCGTCACCGCGCCGGCCGGCACGGCCACACGCACCATGAACCGCCACGCTTTCTCCTCGCCGTCCTCGCGCCCCCGGCGCAGATCGCGGTCGTCCTGCTGGTAGGTGCCGTGGAACTTGAGCAGCTGGAGATCGTCGTGCCCGAAGTGGGTCGCCTCCGAGGCCAGCGTCTCGCCGATCGTCCCGCGCAGGTGCCGGCCGTGCCGCTTGGCCAGCTCGACCTTGGAGGGCGGCTTGGGGGTCATGACGGGATCCTCACGCGCGGGGTGATGCGATGGAGGCCGCACTCGGTCTTGTGCTCGCCGGTCCAGCGGCCTTCCCGGCTGTACTCGCCCAGCTCGCTGCCGGGCACCGCCACGGTGCAGTGGGTGCACCCGATGCTGGGGTAGCCGCGCTCGTGCAGCTCGTTGTAGGGCACCTCGTGGCGGCGCACGTAGTCGTACACCTGCGCGCGGGTCCAGCCGGCGAGCGGGTTCACCTTCACCAGCTGGTACTGCCAGTCCCAGGCGACGACCTCGAGCGCCGCCCGGCTCGCGCTCTGGCTCCGGGTGAGGCCGGTCACCCACACGTCCACCCCGGCCAGCGCCGCGCGCATCGGCTCGACCTTGCGGAGCCGGCAGCAGGCGTCGGGGTCGCGCCGCCAGAGCTCCGGGCCGAAGAGCCGCTCCTGCTCGTCGGGGGTGAGCGAGGTGCCCCGGTTTTCGAACCGGAGATGCGGGTAGCGCGCCGCCATCCGGTCGCGCAGGCGGTAGGTCTCCGGGAAGAGGAACATGGTGTCGAGGTAGACCACCCGGACCGGCCGGCGGTGGGCCGCCACCATGTCGATCAGAGCGCACCCTTCCATCCCGAACGACGTGGTGAGCACCAGCTCCCGCCCGACGAATCGCTCCAGCATCCAGGCCACCACGCGCTCGGGCGCGCTGTCGTCGCCGATGATGTCGTCCGGCTCCCGCACGATGTGCATCGTCCACTCCCCGTACTGTCGACCCGTCGCCCGCTCCGAAAAACGAAAAGGCCCGCAGGGAGTACCTGCGGGCCTCGAGTGCTCAGACTGCGATGCTAGGCGCGCGCTAGGTCGTCCCGTGGGCGGGGATTCCGGCCATACAACAACACGCCATGAGGGCGGGCTGAAGGGTCGGGAACGAGATGGCGCGATGCATAATCATACAGTGACGCTAGCGCTCGCCCGGCGGGTTGTCAACCTGTATGCGTCGTTCTCGGCGCCTCGGGCCGTCCCGCGCGGTTCCGTCCCATGTGGACCGGTGTAGACTTCGGATGCCGCCAGGGGCATCGGGCCGGTTCGCCCGATTGAGACCGTACCCTTGGAACCTGATCCGGCTGATACCGGCGAAGGGAGCGCGGCACGGACGCGGAAGGCCGGCGTCCGGGTCGCTCCCGTCGCCTTCTGGGAGCCCTCATGACTGCCACCGTACCCCGCCGTCCCGCCGCGCCGTCTCCCGCCGAGCAGTCCTACGGGTCGGCCTTTCCCAATTCGACCAAGGTCTATCTGCCCGGTCCGCACGGGATCCGTGTCCCCATGCGCGAGATCGCCCTCTCCGGCGGCGAGCCGCCGCTCCGGGTGTACGACAGCAGCGGGCCGCAGGGCGTCCAGGCGCGCGACGGGCTGCCCAAGGTGCGGGAGGAGTGGATTCGGGAGAGGGTGGAGGAGGCGCGGGGGCGCGGGGGCGCGGGGGCGCTGAGGGATGCGGAGCTGCACTCCCGAGGCTCGACCTACTCCGCAGCTCCGGACCCGGGCTCTTCCGCGCCCCTGCGCCCCCGCGCCCCCGCGCCCCTCACCCAGCTCCACTACGCCCGCCGCCACGAGATCACTCCCGAGATGGAGTTCATCGCCCTGCGGGAGGGCGTCCCCGTGGAGCTGGTGCGGAGCGAGGTGGCCCGCGGCCGGGCGATCATTCCCGCCAACATCAACCATCCCGAGCTGGAGCCGATGATCATCGGCCGCCGCTTCCTGGTGAAGATCAACGCCAACATCGGCAACTCCGCGGTGGCGTCGTCGATCGACGAGGAAGTGGACAAGCTCCGCTGGGCCACGCTCTGGGGCGCGGACACGGTGATGGACCTCTCCACCGGCAAGCAGATCCACGAGACCCGGGAGTGGATCCTGCGGAACAGCGCGGTGCCGATCGGCACGGTGCCGATCTACCAGGCACTGGAAAAAGTGGGCGGAGTGGCGGAGGACCTCACCTGGGAGGTCTATCGCGACACCCTGATCGAGCAGGCCGAGCAGGGGGTGGACTACTTCACCGTGCATGCGGGGGTGCTGCTGCGCTACATCCCGCTCACCGCGCGGCGGGTGACCGGGATCGTATCCCGCGGCGGCAGCATCATGGCCAAATGGTGCCTCGCCCACCATCAGGAGAGCTTCCTCTACACCCGCTTCCGCGAGATCTGCGAGATCATGGCGGCGTACGACGTCTCGTTTTCCCTGGGCGACGGGCTCCGCCCCGGCAGCATCGCCGACGCCAACGACGAGGCCCAGTTCGCCGAGCTGCGGACCCAGGGGGAGCTCAACCGGATCGCCTGGGAGCACGAGGTGCAGGTGATGAACGAAGGGCCCGGGCACATCCCGATGCACCTCATCAAGGAGAACATGGACAAGCAGCTCGAGTGGTGCGAGGAAGCGCCGTTCTACACCCTGGGCCCGCTCACCACCGACATCGCGCCGGGCTACGACCACATCACCAGCGCCATCGGCGCCGCCATGATCGGCTGGTACGGCACCGCGATGCTCTGCTACGTCACCCCCAAGGAGCACCTCGGCCTGCCCGACCGGAACGACGTCAAGGCGGGAGTGATCGCCTACAAGATCGCCGCCCACGCCGCCGACCTGGCCAAGGGTCACCCCCGCGCGCGCGAGTGGGACGACGCGCTGAGCCGCGCGCGGTTCGATTTCCGCTGGGAGGATCAGTTCAACCTGGCGCTCGACCCGGTCACGGCCCGCGCCTTCCACGACGAGACGCTGCCGGCGGCCGGGGCCAAGGTGGCGCACTTCTGCTCCATGTGCGGCCCCAAGTTCTGCAGCATGAAGATCACCCAGGACGTGCGGGAGTACGCGGCGGAGATGGAGCGGAAGGCGGCGGAGTTCAGGGAGGCGGGAGGGGAGATCTATGTAGGCGCAGGCGCAGGGGCGCAGAGTCGCAAGGACGCAGAAGGGTAGGGTGGCCGCCGCTCTGCCGCGGTCATCCCTCGTCGCTTGCGTTCCTGGGGATAACAACCACACTTCCTGCGCCCCTGCGCCCCTGCGCCCCTGCGCCCCTGCGCCCCTGCGCCCCTGCGCCCCTGCGCCCCTGCGCCCCTGCGCCCCTGCGCCCCTGCGCCCCTGCGCCCCTGCGCCCCTGCGCCCCTG
>DATEIR010000098.1:0-11895 GCA_035278885.1 Gemmatimonadales bacterium | reverse complement strand
CGCCGCTGAGGTCGATCCGGCCGACCGGGACGCGTTCCTGATGGACCGCGAGGTCGTGACCCTGATCCGCGAGCTCCGGGGCGACGAAGCGCTGGGCGAGGCGATGGACCAGCTGGTCGCTCTGGTGCACCAGACCTACCTCGCCTGGGACGCCGGTCTCGTTCTGGTCCCCGTCAGCGAGGAGGCCGCCGAGGCCATACTGAGCGGGCCCCAGGCTGACACAGCCGGTCTCGCCGAGGCGCCCCGGGCTTACTACGCCCAGCTGCCCGAGCGGCTGGTCTGGGCCGCGGTCGTCGAAGGCGAGGCGCCCGAGCCGCTGGATGGCTGCTTCGTGAGCCGGGTACCCGATGCCGACCTCCGGGTCCTCGGCATCTTCGGACTCCGGCCGGACCGGGCGGGATTCAGCGCGGTGGAGGTAGGCGGGGCCCGGCCGGGACGGCTTCTCCGCCGGGACGGCAGCGCCCTGTTCGCGCCCACGCTCCCGGGCGGGGTGGCGGCGGGCCTGCACTCCATCACCGGCGAGGAGGAGCTGCTCGAGCTGGGGTGGCGCACCACCGGACTCGCGTCTGCCGCCGCCGGAGCAGCCTGATGGAGACGCTCAAGGACTTCATGGACAAGAAGGCCGTGGCCGAGGTGCTCGATCAGATCGCGGCCTTCCTCGAGCTCAAGAACGAGAATCCGTTCCGCATCCGCGCCTTCCGCACCGCGGCTCGCGCCATCGGCAGTTTTCCGGGCGATCTCCGCGCCGGTCTGGAGGACGGCTCCCTCGCGGCCACCAAGGGCGTCGGCCCCGCGACGCTCCAGATCGCCGCGGAGCTCGCGGCGACCGGGCGTGCCAGTCTGCTGGAGGAGCTGCGGGAGCAGATCCCGCCGGGCCTGGTCGAGATGCTCGCCATCTCCGGACTCGGCGTCGCCAAGATCCGCCAGATCCACGACGTCCTCGGGATCGATTCGCTGCCGGAGCTGGAGGCGGCCGCCCTGGACGGACGCCTGGCCAAGCTTCCGCGCTTCGGTCAGAAGACCTCGGAGAACATCCTCAAGGGCATCGCCTACCTGCGTCAGGCCAGCGCCTACCGGCTGTCGCATCACGCCGCGGAGGAGGCCGAGGGCCTGCGCCGGGCGCTGGAGCGGCTCCCTGGTGTGGTGTCGGCCGTCGTCGCGGGCGACGTCCGCCGGCGGGCCGAGGTGGTGCGCGACGTGGTCATCGTGCTGGTGGCGGGCGTCCCGCCCGCCGACCTGTTCCGCCGCCTCAACGAGGTACCGGGGGTCCACGAGTTCGCGGGACAGGATGAGCGCCGGCTGACACTGCGGTTCGCCGGCGGGTCGAGCGCCCAGATCGTGGTGACCACGCCGGTGAACGCGGGCGCCGTGCTGGTGCAGGCCACGGGGAGCGAAGCCCACCTTGGCGATCTGGCCGGTCTGGCGCGCTCTCGAGGCTTGAGCGTGACCGGTGCCGCACTCTGGCGCGGGAGCGAGTTCGTGCCGACGCCCGACGAGGAGGCGTTCTACCAGGCACTCGGCCTGCCCTGGATCCCTCCGGAGCTCCGCGAGGGCCGGGGCGAGGTGGCCGCCGCCGGGCGCGGCGAGCTGCCTGGGCTGGTCCGGCGGGAGGATCTTCGGGGGTTCCTCCACTGCCACACCACCTATTCCGACGGGTCCACCACCGTCGAGGAGCTGGCGCTGGCCTGCCGCGCGGCCGGTTATCAGTATCTCGGCATTACCGATCACAGCCAGGCGGCCGCGTACGCCGGGGGTCTCAGCGCGGACGACCTCGTCCGCCAGGCCGCGGAGATCGACGAGGTCAACAGCCGGCTGAGCGACTTCCGGGTGCTCAAGGGCATCGAGGCCGACATCCTGCAGGACGGGCGGATCGACTACGACGATGCCGTGCTGGCCCGGCTCGACTTCGTCATCGCCTCGGTGCACAGCCGCTTCAACATGGCGCCGCCGGAGATGACGGCCAGGATGCTCGCCGCGATGGACAATCCGCACCTCACGATCGTCGGGCACCCGACCGGACGCCTGCTGCTCTCGCGCGATCCGTACGGGGTGGATCTCGACGCGGTGATCGAGAAGGCCGCGGCGACCGGCGTGGCGCTGGAGATCAACGCGGATCCTCACCGGCTCGACCTCGACTGGCGGGTGCTCCGGCGGGTGCGTGACGCGGGGGCGATGGTCTCCATCGGCGCCGACGCCCACAACGTGGCCGGGATCGGCCACGTGGACTACGGCGTCGCCATGGCTCGGAAGGGCTGGCTCGGGCCGGACGACATTCTCAACGCCAGGGCGGTGGCCGGGTTTCTCGCCTTCGCCCAGGGGCGCCGGCGGTGAGTCCGCGGGGAAAATCCTCCGGTAGCCGCCTGGCCGCGGCCACCAGGGCGCCGGCGCGGAAGGCTCGGCCCCCGGTGGCGGAACGGGCCAGGATCATCCTGCGGCGGCTCAAGCGCCGGTATCCGGACGCGCACTGCGCCCTCGATCATCGCAATGCCTATGAGCTGCTCTCGGCGACCATTCTCTCGGCCCAGTGCACCGATGCGCGAGTCAACCTGGTCACGCCGACGCTGTTCGCGCGATACCCGGTCCCGGCCGCGCTGGCCCAGGCACGCCCCGAGGACATCGAGGAGATCATCCGGTCCACCGGCTTCTTCCGCAACAAGACGCGCAGCCTGATCGGGATGGCCCAGGCGGTCGTAGCGGAGCACGGCGGGGAGATCCCTCGCACCATGGACGAGCTCCGGGTGCTCCCCGGAGTCGGTCGCAAGACCGCCAACGTCGTGCTCGGCAATGCCTACGGGATCAACGAGGGAGTGACGGTGGACACCCACGTCGCGCGCGTGTCCAAGCGTCTCGGCCTCACGCGGGAGGATGACCCGGTCAAGATCGAGCGCGACCTGATGCCGCTCTTTCCCCGGAAGGATTGGGCCCTGCTCTCGCACCTGCTGATCTTCCACGGGCGCCAGACCTGCATCGCTCGGCGGCCCCGTTGCGCCGAGTGCCCGCTGGCCGATCTCTGTCCCTCGGCGGCGCTCTGAGCAAGGGACTCGTGGGGCCGCTGTTGCTGGTGCTCCTGGTGGCCGCGCTGGTGCTGGCCGGGGTTCTCGCCCCCAACGCGGACGCGCAGGCCCGGTGGCGGGTGCGCCTCCCGCTGGAGGCGCACCGCCTGGGCAACTTCCGCCATCCCCGGCTGATCGAAAGCTCCGGCGTGATCGCCAGCCGGCGCTACCCGGGAGTGTTCTGGACCATGAACGATTCCGGAAATCCGCCGGAGATCTTCGCCTTCGACTCGGCCGGACGCGACCTCGGCGTCTATAAGGTCCCCGGCGCAGCCAACTACGATTGGGAAGCGATCACCCGCGGACCCTGTGGCGCGGCGGAGTGCCTGTACATCGCCGACACGGGCGACAACGACGAGATCCGTCGCTCGGTCCGGCTCTACCGGGTACCGGAGCCGCCGGTGCAGGCCGGCGGACGAGGCGTCACCGCCCGCGCCGAGGTCCTCGAGGTGCGCTACCCCGACGGCGCCCATGACGTGGAAGCCGCGGTCGTCGATCACGACGGGTCCGTGCTGCTGGTGAGCAAGGGGCGGAGCCGTGGGGTGCAGGTGTTCCGGATTCCGGCGGCCGGATGGAGCCGGAAGCTGGTGACCGCGGAGGCGCTGGGCCGGCTTCCTCTCGCGACCGGGCGGGGTGTCCGTGGGCTGGTTACGGACGCCGCACTCTCTCCCGATGGAACCGAGATCGCCGTTCGAACGTACGTCGAGATCTTCTTCTTCCGGCTGGGACCCGCCGATGCCTTCCAACCGCTCGGGACGGCCTGTGACGTGACCGGCCTCGAGCTTCAAGGTGAAGGCATCGCCTGGCTGCCGGGGGACGAGTTCCTGCTCACCAGCGAGGGCGGCTTCGGCGTGCCCGGCACGCTCACGCTGGCGCGCTGCGCTCGGCAATAGGCACCCGTGTGCGTCGAGCCGCCCTGCTGGCCTCTACATTGGCGATCACGCTGACCGCCGCCCTCTAGCCCCTGATACGATGACCGCTCCCGTCTCGATTCGTGCGCTCCTGCTTGCGAGCCTGGTGCTCGCGCCCGCGTCCGTGCTCCCGGCCCAGACCGGGTCAGCCGGCACCCGCGTGGCCCGCGCGGTGGACTCGATGGTCTTCAAGGCCCATCTCGAGTTCCTGGCGGACGACGCCCTGGAAGGGCGGGCGCCCGGCACCCGCGGCGGTCTGCTGGCGCAGAAGTACATCGCCGCCCAGTTCGAGCGCCTGGGCCTGCAGCCGGCCGGCGACAGCGGCAGCTACTTCCAGCGGGTGCCCATCATCGCGCTCACCCCCGAGCCGACGCTCGCCGTCAGCGCGCCGAAGGCCATGCCGCTCACCTGGAAGCAGGACTATGTCCTCTGGTCGATGCGCAACGACTCGCTGGTGAATCTCTCCGGTGACCTGGTGTTCGTGGGATACGGCATCGTCGCCCCGGATCAACAGTGGAACGACTACGCCGGCGCCGATGTGAAGGGCAAGATCGTGGTCACGCTGGTGAACGACCCGGGTCTCCAGGACTCGACCATCTTCAAGGGGAAGATCCTCACCTATTACGGGCGCTGGACCTACAAGATCGAGGAGGCCCGTCGGCAGGGCGCCGCCGGGATCCTCATGATCCACACCACCAAGAGCGCCACTTACCCGTGGACGACGGTGCTCTCCGGCTGGACCGGACCGCAGGTCCGACTGGAGACGCCGCCGAGCTCGCTCCTGGCCGCCGGGTGGCTGCAGCAGGAGACGGCCGCCAGGCTGTTCCAGGCGGGTGGCAAGGACCTGGCCGAGCTCACGGCCGCGGCCGCTCGGCCCGGCTTCAAGGCAGTTCCCCTCGGCGTGCGCGTCACCGCGTCGGTGAAAAGCGCGATCCGTCGCACCGAAACCGCCAACGTGCTCGGAAAGCTGCCCGGCCACGGCCCCCACGCCCGGGAAGCGGTGCTGATCGGCGGCCACTACGATCACTTCGGCATCGGCGCCCCGGTGAACGGGGACTCGATCTATAACGGCGCGGAGGACAACGCCTCCGGCACCGCCGCCGTCATGACCGCTGCCGAAGCGTTCGTTCGCAGCGGGGTGCGCCCCGACCGGTCGCTCATCTTCATCGGCTTCGCAGCCGAGGAGTCGGGGCTCATCGGATCTCAGGCGTTGGCCGATCACCCGCCCGTGCCGCTCCGCGACGTGGCGACGATCCTCAACCTGGACGTGATGAACCTCTACGGCCGGACCACGGACGTGAGCGCGCTCGGCCTCGACCAGTCCACCCTGGGCAAGATCTTCACGGCCGCGGCGGCGGCGGAGGGCCTCAAGGTGAGCACCAACAAGGAGGCGCTGCTCACGGGGTCCTATTTCCGCTCCGACCACTTCTCCCTGGCCCGGGTCGGGGTGCCGGGAACTTCAATGGAGAACGGCTCGTCCTACGTGGGCCGTCCGGAGGGCTGGGGGAAGGAGCAGAAGGAGAAGTACACCGCCGAGCGGTACCACCAGCCCAGCGACCAGATGCAGCCCTGGTTTGCCTACGGTGGGGTCGTTCAGCAGCTCCGAGTTACGGTCCGAACCGCGGTGGCGGTGGCCAACGCGCCGTCCCAGCCGACCTGGAGCAGCACCTCGGAGTTCCGCGAGGCAGGTGAGCGACGGATCGCTTCCGGGAAGTAAGTCACTCGGTAGCAAGGATCTGCGGGCCCTACCCAAGCGGGCCGGCACCGTCTATCTTTGCCGCCGTTTGCGTTTGCCTACCCGGGAGCGTCTCTGGAACTGCCTACGCACCACCGGATTCCGCTCACTTGGCTGCTGGAAAACGCCGGGGCGTCGATCCGGTACCGCACGCTGACGGAGCTGGCGCCCCCCGGGTACGCCAGCCCGGAGACGGTCGAAGCCGCCCTCGTCGCGGTGACCGAGTCCAAGGCAGCGCTGGCCGTGGTAAAAAAGCAGAAGGATACCGGCACCTGGGGCGGGAACCTCCTCGGCCTCGCGCCCTCGGCCGCCCAGGGTATCAAGGACGTCGGTACCATCCCCAACTATCGGCGCCTGCTCCAGCTCGGTTGGCCCCGCGCCGGACGCCCGTTCAAGCTCGCCGATCGGGTGCTCTTCCGACTGCTCTCCCGGGACGAAGACCCCTCCCTGCTGTTCGAGTATTCCAAGGTCGTCAAATCCGACCCGGAGGCCGCCCTCTGGGCCCGGGAGATGATCCGGGAAGCGGCGTCGACCGCCCTCGCGGAGGCCGGCTTCGCCGACGACCCACGGCTCCGCGGCGCCGGGCACAAGATCGCGAACTCGATCTCCCAGTTCCTCCGCAGCCCGGTCGCGGAAAAGCCGTTCGTGAAGGCCGGAAAGAATCTCGCGCTGCACCCGGAGGCCCACCCGCCGACCTGGTACTCGGTGGCGATGATCGCGGCCATGCCGAACCTGCGGCGCGAACGGGCCGGCTTTACCGAGCGGCTGGGGCACTATCTGGCTCAACCCGCGCCCAAGAAGGCGTTCGTGATCCAGGTGGGCAAGCGGGCCCTCAAGCCGCAGCACCTGCTTCTGGGAGACCCGATAGATGCCGACGCCAAGGGCATGGCCAAGGACATTCCGCTCGCCCTGCACTATATCGAGCTGCTGGCCCAGATGGGTGCGCTGCAATGGGCTCCCGTTGCCACCAAGGTTCTGGCCCGGCTGGCCAAGGAGTGCGACGACCTGGGCGTCTGGACCCCAAAGAACCTGCGGTCCCAGCCCAAGGCCGGGGATAAGATCACCTACCACTACTATCCGCTGAACCTCGACCCGAAGACCACCGAGGAGCGCGAGGTCGACGTGACCTTCCGGCTGGCGATCATCGCCAAGCTCCTGGGCTGGCAGCTCGACTACGCCTGAGCGCAGATTGACTGGTTAGTGGTAGCCCCACATACTACTGCATGGCCGGCATAGACCTCACCCCCTTTGGATTCACCCCCACTGAAAGCCTGGTCTACCAGGTCCTGCTGACCGGAGGCCCTGGAACCGGGTACGCCATCGCCAGATCGGCTGGCCTGGCGCGAGCCAACGCATACAGCGCACTGGAGGGCCTCGTCTCCAAAGGCGCGGCCAGGCTCGATCCCGGGCGGCCCCGCCGCTACCGTCCCGAGCCTCCGTCCGCACTCCTCGCCCGGATCTCGAACAACCACGGCGAAGCGGTCGAGCGGCTCACCCGTGAGCTGGACACGATCTCGGTGCCCGGGACGCCGACCCTGGTTGAGATCGATTCCGGCCGTTCGGTCCTCCAGCTTCTGTCCCGCGACATCGCTCGGGCCTCGGTTTCAGTGTCTCTCCTCGCCCCGCCCGATGCCTACCCGCTCATCGCGCCGGCGCTGCGTCGGCCCTTTGCCGCCGCCGCCAGCCTGGTGCTGTTCGCCACGGGTCCGGTGGACCTCGGCTTCGTGCCGGTGGAGGTGGCGACGGTGGATGGATCCGGCTGGCCTGGTGCGCCCGTCCTTCTGGTCGTAGACGACCGGGCCGCCCTGGTCGCGGCGCGCGATGGCGCCGACGCGCGAGGCCACTGGAGCACCGCGCCGGCGTTCGTCGCCGCCGCTCGACTGGCCTTCGAGCGCCTGACCAGCGCATGAGCGAGCCCGACGACCCGATCCTGGACCTTCAGCGGGAATACCTCGCCGAGTTGCCGGGGATGTTGCTGGGCATGCGTGGCGAGATCGACCGCTTCCGCCGAGGAGATCAGGCGGTCTCCGCGAGTCTCACGGCCCACTTTCACCGGCTCGCCGGCTCGGGCGGGTCGTACGGCTTCCCCGGCATCAGCGCCGTCGCCCGCGAGACCGAGCGCTGGCTGCGCACCGGCCCCTCACCGGCGGAGGCACCGCGGCTCGACGCGGCGGTCACGAGGCTGGAGGAGATGGTCGAGAAGGCCGCCGAAGACTTGGAATAGGCGAAGAGCGAAGGGCGAAAAGCGAAGGGGGAGCACCCGGCCTCGGATGCTCCCCTTCGCTTTTCGCCCTTCGCTCTTCGCCGCAGTCTAGTGCCTGAACCCCGTGGACAA
Source organism: Gemmatimonadales bacterium (assembly GCA_035278885.1). Classification (GTDB taxonomy): domain Bacteria; phylum Gemmatimonadota; class Gemmatimonadetes; order Gemmatimonadales; family GWC2-71-9; genus CAVVWJ01. The sequence goes on along the minus strand of DATEIR010000098.1, from coordinate 3,861 downwards.
TGGCAGCACGTCCCGCGGGTTCTTCTCGTCGCCGAAGAGCAGGCGCCCCTCACGGAAGGTGGCGCCGCGCAGCGTGAGCGCGAGGACCTCGCCCAGCTCCTGCACCAGGTAGACCTCGATCTTGTCCCGGACCTCCTTGGGGAGATCCTCGAGATCGGGCTCGTTCTCCTTGGGCAGGATGATGCGGCTGATACCGGCCCGCACCGCGCCGAGCACCTTCTCCTTCACGCCGCCGATCGGCAGCACCCGGCCCCGCAGGGTGATCTCGCCGGTCATCGCGATGTCGTGCCGCACCGGCCGGCCCGACAAGGTGGAGACCACCGCCGAGGCCATCGTGACGCCGGCGCTCGGACCATCCTTGGGGATGGCGCCCGCCGGCACGTGGATGTGGATGTCGCGGTCGAACATCTCGTCCTGGATCTGCAGACCGCCCGCGTGGGAGCGGGCATAGGTCCAGGCCGCCCGGGCCGATTCCTTCATCACGTCGCCCAGCTGGCCGGTCAGCACCAGCTCGCCCTTGCCCCGCATGGTGGAGGCCTCGACGAACATGATGTCGCCGCCGGTCGGGGTGTAGTACATCCCGGTGGCCACGCCGATCTCGTCGTGGCGGGCCGCCTTCTCCGGGTGCACCCGGGGCCGGCCGAGCAGGTCGTCCACCATCTCGCGATCGATCGTGAGCCGCTCGACTTCGCCGGCCGCGATCTTCCGCGCCACTTTCCGCGCCAGCTTGCCCAGCTCCCGCTCGAGCTGACGCACGCCCGACTCGCGGGTGTAGGCGGTGATCACCTCGGAGAGCGCCTCGGCGGTGACCTCGAGCTGCTCGGGGCTCACGCCGTTCTCCCGGAACTGCCGGGGGATGAGGTACTTCCGGGCGATCTCCGACTTCTCCCGCTCGGTGTAGCCGGCGAAGTCCACCACCTCCATCCGGTCGAGCAGCGGGCCCGGGATGTTCTGGATGAAGTTCGCCGTGGCGATGAAGAGCACTTCGCTCAGATCGAACGGCACCCCCAGATAGTGGTCCACGAAGCTGTCGTTCTGGGCCGGGTCGAGCACCTCGAGCAGCGCGCTCGCCGGATCGCCCTGGAACGACACCCCCAGCTTGTCCACCTCGTCCAGCAGGAACACCGGATTCCGGGTGCCGGCCTGCTTCATTCCCTGGATGATCCGACCCGGCATGGCGCCGACGTACGTCCGGCGGTGGCCCCGGATGTCGGCCTCGTCGCGCGCGCCGCCGAGCGAGATGCGGACGTACTTCCGCCCCATCGCGCGGGCGATCGACTTGGCCACCGAGGTCTTGCCCACGCCGGGCGGCCCGACGAAGAGCAGGATCGGTCCCTTGGCCCGCTCGTCCGGATTCCCCGGACTCGGCACGTTGCTCGGCGGGACCGTGGCGGTCGCCACGGGCGCGTCGGTTGACTCGCCCGCCTCGACCTCCCCTTCCTTCAGCTCCGACTGCGACCCTGCGTCCCTGCGACCCTGCGACTCCGCATCCTCCTGCTTCTGCCGCAGCTGGCGCACGGCCAGGAATTCGAGCACCCGGTCCTTCACGTCGCCCAGGGCGTAGTGGTCCTCGTCCAGGATTCTGGACGCTTCGGCCAGGTCGAGGTGCTCCTTGCTGCGCTCGTTCCAGGGCAGCTCCGCGATGTTCTCGAGAAACGTCCGGATCACCTGCGACTCCATCGACTCCCGGCCGATCCGGGTGAGCCGGTTGAGCTCGCGGTCCACTTCCTTCCGCGCCTCGGCGGGCAGGTCGAGCGCGGCGAGTTTCTCCTTGAGCTCGCGGAGGTCGTCGCGCTCGTCGTCCTCACCCAGCTCGCGCTGAATGGTCTTGAGCTGCTCGCGGAGGAACATCTCCCGCTGCCGCTCGCCCAGCTCCTCCTGCACCTGAGACTTGATGTCTTCCTGGGCATCGAGGACGCCGATCTGACGCTGCACGTGGACCAGCACCTTCCGGAGTCGCTCCTCCACACTCAGCGTCTCGAGCAGTCCCTGGCGCTGGGCCGGGGTGATGTCGATGTAGCCGGCCACGAGGTCGGCGAATTTGCCCGGCTCGTTGACGCCGGCGAGCACCTGCTGGACCACCTCGTCCGGCAACCCGGACTTCTGGCCCAGCTCGGCGGCCCGAACCCGGGCCTCGCGGTGCAGCGCCACGAACGCCGGGTCCTCCGGGTTGAGTGGCAGCATCTCCTCGGCCTCGCGTACGACCGATTGGAGATACCCTTCCCGCTCGCTGTAGTGGATGGCGATGCCGCGCCGCTCGCCGTGCAGCAGGAGCTGCATCCCGGACAGACCCCGCTGGAGCTGCCCGATGCGCGCGATGGTCCCGATGGTGTACAGGACATCCGAGCTCACGCTCTCGACGTTCTGGCGCTGGGACACGGCGAAGACCAGCCGCTCGGGAGTTGCCAGGGCCGCTTCGATTGCACGCAGGGTCGCCGGCCGGCCGGCGCCGATCGGGGCGGTGACGCCCGGAAACAGAACGACCTCACGCAGCGGCAGGACCGGCAAAGTCAAACGTTCACTCATCTAGGTACTACTCCTTCCAATTCCCTTCGAGGGAAAATGGCAGCCCAAGCTGCAGAATTGGACACGCAGGTGCACCCACCGTGCCACGCTCGTGGCTACGCAGACGCTGCCAATCAACAGCTTACGGGAGAATATGGGTTCCCCGAAGGAGCCCTTCGGCTCCATCTTGGCAGGACTCAACCGAACGCGGCGTGTTTGCTGCCAAAATGGCGTCGGCGCGAGACTTCCCGTGCCCCCTGACTGCAGGGTAGCGGCAGGGGCAGCGCCGGTACAGATTGTCTGCCATGTCCGGCTGCATCTCCAAACGGCACGGTAGCTTCCCGCACGCCGCTCCGGCGCCTCGGTTGCCGTGACCAGCCCCGCCGACCAGCCGCTCCCGACCCGCCTCGCCGCCGCCTTGGGCGACGCCTACACCATCGAGGGTGAGATCGGCCGAGGCGGCATGGGTGTGGTCTATCGCGCCCGCGATGAGCGGCTGCAGCGGCGGGTCGCGATCAAGGTGCTTCCTCCGGAGCTCGCCTTCCAGCAGGACATCCGGGAACGCTTCACCCGCGAGGCGCAGACCGCTGCCCGGCTGAGTCATCCGCACATCGTCCCCATCCACACGGTCGGCGAGGGTCTGGGGCTGGTCTACTTCGTGATGGGCTACGTGGACGGCGAATCGGTCGCCGCCCGCATTCGCCGGCGGGGAAAGCTGCCGGTCGACGAAGTCCGCCGCATCATGGCGGAGGCCGCCGATGCGCTGAGCGCCGCCCATGCGGTCTCCATCATCCACCGCGACATCAAGCCCGACAACGTCCTGCTCGAGGGCCCCCGCGGGCGGGTCATGGTCACGGACTTCGGCATCGCGAAGGCCTTGTCGGCGAGCTCGGGGGCCACGCTCACGGGCGCCGGGGTCGCCATCGGGACGCCGGCCTTCATGAGCCCGGAGCAAGCCGCGGGCGAGCGAGAGATCGACGGCCGGTCCGACCTGTACAGTCTGGGCATCGTCTCCTACCAGATGCTGACCGGCGAGCTGCCCTTCAGCGCGCCGACCGTCGCCGGCATCCTCATGAAGCAGATCACCGAGGTCGCGCCGGACGTGCGAACCCGGCGGCAGGACGTGCCCGAGGATCTGGCCCTCGCGGTGTCGCGCTGCCTGGAGAAGGATCCCGAGAACCGCTGGCCGACGGCGGACGCGCTTCGCCGCGCGCTGGAGAGCCGGGTCGTCGGAGGCTATCAGCCGACCGGGCTCGGCTGGCGTGCGTCGAGCCGTGGGGCAGCACCGCCAACGCGCGCGCCTGCCGCCGAGTCGTCCACCCGGCGCGGGCTCGCCGACGCGAGCCGTGCCGACCG
>DATEIR010000097.1:0-24269 GCA_035278885.1 Gemmatimonadales bacterium | reverse complement strand
GGTTCGGTCACGAGATAGAACGGATGCGGTATCGGGGCGGACAGCGCGGGGCATACGCCACGCGCCTGCACTACTTCTCGGAATGGATCGCCGATGGGGCATCGCGGGGACTGGTGCGCGATCTCGGTGCGGAGCTCGGTGGGATCGGGGACGACCGCCCCCTGCGTTTCATGACGGAGCATCGCGCCAGCTACCCGGCCCTCGCCGACGACACGGTGCTGGCCGAGGTCGCGGCGATCGAGCGCGGCCTCGACGGCCGACCGCGGCGGGTGGTCCCGGCCGATCGGATCGCGAGCGTGGCCGACGGCATCGAGACCGGCGACGTCCTCGCCTTCGCCACGGCGATCCCGGGGCTCGACGTGACCCATTCCGCCTTGGCCTGCCGGACCGATGACGGCGTGCTCCGGGTGCTGCACGCGCCACTGTCCGGCGGTGTGGTGGAAGTCACCCGGTCGACCCTGCCGGAATATGTCGCCGCCATCCGCCGCTCGACCGGAATTCTGGTCGCCCGGCCACTCTGGGACTAGACCGTCCGGCACCACCCGGCGATCGTGTCCCCCAGCTCCTCCAGCACCTCCGACCCGGTTCGCCCCGACCGCTTGAGCACGGCGAAGCTGTGATCCGCGCCCTCCACGATGTGGAGAGTGGCGCGGTCGCCCAAACCGGCGCAGACACTCCGCACCAGGCCCAGGTCCGCCAGGTCATCGCGGGTGCCCTGGAGGAAGAGCATCGGCACCTTCACCCGCGCGAGATGCTCGGCGCGCTCGATGGCCGGCCGCTTCGGCGGATGGAGCGGAAAGCCCAGAAAGATGAGGCCCGCCACATCCTCGAGGGGCCGTTCCGCCGCCGCATGCGAGGTCATCCGCCCGCCCAACGACTTGCCTCCCGCGAACAGCCGGAGCGCGGGCAGCAGCTCGCGCGCGCGCGCCATCGCGGCCCGCACCGTGGCGATCAGTACCCTCGGTGGATCCGGCCGCCGGTTGCCGGCCTCGGCGTAGGGAAACTGGTAGCGTAGCGTCGCGATCCCTCTGGCCATGAGGACGCGCGCCATCGACTCCATGAACGGGTGGGTCATGCCGGCACCGGCCCCGTGCGCCAGGATGTACCCGGCCCACGGCTCGGGTGGCCGGAGGAGCAGACCCGACACCCGCCCGACCCGCTCGCCCACCTCGATCGCCAGCGGCTCGCCGGTCGCGGTCATTCGGCCAGCTCTTTCATGAGACGCTCCAGCGCGGCGCCGAGGTCTGGGCTCAGCTCGAGCACCGGGGCCAGCGGATCGGCGCCGAGCTTCTGCATCCGCTCCGGCACGGTCCGGATGGTGTGCTTCCGGATGTCGAGCTTCTTCGTCACCTCGCGCCAGCCGAGCGGCACGGAGACCGGCGCCCCGGCCAGTGGTCGGACACAGAAGGGCGAGACGATCAGCTTGCCCGAGCCGTTCTGCAGGTAGTCCACGTACACCTTGCCCTCGCGCTGGCTCACCTGCCGGACGATGGTGGCGATGGCCGGCAGCCGATCCACGATGCACCGGGCCAGCAGCTCGCCGAGGGAGCGGGACTGCTCGTGGGTGCACTGGCGGCCCAGCGGAATCATCAGGTGCAGGCCGGACGAGCCGGTGCTCTTGACCAGCACCGGCAGGTCGATCCGATCGCACAGCGCCTTGAGCCCTTTGGCCACCTCCACCACGTGCTCGAACGGCGCTCCCTTCGGATCGAGGTCGAGCACGCACCAGTCGGGGCGCTCCAGGGTCGGCGCCCGGCTGGCCCAGAGATGGATCGGGATACTGCCCAGGTTGATCACGTAGAGCAGCGCCGCGAGGTCGTCGCACACGAAGTAGTCGATCTCCCGCTGGGTATCCTCGCTCCACATCGCCTGGGTGCGGATCCAGTCGGGGGTGAACCCGGGCGCGTCCTTCTGGAAGAACGACTTGCCGCCGATGCCGTCGGGATACCGGGTCATCACCAGCGGGCGGTCGCGCAGGTACACCAGCAGCCAGGGCGCGATGGCGCGGTAGTAATCCAGCAGATCGCCCTTGGTGTATCCGTCCTCCGGCCAGAACACCTTCTTGACGTTGGTGAGCTCGAAGGGAAGTGCGCCCGAGGGGTCACGCGGGGGGGCGGGCTCGGACTCGGTCGCGGGCGCCGCGCCCTCTCTGATGCACTCCTCCGGGCGCTTGTCGTGGCGGAAACGGAGAAACACCGGCTGGCGAAGCAGGTCCTCGTCGGTCCGCTCGGTGAACTCGACTTCCGCCACCATCGTGGGCTCCACCCAGACCGTCCCCTTCTCCACCGGCACCGGCCCGACGAACGCGGGGTCGCGCCGCGCGCTCGCCTCCAGCGTCCGGCGCACGTCCCCCAGCTGGCGGTCGGTGAAGCCGCTGCCGGCGCGGCCGGCGTAGGTGAGCGTCCCGTCGACGAAATCGGCGAGGTGGAGCGCGCCGAATCCGCCGCGCGCGCCCTTGGGCGCGGTGAAGCCGACGACCACGAAGTCGGCGGTCTGCCGGGCGCGGACCTTGAGCCAGTTGGGAGAGCGACCCGCCTTGTAGGGCGACGCGGCCTTCTTGCCCACCACCCCTTCGAGCCCCAGCCGCTCGGCCTCCTGGTAGAGCACCTCGCCATCGTCCTCCACGTGCTCCAGGTATCGCAGCGCGCCGGCGGGCGGGAGCACCCGGCGCAGCACCGCCTTGCGGGAGGAGAGCGGGAGGCCGCGGAGATCGAAGTCCTCGAAGCCGAGCAGGTCGAAGCCGTAGTAGGTGACCGGGCAGCGCACGGTGGCGTGGCGGATATCGATGCCGCGGCGCAGCCTGGCTCGTCCCTGGAGCCGCTGGAAATCAGGCCGGCCCTGGTCGTCCAGCGCCACGACCTCGCCATCGAGCAGCAGGCGCGGGAAGGGGAGCGCCGCCACCGCGCGCAGGACTTCGGGAAAGGCGGCGCTGCAGTCGTTGCCGTTCCGGGTGAGGAGCTTGGCCTCGCCGCCCGCGCGCACGGCCAGGACCCGGTAGCCGTCGAGTTTGGGTTCGAACAGCCAGTCTTTCCGGGAGAACGGCCGCTCCGAGGTCTCGGCGAGCATGAGCAGCGAGGCCTTGGCCTCCACCGCTCGCCGCGGCGCCTGGAGCTTCTGAAGCTCGCGCCGGATCGGCTCGGCCTGGTCGGAGCCGGCGCCGAGCTCCTCGACCGTGAGCCCGCTCAGCACCGATTCGGGCGGCAGCTCCCCCCCGTCCTTGCTGGCCCAGCCGTCGCGCTCCTTGATGAGGAGCCAGTCTTTCTCGCTCTTCTTGAGCTTCACCAGCGTCCACATCCCGTGGAGCTTGTAGCCCTTGAGCTCGAACAGGAGCTTGCCCTCGGCGATGCCGGCCAGCGGGTCACCCACGGGAAGCCACTCGCCCCGGTCCCACACGATCACCGCCCCGGCGCCGTAGTTGCCGGCCGGGATCATCCCCTCGAAGTCGCCGTATTCCAGAGGATGGTCTTCGACGTGGACCGCGAGGCGCTTTTCCGCCGTGTCGTACGATGGTCCCTTGGGCACGGCCCAGGACCGCAGCACGCCTTCCATTTCCAGGCGGAGATCGAAATGCAGCCGGCGCGCCGCGTGCTGGTGTACGACGAAGAGCCGCCCCGCCCCGCTCTCGCGCGCGACGACCCCCGCCGGCTCGGGCGTGCGCTCGAGTGAGCGCTTGGCCCGGTAGGCCTCAAGGTGATCGGGCTGACCTGCGCTCGGCTTGGGCATGGATGGGAAAATCGAGGCGTTTCGTCGGTGGTCGTCGTCAAGTGCCCGACCTGCTTTGGCGCCGTCGCCGGCGCGTAACCGGAACGCCGGGAGATAACTTCAATCGCCGCGCAAGGGTAGAGCGTCCATCCTGGAACCCCACTAGCGGGGTCCGATTTCTGCGTGTATATCCAGCTTCCTCATGGCTGCCAGAACTATCGGTTCCGCAACGATCTCCTTCGGGCTGGTCTCAGTCCCAGTCAATCTTTTTTCCTCCAGCGAGTCTTCCGCGGCGATCAGCTTCAATATGATCCACACCAAGTGTGGGTCCCGGCTGAAGCAGCAGTATATCTGCGCCAAGGAAGGGATGGTGGTGGAGAAAGACGAGATCTCGAAGGGCTACGAGTTCTCCAAGGACCAGTACGTGCTGTTCACGTCCGAGGAGGTCAAGGCGCTCGACGAGAAGGCGACCAACACGATCGACATCGCGGAGTTCGTGCCGCTCGCGACGGTGGACCGGATCTACCTGGAAAAGCTCTACTATCTGGGCGCCGGCAAGGGCGGCGAGCGGGCCTACAAGCTCCTCGTGGCCGCGCTGACCGACACCGGCCGGGCCGCGCTGGGCCAGTACTCCGCGCGCGGCAAGCAGTACCTCGCGCTGGTCCGGCCCATGGGCGACATCCTGGTGATGGAGCAGCTCCACTACCAGGCCGAGATCCGGAGCGCGGACGACGTGCCCCGTCCCGAGGTCAGCCTCAAGGACGCCGAGCTCACCCTGGCCCGGCAGCTCATCGAGCAGGGCTCGGTGGACGAGTTCCGGCCGCAGAACTTTCATGACACGGTGCGCGAGCGCGTGCTCGAGGCCATCCAGCGCAAGGTGGACGGCCAGGAGATCACCGCGGAAGCCACCGAGGCGCCGCAGACCAAGATCATCGACCTGATGGATGCCCTGAAGGCGAGCCTGGCCAAGCGCGGCGCCAGCACCGACCAGAAGAGACCAGCTCAACGCATCGCGGAGCCCGAGCCCGAGAAGGTCAAGCCGAAGAAGAGGGCGGCCGCGCGGTAAGTCATCCCCATGAAGTTTTATACCACCCGTGACGTGGCCCGTCTGCTCGGTTGGTCCGAGGCGCAGGTCAGGTCGCACGCCCGGGTGGGGTATCTGGCTCCCACCCGTGGTCCCCGCAACGGCTACCGGTTCTCCTTCCAGGATCTCGTGCTCCTGCGCGCCGCCAAGGCGCTGAGCGAGGCGCGCCTCGGCCCGCGCCGGGTGCGCCGCGCCCTCCGAGCCCTGGCGCGCGAGCTGCCGTCCGGCCGCTCTCTCAGCGGACTGCGGCTGTCCCGCGACGGCGACCGGGTGGTGGTGCGGGACGGCCAGGAAGCCTGGCAGCCCGAATCGGGGCAGCGGGTGCTGGACTTCGAGGTCGCCGAGCTGGCCCGGCGCGCGGCCCCGGTGGCCCGGCGGCTGATCCACCGCGCCCGCCGCTCGGACGAGCCGCTCACCGCACAGCAGTGGTACACCCTGGGCCTCGACCTGGAGAGTGCCGCGCCGGCCGAGGCGCGCGAGGCGTACACCCGGGCGCTCGCGCTCGATCCACGGCACGCCTCGGCGCGGGTCAATCTCGGCCGTTGGCTCCAGGCCGACGGCCATCCCGCCGAGGCCGTGGCGCAGTACCGGGTGGCGCTGGCGTCGCACCCGCACCATCCGACGGCGGCGTTCAACCTCGGCACCGCCCTGGAGGAGCTCGGCCGCCGAGCCGAGGCGATCGAGGCCTACGGGCGCGCGCTGGAGGCGGACCCGGGCTTTGCCGACGCCCACTTCAACCTGGCCCGGCTCTACGAGCTGGCCGGCAAGCGCGCCGCGGCACTGCGGCATCTCCGAGTCTACAAACACCTGAGCGAATAGCGTCGAGGCCCCATGCGCATTCTGGTGGGCACCAGCGGATGGTCGTACAAGGAGTGGAAGGGCTCGTTCTATCCATCCGACCTTTCGGCCGACGACATGCTGCGCTTCTATGGTACCCGCCTGCCCGCGGTGGAGATCAACAATTCGTTCTACCGGATCCCCAAGGAGAAGGTGCTGCTGGAGTGGGCCGACCAGGTACCGGCGGCGTTCCGCTTCGTGCTCAAGGCCTCGCGCCGGATCACCCACATCAACCGGCTGAGCGCGGAGGACGACTCCCTCGACTACTTCCTGCGCACGGTGAACGTGCTGGGCGACCGGCTCGGGCCCACGCTGTTCCAGTGCCCTCCCTCGCTCAAGAAGGACATCGGGCGGCTGCGCGAGTTCCTGGCCCGGGTCCCCAGGACCTGGCGGGCCGCCCTCGAATTCCGTCATGCCTCCTGGTTCGACGACGAAGTGTACGATGCCCTTCGGCGCCACGACGTGGCCCTGGTGGCGGTGGACGAAGACGACGAGAGCTGGCCCCTCGTGCCGACGGCGAGCTGGGGCTACCTCCGCCTTCGCCGCAGCGGCTACGGCGATGGCGACTTGGCCGCGTGGGCCGATCGGATCCGGGGCCAGCCATGGCAGGAGGCGTACGCCTTTCTCAAGCATGAAGAAGACAGTCCGGCCGGACCCGACGCCGCGGTCAAGCTGGCGGCGATGGTGTAGCGCGATCGACCTGCGCGGCTCGTGTCGGGGGCCGCGCCGGCTTCGCGCAGACCGGGGAACTCGGTATCTTGTCGCGTCCTCGTTCCAGGTCCTCCGGTGACCCAGCCCGCAGAGCCGCTCGAATCCTCCGCGCCCGACCCGCTCACCACGACCGGCGCAGCTTCGGTCAGCTTCTGGACCATTGTCCGGGAATCGGTCCGCGGCGAAGTGCACCACGACTTCACCGTGGGGCCGATCGGCCGGGCGGTGCTCCTGCTCGCCGTGCCGATGGTGCTCGAGGTGGTGCTGGAGAGCGTCTTCGCGGTAGCGGACATTTTCTGGGTCTCCCGCCTTGGGCCGGAGGCCGTCGCGTCGGTCGGGTTGACCGAGTCGCTGCTCACCATCGTCTACGCGCTCGCGATGGGGCTCGGCATCGGCGCGACCGCGGTCGTGGCTCGGCGGATCGGAGAAAAGGACCCCGAGGGCGCGGCCCGGGCGGCGGTCCAGGCCCTGCTGCTCGCGCTCCTGGTGTCGGTCGTGCTGGGAACGGCCGGCGCGCTGCTGGCACCCCATCTCCTCGCTCTCATGGGCGCTTCGCCCGAGGTGATCGCCGCGGGCCACGGCTACGCCACCATCATGCTGGGCGGCGAGGCGGCGATCATCGTTCTCTTCGTCACCAACGCGATCTTCCGGGGCGCCGGCGACGCCGCGATCGCCATGCGCGTCCTCTGGCTGGCGAACATCATCAACATCGTTCTGGGGCCGCTGCTCATCTTCGGGCCGGGTCCCTTCCCCGCCCTCGGCGTCACCGGCGCGGCCATCGCGACCACGACCGGGCGCGGCATCGGCGCGATCTACGCCGTGGCCCGGCTGTTCCGCCAGGCGAGCCGGATTCCGGTGAGCCGCCGGCACCTGCGGATCGACGTCCCGGTGATGCGCCAGATCCTGAGCCTGTCCGGGTCGGCTACCTTGCAGAACCTGATCGGCATGGCGAGCTGGATCGGGCTGGTCCGGATCCTGGCGGGATACGGCGACGAGGCGCTCGCGGGCTACACCATCGCGGTGCGCCTCATCATCTTCGCGCTGCTGCCGAGCTGGGGACTCAGCAATGCGGCTGCCACCATGGTCGGTCAGAGCCTCGGCGCCCGGAAGCCGGACCGGGCCGAGCGCGCGGTATGGCAGGCCGGATCGTACAACGGGCGCTTCCTGATCGCCGTGGGGATTCTCTATTTCGTTGCGGCGCCGCTCATCCTCCGGGCCTTTACCGACGATCCGGCGGTCAGCGACTACGCCGTCCATTGCCTCCGCATCGTCGCCCTCGGCTACCCGCTCTACGCATACGGGATGGTGCTCACCCAGTCGTTCAACGGCGCGGGCGACACCTGGACACCGACGTGGCTCAACCTGTTCTGCTTCTGGATCTTCGAGATCCCGCTCGCGTGGGCCCTCGCCGGACCGGGCGGGCTGGGACCTGCGGGAGTCTTCTGGGCCATTATGGCGGCATTCTCCCTGCTCGCCCTGGCGAGCGCCGCGCTCTTCCGGCGGGGGCGCTGGAAGACCCGCGTGGTCTGACCGTGTCCGGGACATCGGAAAACCCCGCAGATGAGATTGGGGTGACTCTCCGATGATCCCCCGCTCCTACTGTGCAGCCATCGAGAGCGGCAACACGACCAGGTCCTCAGCCAGGAGTCGGCCATGTACGGTGCATACGAGGGGTTGCCGGCGGCGTCGAGCGTGCAGCAGGCGGTGTCTCTGGCCCAGTTGGAGATCCTGCGGCGCCTCGAGCGCCAGCGGACCGGCACGGCTCCCGCCGGGCGTTGAGCGCCCGCTCGGCGGCGGCCAAGGCGGAGGCGAGCACTAGCCATTCGCGATTTCCGGACACTGGCGGGACTCACGCCCGCGGCCTACCTCCGCGAGCGGCGGGGGCGTCGGATTCGTTCAATACGGCGCGTCGACCGCGGAGTAGATTCTGGCCACCCTTCACCGGAGCGCCCGAACATGGCCGAGCAGAGCTTGCGCAGCGCCGAGCACGACCGCCGGATCGATTACATCGAGTTTCCCGCCGCGGACCTTCCCGCCACCAAGCGATTCTACCAGCAGGTCTTCGGCTGGAAGTTCACGGACTACGGTCCCGACTATGCCGCCTTCGAGGATGGGCGACTGGACGGCGGGTTCCACGCCGGGGACGGCGCCCGAACGATCTCCGGTGCCGGGAAGGGAACGCTGGCGGTGCTGTTCGCCGTGGACCTGGCCGACACCGAGGCGCGGGTCCGCCGCGCCGGCGGCACGATCGTGGCGCCGATCTTCAGTTTCCCCGGCGGTCGCCGCTTCCACTTCACCGATCCGAGCGGCAACGAGCTCGCCGTCTGGTCCGACCGCTAGCGCCGACGCAGGCGCGACTAGATTCCGCCTGCCATGACGCCGACCGCTCCGAGCTACGATCGTTCCATTGTGGACGGGCCACTCACGGCCGCGGTCTGGCGGCTGGCGTGGCCCACCATGCTGGTCAACATCATCAGCGGCCTGCAGAGCCTGGTGGACCAGGTGCTGGTCGGCCATATCATCGGTTTCACCGGCAACGCGGCGATCGGCGTCGCCAATCAGATCTTCATCGCGGTCTTCATCTTCGTCGGGTCGATCTTTACCGGGATGAGCGTGCTGGTCTCGCGCTTCGCCGGCGCCGGTGACCACGACAAGGTAGATCGGACGGTCTACCAGGCCTTCATTACAGTGGTGGCGATGGCGGTGCTGGTGATGGCTCCGCTGGGGTATTTCCTGGGGCCGGCCCTGCTCGACCTGGTGCATGCCGCGCCCGAGGTGCAGGTCCAGGCGCTGCCCTTCCTCCGCATCATGTTCGTCACCAGCATAGGCATGCTCACCTTCTTCATGCTCGGCGGTGCCCTCCGCTCCGCCGGTGACGCCCGGACGCCGATGGTGCTGGGTTTCGTCCTGACCGGCCTCAACGTGGCGTTCAACGTGGTGCTGATCCGCGGTCTTGGCCCGATCCCCGCGCTGGGCACCGCCGGGGCCGCCATCGGGACGGCCCTGGCCTCGGGGCTGGTGGCCGCGTACGCCATCCTCCGGCTCTGGCGCGGCGGCTGGGTGGTGCGCTTTCCGCATCGGCATGGGTTCGCACCGGACTGGGAGATCATCCGGGCCCTGTTCCGCTTCGGCCTGCCCGCGGGCTTTCAGGGCATCGTGATGAACATCGGCGGGGTGTTCCTGCTGAGCTTCATCGGGTCGCTGGCCGAAAGCGCGCCGGCGCAGGCGGCGTATTCGGTGGCCTACACCCAGCTCTTCTCCTTCGTGACCTGGACGTCGATCGGGCTCATGGGGGCGGCCGCGGCCGTCGCGGGGCAGAACCTGGGTGCCGGGAGGCCCGACCGCACCGCCGCCGCCGTCCACGTCGCCGCCCGGATCGGTGTCGGCGTGGCGATCTGCGTGGGCATCCTGTTCCTGTGGATTCCCCAGCAGCTCATGGCGATCTTCGGGCTGCAGGAGCCCGAGGTCGTCACCATCGCAACCGGGCTGCTGCGGGTGCTGAGCATCTCTGGGCTCTTCATCGCCGCGGCGCTCACCTACACCGGCGGCCTCCAGGGCACGGGGGACACCAAGAGCCCGCTCTACATCTCGATCGCCTCGCAGGTGGTGCTTCCGCTGGGGATCTGCTTCGTAATCCAGCAGACCGGCGCGCTCCAGGCGACGCACATCTGGCTCGCCATCCTGGCGGGCCACGTCACCCGGTTCACCCTGAGCTATCTCCGCTTCGCCCAGGGACGCTGGCGCGGGATCGCGGTGGACGTCGGCAGCTCTCGGGCGGCCGCGGCGAGCTGAGTTCAGGCCATCAGCTCGGCGGCTTCCCGCGCAGCATTGGGGAGCGCCGCATCCAGAGGGCAAGGGCGGCGCCGGCCAGCGAGATCATGGCCAGCAGCAGCAGGCCCTGCTGAAACCCACCCGTCCGTTCCTTGAGCACTCCCATCACGTACGGTCCCAGGAACCCGCCCAGGTTGGCCAGCGAGGTCATGACCGCGATGCCGCCCGCGGCCGCGCTGCCGGTGAGGAACGTCGCGGGCAGCGGCCAGATCGGCCCATGGGTGCTGAGCAGGCCGGCCGCGGCCAGCGACACGGCGATTACTACGGGCGCGGTCGAGTGGAGATACGCACTCGCCGCGAGGCCCACGGCGCCGGCGGCCGCCGCGGCGGCGATGTGGCCCAGCCGCTCACCGGTCCGGTCCGAATGGGCGCCCACCACGACCATCGCCGCGGCGGCCGCCAGGTTGGGAATCGCCGAGAGGACCCCCACGCCGAAGGGCCCGTACCCGGAGACGTCGCGCACGATCTGCGGCAGCCAGAGACCCAGCACGTAGACGCCGAAGGCGTTGGCCAGCAGGAGCAGCACGGCGAGCTGCCACACGGTCGGATTCCGCAGCATGGCCCGCACGGAGTAGCCGTGCCGGCGCTCGCGCTCGCCCCGCTCCGCCGCGAGCGCGGTCGTGAGCGCCCGCCGCTCCTCCGGGGTGAGCCATCGCGCATCCTCCGGCCGATCGGGCAGCACGCGATAGACCACCAGGCCGAGCGCGATGGCGGGCATCCCCTCGAGCAGGAAGAGCCACTGCCATCCGGAGAGCCGCATCGCCCCGTGGAGCTCGAGCAACGCACCGGAAATAGGTCCGCCCACGACCCCGGAGAGCGGAATCGCCAGCATGAAGCGCGCGACCGCCCGAGCCCGCTCCGCCTCGGGATACCAGAGCGTCAGGTAGTAGATCATGCCGGGAAAGAAACCGGCCTCCGCGGCGCCGAGCAGGAAGCGGAGGCCGATCAGGCTCACCGGCCCGCGGATGAACATCATGGCGCAGGCGATGATGCCCCAGCTCACCATGATCCGCGCGATCCAGGTCCGCGCGCCGATGCGGGCGAGGATGAGGTTGCTGGGGATCTCGCACAGCACGTACCCGAGAAAGAAGATCCCGGCACCGAGCCCGTACATCGCCGGGCTGAAGCCGAGCTCCCGGTTCATCTGCAGCGCGGCGAATCCGATGTTCACCCGGTCGAGGAAGCAGACGATGTAGAGGAGGAAAAGGAAAGGAAGGAGCCGGCGGGTCACCTTGGCGAGGGCGGCGCGCGCCGGGGCTGCGCCGTCGCCTGGTTGGACGGGTTCGGGAATGGGCATGGTCGGGAAGATGGTGCGCCGGGCTGCTGCGGGCGAGTCCGCGCCCGTCGCGCGCGAATCGGAGCGTCGCCCCCGAGCGGAGTTCATCGAGCGCGCTATGCGACCGACTTCCGATACCGCAGCACCGCCAATGCCAGCACCACCACCCCGGCCACCCCCAGCCCCACGATCGGCGGCCCCACGGTCTCCAGCCCCGCCCCCCGCATCAGCACCGCCCGCATGATACTCACGAAGTGCATGACCGGGTTCACCGCCGCGACGCGCTGCGCCCAGTCGGGCATCGAATCGACCGGCGTGAACAGCCCGCTCATCAGCAGGAAGATGAGAATGACGAAGAACGCCACGAACATCGCCTGCTGCTGAGTCCGGGTCACCGTGGAGATGGCGAGCCCGATCCCCAGCACCACGATCAGGTACACCCCCGCGGCCAGGAAGACCAGCAGCAGGTTGCCCCGCGTCGGGATCCCGAACACCAGCTTCGCGATGATGAGTCCGAGGGTGAAGATCACCATCGACAGGACCCAGAACGGGATCAGCTTCGCCGCGATGAACTGCACCTTGGTCATCGGCGTGACGTTGAGCTGCTCCAGCGTGCCGAGCTCGTTCTCCCGGGTGATGTTCTGCGCGGTGAGCAGGAGCCCGATGATCGTGGTGAGCGACACCATGAGCGCCGGCACCATCCAATGCTTGTAGTTGCGGGTCGGGTTGTACCAGCGGCGGGTCCTGAGGTCGAGCGGGGCGATCCGGGGCGACGGTCCGCGGTCGGTGGGCAAGGTTCGGTCGAGCTCGGCGGCGTAGCCGGCAAGGATGGCGTTGGCATACCCCTGCACGATGCCGGCGGTCGCGCCTTCCTCCGCGTTGAGCACGAGCTGCACCGGCGCCCGGCCCCGACGCACCAGATCCTCCTCGAACCGCCGGGGAATGTGCAGGACCGCCGTCACCTCGCGATCGAGCAGCGCGTGGTCCACGTCGGCATCGGTCGGCTCGGCGCGCACGATCCGGAACTGCCGGCCGGCCTGGAACCGCTGTATCAGGCCGCTCGACACGGTGGTCCGGTCCTCGTCGACCACGAGCATCGCCACCCGCTTGACGTCGAAGGTGGCGGCGTTGGCCAGCACCAGCAGCTGCACCACGGGAATCATGAAGATCTGAAACACCGTGGTCCGGTCCCGGAAGATCTGCAGGAACTCCTTTCGGACGAGGAAGAAGACCGTCCGCACCGCTCAGCCCAGCCGGATCGCGAGGCCGCGCGATCCCTTGACCAGCAGCACCAGGGTCATGCCGATCAGAACCAGGGTCTCTTGCCACAGGGTATCGAGCCCGGCGCCCTTCAGCATGATCCCTCGCACGATGGTGAGGAACCATCGCGCCGGCACCACGTACGACAGCCACTGCAGGACGCTGGGCAGCGAGTCGAGCGGGAAGATGAACCCGGACAGCAGCAGAGTCGGCATCATGAGCCCCGCCAGCGCCGCGATCATCGCCGTGCGCTGGTTCGGCGCCTTGGTGGAGATCACCACGCCCAGCGCCAGCGCGGTCACGATGTAGAGCCCGCTCTCCAGCAGCAGCAGCACCAGGCTGCCCCGGAGCGGCACGGCGAACACCAGGCGGGCCGCCACCAGCACCAGCACGACGCTCACGAACCCCAGGACGATGTACGGGATGACCTTGCCGACCACGATGGCCTTGGGCCGGATCGGAGCGACCAGCAGCATCTCCATCGTGCCGGTCTCCTTCTCCCGGGCGATCGAGATCGCGGTCATGAGCGCCGAGACGATCGTGAGCACGAACGCCACCAGCCCGGGCACGAACAGATGGGCGCTCTCCAGCGTCGGGTTGTACCGCATGCGCGCCTGCGGCTCGATCCGGAGCCCGCTCGCGCCGGGCATCCGGTCCCGATACCAGCGATTCACGATCGCGCTGGCATACTCCATCATGATGCCGGCGGTGTTGGGATCGCTCCCGTCGGTGAGGAGCTGGAGCGGCAGGGAGTCGCCCCGGCCCAGCCGGCGCTCGACGTCGTCGGGCAGCACCAGGGCCTGCCGAATGGTGCCGCGCCGGAACGCCGCATCGAGTGGCGCCGCGGTGGGCAACACCTCGGCGATGGTGAATCGGTCCGAGGCGGCAACCCGCTCGCGGAGCTCGAGGGTGGCCACGTCGGGCGTCGGATCCACGATGGCGATGGCGATGTCCCGCACGTCGGTCCGCACCGCGAAGCCGAAGATCAGCACCTGCACCACCGGAAAGAGGATCAGGATCGCCAGCGTCTGACGATCGCGCAGGAGGTGGAGCGTCTCCTTCCGCACGAAGCCGAAGAAGGCCCTCACGCCGCGCTCCCCGCGCCAGGGCGGGTGAGCCGGAGGAAGACCTCATCCAGGGTGTCCGCCCCAACGGCCTGGCGGACCTCGGCCGGGGTGCCCATCGCCGCGATGGCGCCGTTCACCATGATCGAGATCCGCCGGCAGTACTCCGCCTCGTCGAGATAGTGGGTGGTGACCAGCACGCTGGTCCCCGCCGCGCCGGCCTCGTAGATCAGCTCCCAGAACCGCCGCCGGGTAATCGGATCCACCCCGCCGGTCGGCTCGTCGAGGAATACCACGGCCGGCCGGTGCAGCAGGGCCACGCAGAAGGCGAGCTGCTGCTTCCAGCCCAACGGGATCTCGCGCACCAGGTCGTCGCCGGCGTGCTCCAGGCCGATGCGGGAGAGGATGTCTCCGGTGCGGGTGACGATGTCGCGGTCGCTCACCCCGTAGATCCCGCCGTAGAGCGTGATGTTCTCCCGCACGGTGAGGTCTTCGTAGAGCGAGAACTTCTGGCTCATGTACCCGATCCGCCGACGGACCTGCTCGCCCTGCGTCGCGAGGTCGAACCCGGCCACCGTGGCCGAGCCGGCGGTCGGCCGGAGGACCCCGATCAGCATCCGGATCGCGGTCGTCTTCCCCGCGCCGTTGGCGCCGAGGAACCCGAACACCTCGCCCGGCTCGACGTGGAAGGTGATCGCGTCCACGGCGGTGAAGCCGCCGAACCGGCGGGTGAGTCCATGGGCGTCGATGGCGAATCCGGTCACGCGGCCTGTCCCTCGGCCATGTACCACATGAAGGCATCCTCGATCCCGGCCTCGATCGGCGTGATGCTCACCCCGCTGAGCCCGGCCCGGCTCACCAGCTGGGCCAGCTCGGCGGTGATCGCGTCATTCGAGGCGTCCGGGCGCCGGTCGGTGTAGTGGAGCGACTCGCCGAACGGCCACACGGCGGCCGCGTGGGGACCCGCGCGCAGCGCTCCGAGCAGGCCGAGGATGTCCGGGCCCCGCACCGCGAAGATCGGGCGGGGGTACGCCCGGCCGATGGCCGCCGGACGGTCGGTCACCAGCAGACGTCCTCCCTGCATCAGGCTCACCCGATCGCACCGCACGGCCTCGTCCATGTACGGGGTCGAGACCACGATCGGCAGTCCGTCGTCCCGCAGCCGGGCGAGCAGGTCCCAGAATTCCTTCCGCGACACCGCGTCGACCCCTGTGGTCGGCTCGTCGAGGAACAGGATCTCGGGCCGATGCACCAGGGCGCAGCAGAGCGCCAGCTTCTGCTTCATGCCGCCCGAGAGCGCCCCGGCACGACGATCCGAGAACCGCTCGAGCTGGACCCAGATCGGCGCGATGGTGTCCCGCGCTTCCGCGACCGTGGTGTCGAAGAGCGACGCGAAGAAGGTGAGATTCTCCCGCACGCTCAGGTCGGGATAGAGGGAGAACCGCCCCGGCATGTACCCGATCCGGGTGCGGAGATCCCAGAGGTCCTCGACCACGTCGCGGCCGAGCACCTGCGCGCTGCCGGCGTCGGGCAGGAGCAGCGTCACCAGGATGCGGAAGAGGGTGGTCTTTCCGGCCCCGTCCGGCCCGATCACCCCGTAGAGCTCGCCCGGCCGCACCTCGAACGAGACCTCACGGAGCGCCGCGTCGTCCCCGAACCGCCGCACCAGCCCCCGAGCCTCGACCGCGAGGCCCTCAGTCATGGCTGCGGCCCCGGGGTATGGTGAGCTCGCCCGGCATCCCGATCCGGAGGCGGCCGTCGGGATTCGCCACCGCGACCTTCACCGCGTAGACCTGGTCGGCTCGCTCGTCCCGGGTCTG
This sequence comes from Gemmatimonadales bacterium, assembly GCA_035278885.1. GTDB lineage: Bacteria > Gemmatimonadota > Gemmatimonadetes > Gemmatimonadales > GWC2-71-9 > CAVVWJ01. The sequence continues at coordinate 8,684 of DATEIR010000097.1, read as the reverse complement.
GATGGGCGTCGGCGTGAACTCGGCGCTCGAGGCGATCCAGGTCACCCGGCCCGGCATGGTGGCGATGCTGTCGGCCCGATCCACGCCGACGGTCACCTCCTGTCCCAGCGCGAGCTGGGTCAGCTGCGCGTTGCTCACGTAAGCCCGGAAGGTGAGCGAGTCCAGACCGGCCAGCTTGAAGAGCGGCTGGCCGGCCTGGACGAACTCGCCCGCTTCGACGTACCGGGCCAGCACCGTCCCGCTCAGGGGGCTCCGCACCCGACTCCGCGCCAGCTTGTCGTCGATCGACGCGACCTGCGCCTCGATGGCCGCGACGTCCTGCTGCGCGCCCGCCTGGGCGGCACGGGCGCCGGCCAGCTGCTCCCGCACCACGCGGGCGCCCTGCTCGGCCTGGTCGTGCTGCTGGGCGGTGGCGGCCGCCTGCCGCCTGAGCCGCTCGGTCCGGGCCAGCTCGCGGTCGGCGATGGTCCGCTGCACCTCCAGCGCGGCGATGCTCGACCCCGCCTCGCGGGTGTGCGCGGCGGCGGCGGCGCGCCGAGCCACCAGCTCCTGGCGCGCGATCACCAGGGGCACGGTATCCACCACGCCGACCACCGAATCCCGGGCCACCCGGTCCCCCTCTTCGAGGCCGAAGGCCAGGAGGCGCCCGCCGACCTCCGCGGCGACGGTGACCTCGGTCGCCTCGAAGTTGCCGTAGGCGTCGGGCTGCTCGCCGGCGCAGGCGGCCAGGACGAGCGTTGCGAGAACAAGGGACCTCATGGCGTTTCGCTCGCAGTGGTGGAGGTGAGTCCCAGCGTCGTGAGATAGCGGGAGCGGGCCTGCGCCAGCTCGACCCGGTGGCGCTCCAGGGCGAGCCGCGCCTCCAGCACATCGGTCCGGGTCTCGACGTAGTCCGGAGTGGTGATGGCGCCCTCGTCGTACTGGGCGCGAGCCTGGCGCTCGACCTCGGTGCGGAGCGTCACGATGCGCTCGTCGTCCGCCAGCGCGGCCTTGAGCCGGCCGATGTCTTCCAGATCGGTCACCACGTTGCGGGCCAGCTGGCGGCCGAGCGCCTGCTCCTCGGTCGCGACGATCTGCTGCTGCAGGCGGTAGGTGTCGGCCGTGCGGCCCGCCGAGCGCCAGGTCCAGGGACGCCATTCGAGCTTGACGCCGGCCTGCCAGAACGCGTCCGGGCTGGTCCGGAACTGATCGTACCCCGGCAGGCCGACGCCGGCCTGGCCGAAGGCGAAGATCCGGGGCCGATTCTCGGTACCGACGTATTCGATTTCCCGGTCGAGCCGGAGCCGCGACCGCTGATACTGGGTGAACTCGGGCCGCCGGCGGAGCTCCGCGGCCGCCGCCGGCCCCGGGTAGTCGAGCTCGGGCTCGCTGGCCGGCAGGAGGAGCACCGCGGCAGTATCGATCGGCTGTCCCACCAGGTCGGCCAGGGTGGCCAGCGCCGCCCGCCGGGATGCCCGCGCCTCGTCCCGCTGCAGCTCGGCCCGCATCCGCTCGGCCTCGATCTCGGCCGCATCCCGCCCCAGCGCCGTCCCGGCCTCGACCCGGGCCCGCACCGTGGTGAGGCGGGCATCGAGATCGCTCACCAGCGCGTCGTACTCGGAGACCCGCTTCTCGAACAGAAACGCGGAGTAGAACGCGGCGTTGACGTCCGAGCGGAGCTGGTAGAGCGTGACGTCCACCCCGGCCTCCGACTCGGCTCGGCGGGCCTCCTCCAGCTCCCGCCGCCGGGCCACGTCTCCGCCGTCGTACAGCCGCTGCTCGATATCGAGCGTGGTCTGCCAGCGGTCCTTCGGCAGGTCGGGGATGGCGAGCCCGGGGATGTCGGACTTGGGCTCGGTGACGTCGCTCTGGTGGGAGGCCTGCCCGTTGACGGTGAGCCGGGGCAGCCGGTCGGAGCCGATCACATCGAGCCGCAGATCGGTGGCCGCCTTGAGCAGCGCGCGCTGAGCGCCCCGGGGATCGTTGCGGAGCGCCGCATCCTGCAGCCGCTCGACGTGGAGCGTGTCCTGGGCGGCCAGCCTCTGTCCGAGCAGCGTGAGAAGGGCCCCCGCGAGAAGCAGGACGCGGTTCATGGCCTGAGCCCCGATAGAATGATCTCGGGTAGGATCCGCCGGCGATCCTCGAGGAACGCGCGCCAGCCGGCTTCGTCGAGCGACAGGAGCTCGCACAACGCGAGCCGGATGGCGAATGGAAAGATCAGCAGCCCCATCATGTTGGCCACGAACTGTTCGGCGCTGATCCGGCGCATGGTGCCGGCGGCGGCGGCCTCGCGGAGCTGCCGGCGGAGGACTTCGAGGGGGATGCGGCCGCGCCGAGCCATCAGGCGGACGATCCGGTCGGGCTCGCCGTGCAGCTCCGACACCATGTACCCCGCGAAGTAGGGTCGGGCAGCATGGAAGGCGATCTGCTCCCGGACGATGGCCGGCACCTTCTCTTCGATGGATCGGCCGGGATCGGCCAGGATCCCGAAGATCTTGGGCACCAGCTCCCCGAGCGCCCGCTCGAAGATGGCATCCGCCAACGCCGCCTTGGTGCCGAAGTAGTAGTGCACCAGCGCCTTGTTGACGCCGGCCTCGTCGGCAATCTCCTGGGTTCGGCTCCCGGCGGTGCCCTTGCGCAGGAAGACGGCGTGGGCCGCGGCCAGGATCCGGTCACGGGTCTCCTGATCGTCCACGGGGGCCGGTGCCGGGCGCCGGGCGCGGGCAGGTTTTGACCGGCCGGTTGAACTGTTTGGTTTAACCATGCGGTTAATATCGGCCCCGGTCCGTCGCCGTCAAGAGTCTGGCGCGAACCTCGACGGCCGGCGCCGTACATCCGCCGCCCAGCGTTCGCCACTTCGACGTCGATCAGCAGAGCCACGAGCTTCCCGAGCTTGCCCGTTGGGGTCGTCGCCACGTGGCCATGCCGTCAGCGGATGACGAGTGCGGATCCATCGGGGCCGCGTCCGAGCCAGTGTCTTGTCGGGCACGGCCCGACCACCCGACCGAGGGCGACGATGTCGCGGCTTCGAAACAACGACGGCGCGGCGGGGCAGAGCCCGCCGCGCCGTCGCGCGTGATTCCAGGTCAGCCTACCGCTGCGAGAGCTTGCCCCCGGTGACCACGAACTCGTCCCGGCGGTTCATCGACCAGGCTGCCTCGTCGGTCCCGTTCGCGAGCGGCTGCTCCTCGCCATAGCCCACCGTCTCCAGCCGGCTCGGATCCACGCCGCGCGAGACCAGGAATCGCTTGGCCTCGGTCGAGCGGCGCTTGCTCAGGGCCAGGTTGTACTCGTCGGAGCCGCGCTCGTCGGCGTGACCCGAGATCCTCAGGGTGAGGTTCGGCGACGCCTGCAGGATCTCCGCCTTGGAGTCGAGGGCCGAGCGGGCTTCCGCGTCGAGATCGGCCCGATCGAGCGCGAAGTGGATCCGCTGCTCGAGGGTGCTGTAGCGGTCGTCGGCGGTGGAGGCCGGGGCGGGCGCGGGCGCCGGGGCCGGAGTGGCGGCCGGCGCAGTGGCGACCGGGGCCTGGGTCACCGGCTCCGGAGCCTCGACGACCTCCTTCTTGCCGCAGCCGGTGGTCAGCACGAACCCGATCAGGGCGACGGCAACCTTGTGCGAATGATCCATCGGTTCCTTCCCAGCAGGATGTGAGGAGTGAGAACGCGGCGCGGATCGCGCCGGCGGCGGGGATTTCGCAGGGGCCGTGCCCGCGGCGATGCCGCGGCTCGATCGAGCCTAGGTGGAGCTATGATCGACGGTTAGAAACCGGAAAAAACGCCCGTCATGGCGGGGGAATGCGGTTGGTGAGTGGCGGGGTGCAAGAAACGGCAGAAGTTGCGAGGGTGACGGCGGGTAAATCGAATGATCAGGCCGCGTTGGGATCGGTTTCCGCGGCTTCCCCACATCCATACTTGTTGGCCCAATCCCCCAGGGCGGCGAACACCGGTCCGAGCGCACGACCCCGGTCCGTCAGGTGGTACTCCACCCGCACGGGGGTTTCGGCAAAGACCCGCCGCTCCACCAGCTCGTACGCCTCCAACCCCTTCAGGCGCTCCGCCAGCATCCGGTCGCTGATGTCCGGAATGGCGTGGCGGATCTCGGTGAATCGGGTGGCCCCGGCCAGCATCTCGCGCAGGATGGCCCCGCTCCAGCGCTGTCCGATGAGCTCGACCGCACGATGGAAGTACGGGCAGAAATGAGAGTTATAGCTCATGGCCCTTATATAGTGAGCGTCCAACCCGACTGCAACGCCTACCCAATGATGCCCCGCCGATACCGAACGTCACCTTGACGTCCGTCACAACCCAAAGTAATGTGCTTACCCGAAGTAAGTAAGTGGGTGGTTGCCGTGGCCGCCAGATCAGGGATTTCGCGCTGCCAGAGGCAGGCAGGTTGAACACCAAAGGCTCAGGAGACAGCACCACATGCGTCGCATTCTCGCTGGTCGCCACGGCTGGATCGGATCGGCTCTGTTGCTCGGGACCCTGCTGACCACCGGCGTCGCTCTCGCGTTCTGGAAGATTTCCACGCTCAAGGCTTCCGAGGCGGCTGCCGCCAACCAGCCCGAGCCTATGGAGGCGGCCACGGCCGCGGTCGCCTCTCCCCGTGCCTACCGCCCCACCACGACCTCGGTGGGCACGGTGCTGGCCCTGCGCTCGATCACCCTGGAGAACGAGGTCGCGGGCACGGTCCGCCGGGTGGCCCTCATTCCGGGGCAGATCGTGGAAGCGGGTCAGCTCCTGGTCGCCCTCGATGTCTCGGTCGAGGAGGCTGAGCTCGAGGCCCAGCAGGCGCAGGCGGCGCTGGCGCAGACGACGCTGACCCGGCTCGAGACGCTGAGCAGCCGCGACGCGGTCGCCCAGGAAGAGGTCGACCAGGCCCGGGCCGCCCGCGACGTCGCTCAGGCCCAGGTGGCGCGCACTCGCGCGGTCATCGCGCGGAAGACGATCCGGGCGCCGTTCCGGGCGCGGGTCGGGATCGCCGACGTGCATCCCGGCCAGTACCTCAACGAGGGGACCCAGCTCACCACCCTGCAGGGCGTGGACGAGCGGGTCAACGTGGATTTCACGGTGGCACAGCGGATCGCCGCCGGGCTTCAGGTGGGCGACGAGGTCGCGATCCTGACCGCCGGCGATGCCGCGCCCGCCGTGGGCGCCCGCATCACCGCGATCGATTCGCGGGTGGATCCGACCACCCGGAACGCCATGGTCCGCGCCGAGATCAAGGGCAGCCGCAGCCTCCCCGCGCCCGGCGCCTCGGTCCGGGTCAAGGTGCCGGCGGGGCCGGCGGGTAAGGCGGTCGCGATTCCGATCAGCGCCCTTCGGAAAGATCCCAGCGGCGATCACGTATTCGTGATCCAGCCCGACAAGAGCGGCAAGCAGCGCGCCCACGTCCGCCAGGTGCGGAGCGGCGAGGCGCTGGGAGACACCGTTCTGATCGAGGATGGTCTCGAGGCCGGAGAGCTGGTCGCGACGTCGGGCTCGTTCAAGCTGCGCGAGGGCGTGTTGGTGGTAGTGGCGAGTGATTCCACCACCACCGAGGGAGCGAAGTAACATGCGCCGCTCCTTCACCGACGTCTTCATCCGTCACCCGGTCCTCGCCGCGGTCGTCAATCTGGCGATCGTGGTGATCGGCTGGCGTGCGCTCAGCACCTTGCCGGTGCAGCAGTATCCCAAGATCGAGAGCTCGTCCGTAGTCATCAGCACGGTCTACTACGGCGCCAGCGCCGAGACGGTGCGCGGCTTCCTGACGACGCCCATCGAGCGCGCCGTCTCCGCCATCGGCGGGGTGGACTACGTCGAGTCCACCAGCCGGGCGGGCGTCAGCACCATCACCGTCCACCTCAAGCTCAACCACAGCAGCACCGCGGCGCTCGCCGAGGTCACGGCGCGGCTGCAGCAGGTCCGCTCGGAGCTGCCGGCGGAGGCCGAGCCGCCGGTGGTCGAGGTGCAGCGGGCCGACCGGCCTTACGCCTCCTTCTACCTGAGCTTCACCTCGAGCCAGCGAGACGTTCCGGCCATCACCGACTGGCTGACCCGCACGCTCCAGCCGCAGCTCTCGACGCTGCCCGGCGTCCAGCGGGTCAGCATCGAGGGTGGCCGCCAGCTCGCGATGCGCATCTGGATCGATCCGGAGCGGCTGGCCGCGCTCAACCTGGCCCCGGGTGACGTGCAGGCGGCGCTCCGCCGCAATAACTACCTGGCCGCGGTAGGCCAGACCAAGGGGAACCTGGTCCAGGTCAACCTGCTCGCGAACACCGACCTCAGGACGGTGGACGAGTTCAAGAACCTCATCGTCGCCGACCGGAACGGGGCCATCGTCCGGCTGAGCGACGTCGCCAACGTCGAGCTGGGGGCGGAAGAGGCCGATTTCGTGGCCAAGTACGGCACCAAGCCCGGCGTGTACCTCGGCGTGTGGCCGCTCATCGGCGTCAACGAAATCGAGGTCTCGCACCGTCTCAAGGAGGAGATGGACCGGATCCGGCCGACGCTGCCGAAAGACATCGACATGCAGCTGGTGTACAGCGCGACCGTCTTCATGGAGGACGCGCTGACCGAGATCACCAAGACTCTCGGCGAGACCATCCTGATCGTGGGCTTCGTGGTCTTCCTCTTCATGGGCTCGGTACGCACCGCGCTGGTGCCGCTGGTGGCCATGCCGGTGTCCCTGATCGGCGCGGCGAGCTTCATGTACGCGTTCGGGTTCAGTCTCAACCTGCTGACCATCCTGGCCATCGTGCTGTCGGTCGGTCTGGTGGTGGACGACGCGATCGTGGTGGTGGAGAACGTGGAGCGCCACGTCCGCGAGGGACGCTCGCGGGTGGATGCGGCGCTGCTCGGCGCGCGCGAGCTGGTGGGCCCGATCATCGCGATGACGATCACGCTCGCGACCGTCTACACTCCGATCGCCTTCCAGGGCGGCCTCACCGGCTCGCTCTTCCTCGAGTTCGCCATCACCCTGGCCACCGCAGTGGTGCTCTCGGGTGTCGTGGCGGTGACCCTCTCGCCGGTGATGAGCTCGAAGTTCGTGCACTCCCACGGCGAGGAGGGACGGCTCACCCGGCTGGTGAACCGGGCCTTCGAGGCGGTGCGCCGGCTCTACGGGCGGCTGCTCGACGGCGCGCTGCAGATGCGCTGGGGCATCGTGGCGGCGGCGCTGCTGGTGATGCTCGCGATCTGGCCGCTCTACTCGTTCTCCCGCCGAGAGCTCGCGCCGGTGGAGGACCAGAGCCACATCAGCTTCTTCATGCAGGCGTCACCCGACGCGAGCCTGACGGCCTCGAATCGCGCCTCGCTCGACGTGGTGAACCGGGTACAGCAGTTCCCCGAGGCCAAGTTCATGTGGTCGCTGACCGGCCAGTGGGGCGGCTTCGGCGGCATGGTGGCCAAGAACTGGAAGGAGCGGAAGCGGACCACCGAGCAGATGTACGGTGAGGTGTACGGCGCGGTCTCGTCGGTGCCGGGCCTTCGGGTCTTCCCCCGGCTCGATCCGCCGCTGCCGACGCCGGGCCAGTACGACGTCGAGCTGGTGCTGGAGAGCGATCAGCCGCCGGAGCAGATGCTGGAGACGGTGGGCCAGGTGGTCGGCGCCGGCTGGCAGAGCGGCAAGTTCCTCTACGTGGACACCGACCTCAAGATCGACCTGCCCGAGGCGCGGGTGATCGTCGACCGCGACCAGGTGGCCGACCTCGGCCTGGACCTCGCCAGCGTCGGCCAGGAGCTGGGCACGCTGCTCGGCGGCGGGTACGTCAACCGGTTCAACTTCTATGACCGGAGCTACAAGGTCATCCCCCAGATCGGGGAAAAGGACCGGGCCACCATCGCGCCGCTGCTCGATCTCAAGATCAAGACGCCGAGCGGCGAGCTGGTGCCGGTGTCCACGTTCACCCACATCGAGACCAGCACCGCGCCCCGGACGCTGAACCGCTTCTCCCAGCGGAACGCGGTGCGGATCTTCGGCGGAGTCAAGCCGGGGATCACCAAGGAGGAAGGTCTCAACGTGCTCGAGTCCGCGGCCAACGCGGTCAAGACGCCGGGCATGACCATCGACTACGCCGGCGAGTCGCGCCAGATCCGGAAGGAGGGGTCGGCGCTGGCGGTGACGCTGGGCTTCGCGCTGGTGCTGATCTACCTGGTGCTGGCGGCGCAGTTCCGAAGCTTCCGCGATCCGCTGATCGTGCTGCTCGGCTCGGTCCCGCTGGCCATCTCGGGGGCGCTGCTGTTCAGCTTCCTCGACCTGACCACGATCAACATCTATTCCCAGGTGGGGCTGATCACGCTGGTGGGCCTGATCGCGAAGAACGGCATTTTGATCGTGGAGTTCGCCAACCGGCTGCAGGAGGAGGGACAGGCCAAGCTGGCGGCGATCCGCGAGGCGTCCCTCACCCGGCTCCGCCCCGTGCTCATGACCTCCGCGGCGACGGTCTTCGGCCACTTCCCGCTGGTCCTCGCCACCGGCCCGGGCTCGGCGGCGCGGAACAGCATCGGGATGGTGCTGGTCACCGGCATGATCGTGGGGACGGTCTTCACCCTGTTCGTGGTGCCGGTGTTCTATCTGCTGATGGCGGCGGAGCATCATCCCGTCGCTGCAACCGAGCCGGAGGAGGATGTGCCGGCGATCGGGCTGACGCCGGAGCTGGCGTAGGCGAGAGGGAAAGGCGAAAGGGGAAAGGGGAAGGGGGCCCGCGAGAAGATCTTCTCGCGGG
>DATEIR010000096.1:0-12308 GCA_035278885.1 Gemmatimonadales bacterium | reverse complement strand
CGCCGTGGTGTGCGACGTGACCAGCGAGGGGGGGGTCGATGGCCTCGCCGCCGCCGGGTGGCCCGTGGTCCTCGCCGCACGGAGCAAGGACCAGGTCGAGGGCCAGGCCGCCGAGCTGTCGCGGCAAGGCTATCGGGCCCGCGCCGTGGTGTGCGACGTGACCAGCGAGGGGGGGGTCGATGGCCTCGCCGCCGCCGCGGCTGAGATGGGCCCGGTGGCCGTCCTGGTGAACAACGCCGGCGCGGCCGGCTCGATGCCGCTCAAGCGCACCACGCTGGAGGATTGGAACCGGCTGATGGCGGTGAACGCGACCGGCGCCTTCCTCTGTACCCGGGCCGTGCTGCCCGCCATGCTCGAGCGGGGCTGGGGCCGGGTGGTGAACGTCGCCTCGACCGCCGGACTGAGCGGCGGGAAGTACCTCGCCGCCTACACCGCCGCCAAGCACGCGCTGGTGGGGCTTACCCGCTCCGCCGCGGCGGAGGTCGCCGGGAGCGGCGTCACCGTGAACGCCGTCTGCCCCGGGTTCGTGGATACCGGGATGACCGCGGAGACCGTTTCCCGCATAGTCGCCAAGACGGGGCGCTCGCCCGAGGATGCGCTGGCCGCGGCGCTGGCGTCGTCCGGGCAGCAGCGGCTCGTCGCGCCCGAGGAGGTGGCCCAGGCCATCGTCGCGCTGGTGGCGGCGGAGGGCGATCGGGCCCCCAACGGCGACGCGATCGTGCTGGACGGGCGCGCGCCCACCAGCGGACGTTTCGCCATCGTCAATCCGCCGGCGCTGGGCGAGCCGCGGGGCTGGAACAACGGGCTGCTCGACCGGGGCGGCGGGCGGATGCTCTTCATCGCCGGGCAGACGGCGCGCGACGCGTCCGGGCAGGTGCCCCCCGTGGACTTCGTGACCCAGTTCGACCGCGCCCTGGCGAACGTCGTGGCCGTGCTCCAGCAGGCCGGCGGATCGCCGGCCGACATCGGCCGCTTCACCATCTACGTCACCGACGTCGCGACCTACCGCGCGGCCCGGAAGCCACTGGGTGAGGCGTATCGCCGCCGCATGGGCGCGCACTATCCGGCCATGGCGCTGGTGCAGGTGACGGCGCTGGTGGATCCGGAGGCGCTGGTCGAGATCGAGGCCACGGCGATCCTCGACCGATGACTCTCGCCCCGCGCTCCTTCCAGTACGCCCTCGACCCCGCGACCGCGGTCTCGACCATCACGCTGGATCGCCCCGAGCGGCTCAACGCGCTCACCTTCGAGGTCTACACCGAGCTGCGCGACACGTTCCGCGCGCTCGACACCGAGCCCGGGGTGCGCGCCGTCGTCATCACCGGCCGCGGCCGAGCCTTCTGCAGCGGAGGCGACGTCGAGGACATCATCGGCGCGCTGTTCTCCCGCGACGCGGCGGGGCTGCTCGAGTTCACCCGACTGACCGGCGACCTCATCCTGGCGATCCGCCAGTGCCGCCGACCGGTCGTCGCGGCGCTCAACGGCACCGTGGCCGGCGCCGGCGCGGTGATCGCCGCCGCCGCCGATATCCGGATCGCGGCGGAGAGCGCCAGGATCGCGTTCCTCTTCTCACGGGTCGGCCTGGCCGGCGCGGACATGGGAGCCGCCTGGCTCCTGCCCCGGATCGTCGGCCTGGCGCACGCCAGCGAGTTGCTCCTGCTGGGCGACTTCATCAGCGCGGAGCGCGCGGCCGCGATCGGCCTCTACAACAGGGTGGTCCCGGCCGACCGCCTGATGACCGAGGCGATCGAGGTGGCCGTGCGCCTCGCGCGAGGCCCGTCCGCGGCACACGGCGTCACCAAGCAGGCCCTCAACGCGGAAGCGGCGATGGACCTCGTCTCGGCCATCGAGTACGAGGCCCGGGTGCAGGCCGAATGCATGCGGCACCCGAACTTCCGGGAGGCCTACGAGGCCTTCCGCGACAAGCGCGAGCCCCGCTTCGAGTGAGCGCATGCCCGACTCCAGGCTGATCCGCACCTTCCTCGCGCCTCACCACGCCGCCTTCACCGAGCGGTTCACCGCCTTTGCCGAGGCCGAGGTCGCCCCGCGGCCGTCGCCGGCGGAGGATGCCGTGGCCCGGAAGGAAGCGCGCGCCCTCGTATCGCTGCTCGGGAAGGGCGATTGGCTGCGTCCGGTATTCGAGCTCGACCTTCGCGCCTGCTGTCTGGCCCGCGAAACGCTGGGCGAGGTCTCGCCGCTGGCCGACGCGGTCTACGCGCTTCAGGCCCTGGGCACCACGCCGCTGCTCCTCGCGGGCACGCCGGCGCAGCGGGAGCGCTGGCTAGGCCCCATCGCCGCGGGTGAGGTCATGACCGCCTTCGCCATGACCGAGCCCGGCGCCGGGTCCGACGTCGCCGCGCTCTCGACCTCGGCTCGACGGGAAGGCGACGGCTGGGTTCTGGCGGGCGGAAAGACGCTGATCTCGAACGCGGGCATTGCCGACCTGTACACCGTCTTCGCCTCGACCGACCCGAGCCGTGGGGCCAAAGGGATCAGCTGCTTCCTGGTGCCGGCCGACACGCCCGGACTCCGCTTCGCCCGGCCCCAGGTGCTGAGCTCGCCGCATCCCCTGGGAGAGATCGCGTTCGACGGGTGCCCCCTGCCGGCCGAGGCGCTGCTGGGGGAGGAGGGACGCGGGTACGGACTCGGCCTCGCGACGCTCGATCGGCTCCGACCGACGGTCGCGGCGGCGGCCTGCGGGATGGCTGCCCGCGCCCTGGCCGAGGCGCTGGCCCATGTGCGCCGGCGGGAGCAGTTCGGTACCCCGCTCGCCAAGTTCCAGCTGGTGCAGCAGAAGCTCGCCCGCATCGCGACCGACCTGACGGCGGCGCGCCTGCTCACCTACCGCGCGGCGTTCGAGAAGGACGAGGGCCAGGAGCGGATCACCTCCGAGGCCGCGATGGCGAAGTCGTTCGCCACGGAGATGGCGCAGCGGGCGGTGGACGACGCGGTGCAGCTCATCGGCGGGCAGGGCGTGCTGGCCGACCATCCGGTCGATCGGCTGTACCGCGCGGTGCGGGCGCTGCGGATCTACGAGGGGACTACCGAGATCCAGCAGCTGATCATCGCGGGGGAGCTGCTCAGGTAATGTGGCACCCCGAGCCGTTCGTGAAACATCCCATTCCACCGACACAACCGCCGAGCAGCGAGGCGGCGGCGGCCTCGCGCTGGTTCAGTCCGCTTCGGGTCGGCCGCCTCGACCTGGCCGAGCGCACCTGGGTGCCGGCGATGGTGCCCTGGCGCGCCACCGAAGACGGCCACGTCACGCCGGCGGTGCTCCAGTGGTACGAGCGCTTCGCCCGGGGACAGCCGGGCGCGCTGGTGGTGGAGGCGACCGGCATCCGCGACATCCCCAGCGGCCCGCTGCTTCGGATCGGCCACGATCGGTTCCTGCCCGGGCTGAGACAGCTGGTCGAGACCGTTCGCCGGGCAAGCGGGGGCCGGACCCGGCTCTTCATCCAGATCATCGACTTCCTCCGTATCCGCCGGCGTCCTGACCCGGCGAGATTCTTTCGCGACTTCCTGACCCTCACCGATCGTCATCGCGCGATGGCGCCCGGCCCCGACGCCGCCGTACGCGAGGCGCTGGCGGCGCTGCCCGAGGGAGACTGGCCTCGCGCGCTCGACGCACGGGAGCTGGAGAGCCTGCGGTACGGCGAGCGGGAGCGGGTGACCGACACCTGGCTGCCCCACATTCGCGACCTGCCGGATGTGCTCCCCGGCCTGTTCGCCGATGCGGCCGCCCGCGCCGAGCGAGCCGGCTTCGACGGGATCGAGCTGCACTATGCCCACGCCTACACCATGGCGTCGTTCCTGTCGGCCCTGAACGACCGGACAGACGGGTACGGCGGGCCGCGGGAGCACCGGATCCGACTCCCGCTGGAGGTTTACCGCGCGGCGCGCGCGGCCGTGGGCGCGGACGTCGTGATCGGGTGCCGCTTCCTGGCCGACGAGTGCATCCCGGGCGGTAGCGGGGTGGAGGATGCCGCCTGGTTCGGGACCGAGCTGGCACGGGCGGGCATGGACTACCTCTCGCTGTCGCGTGGGGGCAAGTTCGAGGACGCCAAGCAACCGCGGATCGGCTGGGCCCGCTACCCCTACACCGGGCCCAGCGGCTACGAATGCATGCCCACCGTGCGCTCCGACGCGCGGGGGCCGTTCGGCCGCAATCGAGACGCGACCCGCGCGGTCCGGGAGGCGGTGCGCGCGGCCGGGTGCGCCACGCCGGTGGTGCTGTCGGGCGGAATCTCGACCTTCGAGCAGGCCGAGGAGCTGCTGCGATGCGGAGCCGCCGACATCGTGGGCGCGGCGCGACAGAGCCTGGCCGACCCCGACTGGTTTCGAAAGCTCCGCCTGGGCCGGGGTGAGGAAGTGCGGCGCTGCGTGTTCACCAACTACTGCGAGGGTCTCGACCAGGTGCACAAGCCGGTGACCTGCAAGCTGTGGGACCACCTCGACGGCGAGCGGCGGATGGTCGCCCCGGCGTGGGAGCCCGCCGCGCGGTGAACGTCGCCATCGTCGGGGCGGGCCCGGCCGGACTCTATCTCGCCATCCTGCTCAAGCGCGCCAACCGGCGCCACCGCGTCACGGTCTACGAGCGCAACCGGCTGGAGGACACCTTCGGCTTCGGCGTGGTGTTCTCGGACGAGACGATGGAGAACGTGGGCGAGGCCGACCCGGAGACCAACCAGGCCATGGTCGAGGCCGCCGCCCGCTGGTCCGACATCGAGATCCACTACCGTGGGACGACGCTCCGGTCCACCGGCCACCGCTTCTCCGGCGTCGAGCGCACCACCCTGCTGCAGCTCCTCGCGCGGCGGGCCCAGGCCCTCGGCGTCACGATTCACTGGCAGCAGGAGATCCGCGCCCTCGCCGATTGCGGTCTGCAGGAAGCCGATCTCATCGTCGCCGCGGACGGAGTGGCGAGCACCCTGCGCGACCGGCTGGCCGCGCGCTTCGAGCCCCGACTCGACTGGCGGCACAACCGATTCGTCTGGCTCGGCACGACCAGGCCGTTTCCGGCGTTCACCTTCTACTTCAAGCCCTCGCCGGCGGGACTCTGGCGTACTCATGCCTATCAGTACGCGCGGGGCCGCTCGACCTTCATCGTGGAGGCGCGGGAGGAGACCTGGACGGCGAGCGGTCTGGGCGAGGAGGACGAGGCGGGGACCGCCGCCTACCTGGAGCAGCTCTTCGCCGAGGAGCTGCAGGGTCACCGCCTGCTGGCCAACCGGTCCATCTGGCGCCGCTTCCCGACCGTGCGCAACGCGCGGTGGCACTGGGACAAGGTGGTCCTGCTCGGCGATGCCGCCCATACCGCCCACTTCTCGGTCGGCTCCGGGACCAAGCTCGCGATGGAGGACGCGATCGCCCTCGCGGCGGCGCTCCGGTCCGAAGGCTCGGTGTCCGAGGCGCTCGCGGCCTATGAGGCCGAGCGGCGACCCCAGGTCGAGAGCCTGCAGCGGGCCGCCCAGGCGAGCCTCGAGTGGTTCGAGTCGGCGGAGCGCTACCATGACACCGAGCCGCTGCAGTTCGCCTTCAATCTGCTGACCCGCAGTCTCCGCATCACCCACGACAACCTGCGGGTTCGAGATCCCGGGCTGGTGGCCCGGGTGGACCGGTGGTTCGCCGAAGAGGCCGGCCGCCAGAGCGGACGCGAGGTGCCGATCGACCCGCCGCCGCCCCCGCTGTTCACTCCCTACCGGCTGCGGGAGCTGGTCCTCCCGAATCGGGTCGTGGTCTCCTCCATGTGCCAGTACCGGGCGGACGACGGCATGCCGAACGACTGGCACCTCGTGCATCTCGGCAGCAGGGCGATCGGCGGGGCGGGCCTGGTCATGACGGAGATGACCGACGTGAGCCGGGAAGGCCGGATCTCGCCGGGGTGCGCGGGACTGTATCGGACGGAGCACGTGATCGGCTGGAAGCGGATCGTGGACTTCGTGCACGGCGAGACCCAAGCGGCGATCGGCCTCCAGCTCTCCCATGCTGGACGGAAGGGTTCGACCTGTCTGCTCTGGGAGGGCGAAGACCAGCCGCTGCCCGAGGGCAACTGGCCGTTGATCGCGCCGTCGGCCATTCCCTACTTACCTCAGAGCCAGGTGCCCCGGGAGATGACGCGGGCCGACATGGATCAGGTGGCGGAGGACTTCGTTCGCGCGACGGGCATGGCGGACGCCGCCGGCTTCGATCTGCTCGAGCTCCACATGGCCCACGGCTACCTGCTCGCGTCGTTCATCTCGCCCCTCACCAACCGGCGCGCCGACGAGTACGGCGGGTCGCTGGAGGGGCGGATGCGCTACCCGCTGGAGATCGTGACCCGGGTCCGGAACGCGTGGCCCCAGGCGAAGCCCCTCTCGGTCCGGATCTCGGCGGTGGACTGGGCGCCCGGCGGCACGGAGGCGCACGATTCAGTGGAGGTCGCGAAGATGGTCGTCGCGGCCGGTGCCGACATCGTGGACGTCTCGGCCGGTCAGACCGTCCCCGACGCGAAGCCGGTCTACGGGCGCCAGTTCCAGACCCCGTTCAGCGACCGCATTCGGCACGAGGCCCGGGTGCCGACGATGACGGTGGGCAACATCTCATCGGCGGCGGACGTCAACACCATTCTCGCGGCGGGACGCGCCGACCTGGTGGTGCTGGCGCGGGCGCACCTCTGGGACCCGTATTGGACCCGGCACGCGGCGGCCGACCTCGGGTATAGGCTCCGATGGCCGGCCGAGTACGACACGCTGAATCGGTATACGCCGCGGATGCGGTGACTGGCGTGCGAGCGCTGCGTTGAGGGTGTGCTGCCGTTCACCACGAAGACACGAAGGCCACGAAGGACTCATTCGGCGCTTCCAGATCTCGACATTCCGCGTAAGAAGGGCTTCAGCACGGTTTTTTGGGGGTGATCGGAGCAGGCCTCTTCGCAGTACCGCGGAGTCCGGCCACACACCCACAAAAAACTCCGAAAGGAGCTGCTCGAGCACGGCATCAGACATATGCCGGCCCGGCCCAGGCGTCCTTCGCGACCTTCGTGTCTTCGTGGTGAACGGCCGCACACGCGCCGCCTGACGCACCGAACTACGCCGACCGCAGCACCAACCCCACGATCCCGGCCGCCCCGATCAGCAGCGGCTCGGGCACCCGCCGCACCCGCCAGAGCACGACCAGCGTGACAAGCGCGATGAGCCACGTAGCCGGATCCATCAGCGCGCGCCGGCCGAGCACGACCACCGCGCCGGCGATCGCTCCCGCCGCCGCGGCGGTCACGCCGTCCACCGCGGCGCGGATGCCGGGGCTGGCCATGATGCGGCGAAATCCTGGCGCCAGCAGCACCACCGCCAGCCAGGTGGGCAGGAACATGCCGAGGGCGGCGACGAGGCCGCCGAGGAGGCCGGCGACCAGGGTCCCGATGAAGGCCACCGTGATGACCACGGGCCCCGGCGTGATCATGGAGACCGCCACCGCATCGAGGAACTGCCGCTCGGTGAGCCATCCGTAGCCGGTCACCACTCCGCCGTGCAGGAAGGGCACCACGGCGAGGCCGCTGCCGAACACCACCAGGGCGGCCTTGGCGAAGAAGGCGAAGAGAGTGACCAGCACCGCCGGCTCCGCGACGCCATGCAGTCCCCCGAGCCACCACGCCGGCAGCAGCAGGGGAACCGTCCCCCGGCCGAGGCGGAGCGCCTGCCCCCGCTCCAGCGGCACCACCAGTCCGCTGAGCGCGAAGATCCACACCAGCTCGCGCTCGGTGGCCGCGACCACGACGGCGTTGACCACGAGAATCGCCCAGAGCAGCGCATCGCGTCCCACCGTCCGCGCCGCGAGGGTGATCGCGCCCCGCGCGATGATCGCGATGACCGCCGCGCCGATGCCGTAGAACACCGCCTGCATCCAGGGCAGCCCGCCGTAGTGCAGGTAGCCCCAGGCGAGCAGCAGCACCATCACGAAGGATGGCCCGACGAACGCCAGGCCGACCAGCGTCGCACCCAGGAGGCCCGCCCGGATCCAGCCGAGGTAGATGGCGAGCTGCGCCGCCAGGGGGCCGGGCGCGAGCTGGGCCAGCGCGAGGCCCTCCTTGTACTCCGCATCGCCGATCCAGCCGAGCCGCTCGACCAGATCCCGCCGCATCGCGGCGGCGAGCGCGATCGGTCCGCCGAAGCCGAGGGTGCCGAGGCGGAGAAAGTAGGCGACCCAGGCGCTCAGCGGCTCTCTCACCCGGCGCGATGGCTGAAGGCGGCGTACAGGTCCTCGAACAGGCGGCCGCCTCGCTCCAGCCGCTCCTCGTCCTGCTCGGTCCCGTCGGCGATGCCGCGCAGCAGCCGGGCGACACCCTGGGTCTCGGCCCGGCCGAACTGTTCGTCCTTGCAATCGATGTCGTGGACGATCTCACCCACCGCGGCGAGCGCCCGGTCGCGCAGCCCGAAGCGAGCCACCAGCGTCTGGAAGGTGCAGCGCTCCCCTTCGTGGGTGTACTCGGCGTCGAACATGTCGAACCGGAGCTCGCCGGGCTCGGGACGATAGCCGCGCGCGGGGACGAACTTGAAGCGCGCTTCGGGATCGATGAACCGCCGGATGAGCCACGCGCTGGCGATCCGGTCCACGAACACCCCCTTCCGGGTAACCCAGGTCCGTCCAGGCGCGATCCGCTCGGGGGTATCCCGGTCATCCGCCGCCGATGATTCGATGGTTTCCGCGTCCAGCATGGCTTCGATCTCCTCGTCGCTGACACCTTCGACGAACCGCGCCTCGCACACCATCGCGCTGCCCCCGGCCTCGTGAATCTCCCGGGCGAGCCAGGTGAAGTCCTCCAGGGCCTCGGATCCGTTGGGGAGCACATAGACCGTGCTCTTGAGGAGGGCCGCGCCCATACGGCTCAGCCGCCGCCGCATCTTGACCCGGAGATAGTCCGGCTTGGGCGGAAGCTGGTGGATGAGGAGGAGCCAGCGGGCTTGCGCAAATGGCTCATGTGAATCATTCATTGATTCAACTGTATCACGCTGCCCACCCCGGGTCAAGCCGAGGCGCCCATGGACCCCCGCTGGCGACGACACTTCCCGGCCCTGGCCCAATCGGTGGAAGGCCAGCCCCTCACCTACCTCGATACCGCCGCCACCGCGCAACGGCCGGACGCGGTCATCGAGGCGGTCGCCGCCTTCTACCGGCAGGACAACGCCAACCCGGGCCGCGCGCTTCACGCACTGGCCCGGCAAGCCCACGAGGCGTACGAACACGCGCGCCGCACCGTCGCCGAGTTCATCGGCGCCGCCGATCCGCTGGAGGTGGTCTTCACCCGCGGCACCACGGAAGCGATCAACCTCGTCGCCACCGCGTGGGGCGGCGCCAATCTCCGGCCGGGCGACGAGGTGCTCCTCACCGTCGCGGAGCATGCCTCCGCCATGCTCCCCTGGCAGCTCGCCGCACGGCGAGCCCGCGCATCGCTGCGCTGCGTGGATGTGAGCGAGGACGGACAGGTGGAACCGGGGCGGCTTGCGCAGCAGCTCACCTCCCGTACCCGCATCGTCGTCTGCACCCACGTCTCCAACGTCCTCGGGGTGATCAACCCGGCGCGTGAGCTCTGTGCCGCCGCGCGCGGCGCCGGCGTCCCGATCCTGCTCGATGCCGCGCAGTCGGTTCCCCACTTTCCGGTGAACGTGCAGGAGCTGGGCTGCGACTTCCTGGCCTTCTCGGGACACAAGATGATGGGTCCGATGGGCTGCGGCGTCCTCTGGGCCCGGCGGTCCCTGCTCGACGGAATGCCGCCCTATCAGTCGGGCAGCAACATGGCGCATGACGCCGATCACGAGCACGCCGCCTATGCGCCGGGCGCGCTCCGCTTCGGCGCGGGCACGCCCAGTGTAGCCGACGCGGTCGGGCTCGCCGCGGCGGTTCGCTTTCTCGGGGCGCTGGACCGTGAGGTCGTGTGGCGGCATGAACAGGCCCTGGTCGCCCAGGCGCTCGACCGCCTCGGCGCCGTGCCGGGTCTCAGGATCATCGGCTCCGCTCGCCGGCAGGATCGGATCGGGGTGTTCAGCTTCGTGGTGGATCGGAGGGAGCCCGAGACGGTGCTCGCCGAGCTCGATCGCCGGGGAATCGCGATCCGCGCGGGCGACCTGGCCTCCCTCCCCCTGCTCCGACGGTTCGGCGTGACTCGTGCCGCCCGCGCCTCGCTCTACCTCTACAACACGGCGGAGGAAGTGGACCGGCTGGCCGACGCGCTGACGGCGATCGCCCGATGAGTCGCCATCGTCGGAGCTGGGTGGATGCCTTCGACCGCGTGCCGGTGGGCTACTCGCCACCAGATGCCGACACCGGCACGGAGTCGAGTCCGGAGGCCGTCCCGCTCGCCCGCCACCGGCGACGCGCCCGACGCCGGCGCGTGCTGGCGCTGGTCCGGGCGATGGTGGTCGCGGTGCTCACGGCGCGAAGGAGGCGCCGCCGGCGGTCACACCTTCGGGTGTTCCCCCTGAACGTGGGTCGGTAACGGGTGCCGGATCGAGTATGACAGGCTGAACGGGTGGGCGGCGCTGATGCTGTGACTGACATCAGGGGGTTTGGTTGGGCGTGTGCGGCCGTTCACCACGAAGACACGAAGGCCACGAAGGACGCCTCGGTCGAGCCGGAATACGTCTGATGTCATGCTTGAGGAGATCCTTCAGGCTTGGTGTGGGTGTGTGGCCGGGCTCAGTGGTGCGGCAGAATCCGCTCCCATCACCCACAAGCACTCCTGCTGAACGAGGAATCCTTCGCGGCCTTCGTGTCCTCGTGATGAGCGGCCGCACAGACTCCGCCAAGCGAGACGCACCATGTCCCGCAGCACCGTCGATCGCGCCGGCGCCGGCGCGCGTCCGGCCCGGAAGCGCGTATATTCGAGGCATGCCTCGCCTCATATCCGCTGCATTGGTCGCCGCGCTCCTGCTTCCGGGCTCGCGGCTCTCCGCCCAACAGGATTCCAGCACCCGTCCGCGGGAGCGCTGGCAGGTGACCCTGGAGGGCGAGCACTACGTCTGGGACATCGGGCTGGTACGGCTGGACGGGGACTCGCTGGTCATTCGCCAGTCCGATAGCCTGGCCCGCCTTCCGGTGGAGCACATCACCGAGATCCGGCTGATCCAGTCCTCCACCGTGGATCTCGGCGCGGGCGCGGCGGGAGCGATGAGCGCGCTCACCGGCGCCGACGACGAGATCTACGACTTCACCACCCTCGAGCTCGCCGAGCGGCTCCGCACCATCCAGAAGATTCTCGCCAACCATCCGCCCCCGAGCTAGAACGGCGTGGGATTCGTTCTCGTCACCGGCACCGGATCCGGGGTAGGCAAGACCTGGGTGATGCGCGCGCTGGCCAGGACGCTCCTGCGAAATGGCCGACGGGTCCTCGCGGTCAAGCCGGTGGAAGTGGGATGTGACGCCACCGTGGACGAGCGCGAGGATGGGAGGCTGCTGGCCGAAACCACCGGGCAAGAAGGGCCGCGCTCCGCCATCATCCGGTTCGGCGCCTCGCTCCCGCCGGCGCTCGCGTCAGGCTCGGAGGCGGAGGCGGTGGATTTCGACGCCCTGCTTCTCCAGCTCGAGCCGATGCGCGCCGAGGCGGACGTGGTCCTGCTGGAAGGAACCGGCGGCCTGCTCACGCCGATCACCTGGGAATGGAACGCCGTCGAGCTGGCGAGAAGCCTGGGGGCGGCCGCGCTGGTGGTGGCAAGGGACCGGGACGATACGCTGAACCAGGTGCTGCTCACCTTGAGCGCCCTGGAGCTCGGCGGGGTGGATCTCGCCGGCGTGGTGCTCACCCCGCCGGCCGAGCCGGATGCCTCGACCGGGCTCAACGCCGGCGCAATCTCGCGCCTGTCGGGCCTCGACCGGGTCCTCGCCGTGGGTATGGACGACGATCCTCACAGCGCGGCGGATCGCGGAGCTTTGGCACAGGTCGCCGAGTGGCTGGGGTAGCCTCGGCGCCTCGAGCTCAGTTGAGTCCGGTCGCCTCTCGAGCCCATTCCCGCACCCACGCGCGCCGATCCTGCAGCAGCCGCTCCAGCGCCGCGCGCGCCGCGCCGTCGCCTCGAGCCGCCAGAGCAGCCAGGCCGTAGGCCGCGAGCGGTTGCCGGCCGGCGATGGCCTCCACGTCCGCGACCAGACCCGAGTCGGGACGGTCCACCACCGCGGAGATGGCCGCGGCCTGAATGGCGTCGCGATATGACGGCGTCCGCAGCCCTTCCCGGATCGCCGAGGTCGCGGCCGCGGAGTCGAGCCGGGCCAGGGCACCGAGCGCCGCGGCGCGGACCTCGTAGCTCGAGTCGCCGGCCCAGGCGCGCCGCGCCAACGCC
>DATEIR010000095.1:0-7772 GCA_035278885.1 Gemmatimonadales bacterium | reverse complement strand
CACCCCGCCCGCCCCGATACGATCGTTCCCGAGCCCGCCCACCCCGCCCATCATATCGTAAGTGGCGGGCGGATCGCGGTCTGGACCGATCGGGACGAGCCGTACCATCGAGGCGAAGGGGCCCGGGTCTACCTCGAGCTCTCGCAGCCGGCCTTCGTCACCGTCTTCCGGGTGGATACCGACGGCCGCCTCCGCGTGATCTTTCCCCGGGAGCCGTGGAGCGATCCCTATGTCCGCGACGACCGGGAAACGATCGAGCTGCCGGGCAATCGAGGGGGCCGCTCCTTCATCGTGGACGACTCTCCCGGCGTCGGCTATCTCTTCGCCATCGCGTCCTCGGAGCCGTTCGACTACGACCCGATCGCCCGGGGCGACTACTGGGACTATCGCCTGATCGACGGGGGACGGATTCAGCGCGATCCCTACGTGGTGCTGACCGACCTGGCCGAGCGGATCGCGCCCGACGCCGACTACGACTATGATGTCATGCCCTACTACGTCGAGCGGCACTACGAGTACCCCCGCTTCGTCTGCTACGACTGCCACGCCTACGCCAGCTACGACCAGTGGAACCCGTACAGTCGCTCCTGTGCCCGTTTCGACCTGGTCATCTACGACGATCCGCGCTACTACCCGTACCGCTCCGGACGGGGGCGCAATGTCGTGATCACCCGGCCGACGCACCCGGGTGCGCGCTTCGTCTTTCGCGATGCGGAGCCCGGGCGCGACTCGGTGACCCGGGAAGCAAGCGGCGGCCGGAGCGAGGACACTGACCGGCGACGAACCGGGGCGGAGAACCGGAGCAGTCTGGACGTGGGCGGGCCGGGCTCGGTGCCCACCCCCGGCGTACAAGCGCCGGTCGGGCGGCAGGGCGAGCGGGCGCCGGCGCTCGCGCCTCGAATCAGCGAGGAACGGCGCCCAGCCGCGCCCTCCGACAGCGAGCGGCCCACCAAGGATGTGAGCCCGCCGCCGGATCGGGCCCGCGAGCCGGCTCCCCCCACGACACGGCCCTCGCCATCGGTCCAGCAGACGACCAAACCCCGCAGCACCGGCGAGCCGGAGCTTCGCCGCCGCAAACCCTGATCCCGGCACGCTGGATTCGAGGCCTGGCCGTGGTGGCCGGCACGGTGCTCAGCACCGCGCCGGCCCGGGGACAGGGACTGGGTGAGGGCGCGGTCGAGGGCATCGATTCGGCGGACATGGCCACCCGGGTCGGCATCCTTTCCGATGACTCCATGATGGGTCGGGACACGCCGAGCCCGGGACTCGAGCGCGCCGCCGCCTACGTGATCGCCGAGTTCCGGCGACTCGGACTCCGCCCCGCCGGCGAGAACGGCACCTACGAACAGCGCTTCGGCGTGACCCGCTGGACGCTCGACACCGCGGTGTCCCGCATCCGTCTGGGCGCCGGCGCGAAAGAGACCACCGCGGACTTCGTCCGGGGCGCTCGCTTCGTCGGCGGCCGCACGCCGGAAACGCCGGTGCGCGGTGCCGCGGTGGTCCTGACCGGTCCGCTCACGTCCCGCGCAGTGAGCAATCCGTGGCTCCGGGGCCGCGTAGTGCTGGTGCCGGTGGACTACAGCCGCCCGCTCGCACCCGACCTGGGTGATCGGGTGGACCAGCTCGCCGCGCGCGCGGCCGCGGTCGTCCTCCTCTCCAATCGCGATTCGGTTACCCGTGCCGACCGGCTCGCCGCCTCGCTCGAGCCGAGGCTCACAGCCGACTTCCGGGACGACTCGCTGGGAGCGCCGGTGATCGAGCTGTTCGATGAGACGGCCGGGCCGGTGCTGGCGGCGGCGGGAGTGAGCCCGGCGCGCCTCCGTGCCACGGAGCGGTCTGAGGCGCGGGAGAGGCCCGGCCTTCGGCTCGAGATCAGGCTGGCCCGGCGCATACTCGAGCGGGGCAACCCACCCAACCTGGTGGCCGCCCTGGACGGGAACGACCCCGGGCTGGCCGGGGAGTACGTCGCGATCTCCGCGCACCTCGACCACATCGGCGTGCGGGCGGGCCCCGGCGACAGCATCTACAACGGCGCCGACGACAACGCGTCGGGCGTGGCGGGATTGCTGGAGCTGGCGGAGGCCTTCGCCGGGGGCGACCCGGCAACCCGGCGCTCGCTCCTTTTCGTGGTGCCGTCCGGAGAGGAGAAGGGCCTCTGGGGCAGCGACTACTTCACCCGTCATCCCACCGTGCCGCTGGACGAGATCGTAGCGGACCTGAACATGGACCTGATCGGACGCAACTGGTCCGATTCGGTCATCGTCGTCGGGGGGGAGATGTCGACCCTGGGCGCCGCGCTGGCGGCGACGGTCGGGGCGCATCCCGAGCTCCGGATGGCGCCGCTGGCGGACCGCTGGCCCGAGGAGCGCATCTTCTACCGCTCGGACCACTACAATTTCGCCCGTCGGGGGGTGCCGGTCCTGTTCTTCACCAGCGGCACCCACCCCGACTATCATCAGCCCAGCGACACGGGCGACCGGCTCGACGACGAAAAGGCCGCCCGCGTGGTCCGCCTGCTCTTCCATCTCACCCGGGCGATCGCGGACGACACCGCACCGCCCCGGTGGACCTCACGACTCGAGTGATCATGAAGCCCCGCCGCCTCGCCATCCTTCCGGTGGTCCTGCTCGCCGCCGGCCCGCTTCGGGCGCAGACCGCGTCCTCCCACGCCGCCGGCGCGCTCGCGGCCGCCGCGGCCACGATCACGGGCGACGATGTCATGCGGCGGGTCGGCATCATCGCCGACGACTCGATGATGGGGCGGGATACCCCGAGCCGAGGCCTGGAGCTCACGGCCAAGTACGTGGCCGACCAGTTCCGCCGCTTCGGCCTCGGGCCGGGCGGAGACAGCGGCACCTGGTTCCAGCGCTATCCGATTACCAGGCGGCAGATGCAGTTCGGCCGATCCGACGTGGTCTTCCGGGCCGGTCGGGTGACCGCGCGGGCGGGGCTGGACCGGAGCGCGCGGCTGGTGAGCGGCGGGGTTCCCGACGGGCCGGTCGAGGGGCCGGCCATCGTGCTCGGGGGACCGCTCACGCCCGACGCGGTCGGTCGGATGACGCTGCGCGACAAGGTGGTGCTCTACGTCCCCGACTACCGGAGTCCGCTCCCGGCCAACTCCGGCCAGGTGGCGCGGGCGATCCGGGTGGCCGGCCCGCGCGCGATCGTGAGCCTCGCCAATCTCGACTCGGTGGCCTTCGCCGCCCGGGTGCCGACCAGGGCGCCGGAGCGCTACGGCCTCGACATCGGCACCGGCGCCCCGCCGATGCTGGAGGTGAGCGAGATGACGGTCGCCCCGGTGCTCCGCGCGGCCGGCATCGATCTGGATCGCATCCGGGACGCGGCCGAGGTGGTGGGGCGCGACGTCCCGGCGCTCGGCGTGCGGGTCGACCTGCGTGACTCGGTGCTGAGCAGGATCACGGCGCCCAACACCATCGGGATCCTGCCAGGCGCCGATCCCAAGCTCCGCGACGAGTATCTGGTCTTCTCCGCCCACATGGACCATATCGGCATCACGCCGGGCCAGCGCGACAGCATCAACAACGGCGCCGACGACGACGGCTCCGGCACCACCGGCGTGATCGAGCTGGCCGAGGCGTTCAGCCGGCCCGGCGTGCGGCCGGCGCGATCGATCCTGTTCATCACGGTGAGCGGGGAGGAGAAGGGCCTGTGGGGAAGCCGCTACTTCAGCGAGCACCCCACCGTGCCGCTCGACCACATCGTGGCCGACCTGAACATCGACATGATCGGGCGGAACTGGCGCGACACCATCGTCGCCATCGGCAAGGAGCACTCGGACCTCGGCGCGACCCTGGAGCGGGTGAATGCCGCGCACCCCGAGCTCCACATGACCGCGATCGACGACCGCTGGCCCGAGGAACGGTTCTATTTCCGCTCGGACCACTACAACTTCGCCCGGAAGGGCGTGCCGATCCTCTTCTTCTTCAACGGCGTGCACGCCGACTACCACGAGGTGACCGACTCGCCCGACAAGATCGACGGGGAGAAGGAATCGAGGATTCTGCGGCTGCTGTTCTATCTGGGCCAGGAGATCGCCAACGCGCCGACGCGGCCGGAGTGGAATCCGGCGAGCCGGGCGGAGATCGTGGAGTGATGTCCGACACCATCTCCGACTTCAACGCCTTCCGCAGCCGGATGAACGACCTCATCCTCGGCGCGGGCCATCTGACGATCAACCGGTTCTTCGCGCTCGACAACCGGACCTACGAGCCCGGCGCGCTCGGCAGCAAGACGAAGGAGATGCTGGGGCTGGTGTCCTCGCTCGTGCTGCGCTGCGACGACTGCGTCACCTACCATGTCGTGCGCTGTCACGAGGAAGGGGTCAGCCGGGAGGAGTTCCTGGAGATCTTCTCGGTCGGGCTGGTGGTGGGCGGGAGCATCGTGATTCCCCATCTCCGCCGGGCCATGGCGCGGCTGGAGGAGCTGAGCGGGGCGGGCTGACTCGGCGCTACGCCCGCCGGGCGACCAGTACCCCCGAGAGGATCAGGATGGCGCCGATGCCCTGAAGCGGCTCCGGGTGCTCGTGCAGCACGACGGTCGCCCCGGCCACCGCCACCAGCGGCGTCAGGCACATGTAGATCACCGTCCGGCTCGGCCCCACCTCCGCCACGCTCCGATTCCACAGCACGTACGCCACCAGCAGCGAGAACACCGTGGCGTAGGCCAGCGCGGCCCATCCGCTCGTCCCCACCTGTCCCCACTCCATCCGCATCAACTCCGGCGTGCCCGCGAGGAGCAGACCCGGCAGCCCCGCCACCGTGGTGATCGAGGTGACCCGGAGCGCCGAGACCTCGGGGGGCACCCGGCGGAGTCCGATGGTGTACGCGGCCCAGCAGCCCACCGCGGCCAGACTCAGGAGGTCGCCGGTCAGGCGGCCGCCCGAGAGCCCCGGCGCGTCGGCCAGCACCACCAGCGCGACCCCGACGGTGGCCATCAGCACGCCGGCCAGGATGCGAGGCCGGACGGGATCCACCCCGAGCGCCGCGGCGGCGACGGCGGTCACCGGCGGCATTGCCGCCAGGATGAGGGCGCTGTTGGACGCACTGGTCCGGGCCAGGCCGGAGATGAAGGCGATCTGATACAGGGTGTTGCCCACCACGCCCAGAATCACCAGCCGGGTGAGGGCGCCGCCGGGAAGCGAGCCAGAGCCCTCCACCCGTCGGACCAGCAGCACCAGCAGCACGCTCGCGATGGCGAACCGCACCGCCGTGAAGGCCAGCGGCGGAAACGTGCTGAATGCGCTCTTGGTGACGCTGAAGTTGAGACCCCAGATGACCACCACCGCCAGCATGCCGAGATCGGCTGCCGCGGGGGCGCGGGTCGGGCCGCTGGTGGGGCCTGGAATGGGGGCGGACACGGCCCGAATTGAAGTATCTTTCGGCCCATGGCTCAATCCCGGATCCGCAATTTCTGCATCGTCGCCCACATCGATCATGGCAAATCCACCCTGGCAGACCGCCTCATCGAGGCGACCGGCGCCGTGGAAAAGCGCCAGATGCGGGAGCAGCTGCTCGACACCATGGACCTGGAGCGGGAGCGGGGCATCACCATCAAGCTCAACGCGGTCCGGATGAGCTACCAGGCCCGCGACGGCGGGGGCTACGAGCTCAACCTCATCGATACGCCGGGCCACGTGGACTTCACCTACGAGGTGTCGCGTTCCCTGGCGGCCTGCGAAGGCGCCATTTTGGTGGTGGACGCCTCCCAGGGGGTCCAGGCGCAGACCCTGAGCAATCTCTTTCTCGCCATGGATGCCGGGCTGGAGATCATCCCGGTCCTGAACAAGATCGACCTCCCCGGGGCCGAGCCCGAGCGGCGGGCGCAGGAAATCATGGATCTCATCGGCGCGCGCCGGGAGGAGATCCTCGCCGTCTCGGCCAAGGAAGGTACCGGCGTTCCCGAGCTGCTCGAAGCGGTGGTCGCGCGGGTGCCCCCGCCCCGCGGCCGGGACGAGGCGCCGCTCCGCGCCCTCATCTTCGACTCCTACTACGATCGCTATCGCGGCGCGATCCCCTCGGTCCGGGTGGTGGACGGCGCGGTGCGGGAGGGAATGGAGATCGCCTTCGGCTCCCATCCCGACGACCTCTATCACGTGGACGAGGTCGGCTACCTCCGCCTCGGCCAGCACCCCGCCCCGGCGCTCGAGGCGGGCGAGGTGGGCTACATCGTGGCCAGCCTGCGCGGGGTGCGGGACGCCCGCGTGGGCGACACGGTGCTGGATGCCCACGACCGGGCCGGCGAGCTGCTGCCCGGCTACCGCGACGTCAAGTCGATGGTGTTCGCCGGCATCTACCCCACCGATTCCGACCAGTACGAGGGTCTGCGGGACGCGCTGGAGAAGCTGGTGCTGAACGACGCCAGCCTCCACTACGAGCCGGAATCGTCCACCGCGCTGGGCTTCGGCTTCCGCTGCGGCTTCCTCGGCCTGCTGCACATGGAGATCGTGCAGGAGCGGCTGGAGCGCGAGTTCAACCTGAGCCTCATCACCACGGTGCCGACGGTGGAGTATCACGTCTACCGCACCGACGGCGACATGCTCCTGCTGGAGAACCCGAGTAACCTGCCCGATCCCGCCGGGATCGCCCGAATCGAGGAGCCCTACGTGAAGGCCCGGATCATGGCCCCGGCCGACTACATCGGCGGAATCATGAAGCTGGGGCAGGAGCGGCGGGGGGTCTACAACGGGATGCACTATATCGATACCACCCGGGTGGAGTTCGACTTCGAGTTCCCCCTGGGCGAGATCGTGCTCGACTTCTACGACAAGCTCAAGTCCCTGAGCCGGGGCTACGCCTCGCTCGACTACGAGATGGCCGGCTACCGCGAGTCGGACCTGGTCAAGCTGGACATGCTGATCAACGGCGACCCGATCGACGCCTTCAGCGTGATCATTCACCGCGACAAGGCCCAGGAGTACGGCCGCAAGGTGGCGGAGAAGCTGAAGGAGCTGATCCCCCGCCAGCTCTACCAGGTGGCGATTCAGGCGGCGATCGGCAACAAGATCATCGCCCGGGAGACCATCTCCGCCTTCCGCAAGGACGTGCTCGCCAAGTGCTACGGCGGCGACGTGACCCGCAAGCGCAAGCTTCTGGAGAAGCAGAAGGAAGGCAAGAAGCGGATGAAGCAGATCGGCGCGGTCGAGATCCCGCAGGAGGCGTTCCTCGCCGTGCTGCAGGTGGAATGAGGCGCGAGGGCGCGGGGGCGCAGGGTCGCGGAGAGGCGCCGGCGGACGAACCCGCCTCGCTAGGCGTAGCCTCTGCGCCCCTACGCCCTCGCGCCCCTGCGCCTTCGCGCCTGACGCTCGTCATTCAGACCGCATTCCTCGGAGACGTCGTCCTCACGACGCCGCTGCTGGCGGCCCTGGCCCGGCAGGAGGGACCGGTGGACGTCGTGACCACGCCCGCCGCCGCGCCGCTGCTGGAGGGGCACCCGGCCGTCCGTCAGGTGATCCGCTACGACAAGCGCGGCGCCGACGCCGGCCTCGTTGGACTGTGGCGGCTGGGCGCGACGCTCCGGCGCGTCGGCTACCGTCGGGCCGTGCTGCCGCACCGCTCGTGGCGGAGCGCCGCGCTGGCGCTCCTGGCCGACGTTCCGGAGCGGGTGGGATTCGCGGGTGCGTCGCCGGCGCTCAGCTACACCGCCCGGGTGCCGAGGGCCCGAGCGGGACACGAAGTCGAGCGGCTCCTCGCGCTGGCCGGGCCCGATGCCGGCGCGGCGTCGGCCGTGGCGCTGGGACTCACCACGGCGGATCG
>DATEIR010000094.1:0-20364 GCA_035278885.1 Gemmatimonadales bacterium | reverse complement strand
GGTCGGTGACACGGGTTGCCTCGGGGTGAGGATGCCTGGGCAGTCTAGGGCGCGGTCTCTCGAACTTCGGGCGCTTCCCGTGCTCTGCGGGGAGCTTCGCGACGTCCGCCTCCCGCCTGGGCCGGTCAATCGTCGATCAGCTGATACGCCGAGTTCCAGAAGTCGAGCACCAGCGACGGGAGCGCCAGCTGGTCTGGCCGTCGCTGGGTCATCAGCACGCCGACGAGACGCTCCCGCGGATCCATCCAGAACGACGTGCCGAAGGCGCCGTCCCAGCCGAAGCGGCCAGGCACGTCCGCCGGCTCGGCGTGCCCCGTCACTATGCCCAGTCCCAGACCCCAGCCCCGGGCGGACCAGAACCCCGGGAAGAAGGGCGACAGGGCCTTCTGCTCGGAGGTGACGTGGTCCAGGCGCATCAGCTCGAGAGTCGGGCGCGACAGGATGCGCGCCTGCCGTGGGCAATCGCTCAGCATCATCCGGCCGAAGGCGAGCAGGTCGTCGACGGTCGAGACCAGCCCGCCCGCGCCGGACTCGAAGCGGGGAGCCCGGGTGTAGCGGCCGTGCGGCTGGTCCAGCACGACCAGGGAACCGGTCAGCATGTTCCGGCCGTAGCAGGTGGGCAACCGGTCGATCTCGGCTTCCGGGACCTGAAACCCGGTATCCAGCATGCCGAGTGGCTCGAAGATGCGCTCCCGGAGAAAGCCGCCGAGCGACTGCCCGCTGACCCGTGCGATCAGGACCCCGAGGATTTCCGCGCTGGTGTGATAGAGCCACCGCTCACCAGGCTCGTGCGCCAACGGGATCTCCCCAAGGCGCCGCATGAACTCGTCCGTCGAGTCGCGGTAGGGCCAGGCGCTGATGGACAATCCCGCCCCTTCCAGCGCCTGCTGGAAGGGACAGTCGGGCAGGAAGAGCCCGAGATCGCCGTAGCCCGACCGGAAGGTGAGCAGGTCGCGCAGGGTGATCGGCTGCTTCGCCGGCACGGTTTCCTCGAGGGGGCCGTCGATCGTACGAAGCACCCGGCGGTCACGCAACTCCGGCAGCCAGTGGTCGACCGGATCGTCGAGGCGCAGCCGGCACTCCTCGACCAGGACCATGGCGGCTGCCGCGGTCACCGGCTTGGTCGTAGAGGCGAGGCGGAAGATCGCCTCCCGCCGCATGGGCGCGTCGCTGCCGAACGCCATCGTTCCGACCGTCTCCACGTGCACCCGTCCCCGGTGATGGACCAGCGCCACGAGCCCCGGGACCTCCCCGCTGTCTACGTGGCGTTGCAGCGCGCGACGCAGTCGCGCCGTCCGCATCGGGGAGAAGCCGGAGGGGGAGACACCGAGGGCGCCGCCGGCGACCGGAAGGCTGCCTCGAGCCTGAAGCATGTGATCGATCATGATGCCAATGTGGCGACGCTGACGTGGGAGAACGCTGAAAGCGGTGTGAGGAAGGCCTATCGGTTCCCTGATGAAAATTTCATGCTGGTTTGGCGATCGCTTCCTGGAGAATTGGCCACCATCAGTGCACACGCAGGACAACATCACCCGCATCGGAGGCAGCTATGAAAAAGCAATCCGCCCTCGATCCCACCCAGACGGGCACGGTCGAACCGCTGGAGGAGCTGATCCGCCGGCGGGCCTACGAGGTCTACCTGGAACGCGGAGATCGCCCCGGGAGCGCGCTGGAGGATTGGGCCCGCGCCGAGCGCGAGGCGTGCGGGAGGTAGCCATGCGACGAGTCGCGGTACTGCTCGGACTGGTCGGCGCGGCGGGCGGCGGGTGGGTCGTCTCCGCCCAGCAGCCCCGGTCGCAGGCGCCCGATGCCCGCATGATGCTGGTCGTGGACTCGCTCGACCGCCGGCTGGACAGCCTGGTGGATCGGATGAACCGCACCAGCGGGAACCAGAAGATCGGCGCGATGGCGGCCGTGATCAACGAGCTGGTGGCTCAGCGGAAGGTCATGCACGGCCATATGCAGCAGATGCACGGTTCCATGGGTAGACGATGAATCGGCCGATCATTTCACCGTGACTTCATGGGCCCTTCAGGGGCGCCACGCGATGTTGCGCTGTCCCCGAAAGGATCGCCGCCATGTCCGACGCGCACTGGCATCTCATCGTCAACCATCTTCCGGTCCTCGGCGTGCCGTTCGGTGCCGCCCTCCTCGCCGTAGGTCTACTCCGCGGCCAGGTGGCGCTCCAGCGCGCCGGGCTTGGTGTCCTCATCCTGGCCGGGCTCGCTGCCGGGATCGCCTACCTCACGGGCGAGCCGGCCGAGCACGCGCTCGAGGCCGCGGGCGGCCTGGCCGGCCGGCCCGAGTCGCTGATCGAGGCACACGAGGAGGCCGCGCTCGCCGCGATGCTGGCGGCCGGGCTGCTGGCCCTGGTGGCCGGCTTCGGTTTGTGGCGGCTCCGCCGCAACCCGCCGGGCCGGCGCTGGATGGTTGGCACGCTGGCGCTGGCCTTCGTCGTGACGCTCGCCCTCGGGTGGGTGGCCACCCTGGGCGGCCGGATCTCGCACCCGGAGATTCGCCCCGAGACCGAGCTCAGAACGGCGACCGCGCCGGTCGAGTGAAAGCGCCGGTGCGGCTGGTCATCGGGGGTCGTCGCTCTCGGCGGCGACCCCTTTGGCCAGCGCGCACACCACGTCGGCGGACGACACCACCTCCACCACTCGGCCCCCGTCGGTGACGAAGATGCGGTTCGCGTTGGGTTGGAGCAGCTGCCGCGCGGAGTCATGAGGGCTCGGACGGGCAGCTCCAGCACGCCGGCCCGCCGCCCGGGATCGGGCTCCGCGGTCGCGGCCAGGATATCCGTGGTGGAGAGCATACCCATGAGGCGGCCGCGGACATCCACCACGCGGAGCGCCGACGAGCGTCCCGTCGGCCGGGGTGAGAACCGCATCCGCGACGCTGGCATCGGCACCGACGGATCGCACATGTCTGCGCATGTGCTCGGCGACCTTCATGCGGACCTCGATGTCAATCCGGCCTGGGACTCGGGCGATGGGAACGGGACGAGTAACAGCGGGAGACTGGACTGCCGCATCAGCCTGGCGGCCGCACTGCCGAGCAGCGCTCGGTTCAGTCCCGTGAGCCCGCGGGTA
Organism: Gemmatimonadales bacterium; assembly: GCA_035278885.1. Lineage (GTDB taxonomy): Bacteria > Gemmatimonadota > Gemmatimonadetes > Gemmatimonadales > GWC2-71-9 > CAVVWJ01. Next base: position 17,272 of record DATEIR010000094.1, on the reverse strand, counting down.
CCCACCGCCAGGCAGTCTGCGCGCACCGCGCGACCGACCTCTCCCAGTGCACGGGTAACGCTTCCGCGCCGGACCACTTCCCAGCTCGCCCGGACACCCTGCTCGGCCAGCTCGCCCGCGCGCGCGCCGAGGCGTGCTTCCGCGTCGGGGTAACGTTCGGCGACGCCGAGGAGCACGTAGCGGGCGCCGGGCGAGAGCGCGCCAAGACGCAACGCGGCATCGAGGATCTGGTGATCGTGCTCGCCCTCCAGTCCGACGACGATGTGCCGGAACTCGCCCAGCCGCGGCGTGTCGCCGGCGTGGAGGAGCAGCAGCGGCGTCCGGCTGTGCCGGAGCAGGGTGTCGGCCACGCTGCCCACGCACCAGCGGGCCAGCCGGCCCCGACCATGCGTCGTCAACACGATGAGGTCGAGCTCCTCGCGCGCGGCATAGTCGGCGATCGCCTCCCCGGGTTGGCCGCTCAGGACGGTCGTCGTCACCACCCCGGGCCGGGCGGCGCGCACCGTTTCGGCGATCCGCTCCAGGTAGAGCTGCCGGCCGGCGGTCTCCTCGAGGATCTCGCGCTCCGCCAGGTCCGGAAGCTCTCGCCGCACCGTTTCCAGCATCGGCTCGACCGCCGAGACCAGGTGCAGGGGCGCGGCCGCCCGGCGCGCCAGCGACGCCCCGAGGGCGAGGGCCTCCTCCGCCAGCCGGGTGCCGTCGAGCGGCACGAGCACCCCACGGTTCGGACGGGCCGCGGGCAGGAGCCGAGCACCGGTGCGCTCGAGTTCGCGGGTCGAGTCGCCTGCGATGGACATGACGTGCTCCGGCCAGTGGAGCACCCAAGCTCGCTCGACCTCCCTGAAGCGATCATGAAAGCCGTCCCAAGGCCTCCTCGCCACACCTTCATTCCCGCTTCACGGGTCTGGCCCTACCGTGTTCCCGGCCTTTCAGCAGGAGCGCGACATGCGTCACCTACTCGTCCCCCTCGACGGCTCGGGCTTCGGCGAGTCCGCCCTGTGGCTCGCCGGCTCCATCGCCAGCCGCACCGGCTGCGGCCTGGAGCTGGTCACCGTCAACACCCCCGCCGTGCACCCCGATATCCCTGCGGACATGGCTGCCGAGATCGAGTCCACCTGCCGCATCCGCGCGGGGACCTATTTGGATACCCGGGCCGAGGAGGTGCGCCGGCGGCTCCGCATCGCGGTGCACACGGCAGTGCTCGAAGGCGAGGTGTCGAGCGCGGTCGCCGCGCGCGTCCGCTCGGATCCCCCCGAGCTCGTCGTGATGAGCACCCATGGCCGCTCGGGGCCGAGCCGATTCTTCCTGGGGAGCGTCGCCGACCGGCTGCTCCGGGAGCTGCACTGCCCCTTCATCCTGGTGCGTCCCGCGACCGGGTTCGCGCGGGGTGAGCTGCCGGAGGCCGCACGCGTGCTGATCCCGCTCGACGGCTCGCCGCTCGCCGAATCCGTCATCGACCGGGTGGCGGGCCTGTGCCGATCCGACTCGGCCGAGCTGCGGCTGGTCCGCATCGTCGATCCGGGCGAAGTCTTCCCCGCCGGCGCGCCGATGTTGCTCCCGTCGCCGCGACCCGACCCGACGGAGGCGAGAATCGCGGCGGCCAGCGCGTATCTCGAGCGCAGGGCTTCGAAGCTGCGCGAGGCGGGATGGCGGGTGGAGCAGGAAGTCGTCGCTGCGTGGAATCCGGCCGCCGAGGTGTTGCGTGTGGCGGAGGAGCATCGGTGCGATCTGATCGCGATCGCGACCCGGGGGCGGACGGGTGTGCAACGGATGCTCCTGGGCAGCGTGGCCGACAAGGTCATCCGGGGAGCGACCACGCCGGTGCTGGCCGTGAATCCGGCTCCCGGGGCCTGCAGCCTGCTGCTCGGTACCGAGGTGGAGACGGCCTCCGCCACGGACGAGGTCGGCGGATCAATCGCCGCGGCCACGTGAAGAGCTCGCCTCGCGGCCCCCTTGGCCTCGTCGCCATCGCGGGCTCCGCCGGCGCCATCGGGGCGCTCCGGGAGATCCTCTCGGTGCTCCCCGCCGATTATCCCCTGCCGATCATCGTGGTCCGGCATCGTCGGGCCCGCCCTCGGGACCTGCTGCCGGAGCTCCTGTCGCACTGGTGCGCGCTGCCGGTCAGGGGTGTGGCCCCGGGCCAGCGGATCACCCCCGGGACGGTGTACATGGCCCGCCCCGACCTGCACCTCGTCGTCAACCCCGATCGCACCTTCGGGCTCGACGACGGCCGCCGGATCAACTCTCTCCTCTCCTTGGCCAACCCGCTGTTCTCCACCGCCGCGGCCGTGATGGGCCCGGTCATCGGCGTCGTGCTCTCCGGACACGGCGGCGATGCCACGGACGGAGTGCAGGTCGTCAAGGCCGCCGGAGGTATTGTCGTGGCGCAGGACGAGGCCACCGCCGAGCACCTCGCCATGCCCCGCGCCGCCATCGAGAGTGGCGCAGTGGATCGGGTGCTCCCCGCGGAGCGGATCGGACCGCTGCTCGTCGAGCTGGGCCGCAGGGAGCAGCCGACGGCCTGCTGGAAGGCGCCGGCACGATGAGCCGGAGGCGCTGGGGCATCCTGCCGGGCGTGGTGCTGGCTGCTCTGGGGGCGGGCGGCTGCAGCCGACAGCCTGCCCCGGCTGCTGCCGCGCCGATCCGGGTCGAGGGGCACGCGATGGACCTGCGCGCACTGGAGGGGAGCTGGAGCGGCGAGTTTCGCAACGAGCGCACCGGGCGTTCCGGCACCATCAGCTTCACCCTGCCTCCGGGGCGGGACACCGCCTACGCCCGGGTGGCGCTTCCCGGCGCCGTACCAGCGCCGGCATGCGGCGATGCGCTGAGCCAGGCCACCTCCTCCGGCGACGCGGGTGGCACGCTTCTGCTTCGCCTGACCTGGCTGGGTGTGGAAGCCGGAAGAGTCGGCGGGTGGCTCGCGCCCTACCACGATCCCGAGGCCGGGTGCGTCATGGACATCTGGTTCGAGGGATCGGCATGGAAGAACCGGATCGAGGGCTCGTACTTCGCTCGCCCCGCCGACGGGGCCTCGCTGCGCATCGGGACCTGGGAGGTGCGGCGGGCGCGGTAGATCCTCGCGGCTCCTGGACCTAACGGCTGCTCCGGCCCGGTCCCGCGGCCCGCAGCGCGTTCAGGATGACCGCCACGTCGATCGCCTCCTGCAGCAGGGCTCCGACGGTCGGCGGGATCCGCCCCAGGGCCGCGGCGATCATGGCGGCGCCGCTCAGCCCCAGACCTACCCAGATGCTCTCCCGCGCCAGCCGAAGCGTGCGCCGGCTGATCGCGATCGCGTCGGCCAGCCGGCCGGGGTCGTCAGCCAGGATGACGGCGTCGGCAGCTTCGGCGGTGATCCCGCCCCCGCCGCTCGCCAGGGCGATGCCGACCGTGGCGGTGCTGAGCGCCGGGGCGTCGTTGGTCCCGTCGCCGACCATGACCACCTGCTCACCTGCCTTCACCAGCCGGTGCACCACCGCGACCTTGGCTTCCGGGAGCAAGTCGCCCTCCGCTTCGTCGATACCCACCTCGGCGCCGATCGCCGCCGCGTTGGCCTGGCTGTCGCCCGAGAGCAGCAGGGTCCGTTGGATCCCGAGCCCCCGCAGCCGGTGGAAGAGCTCGGCCAGCCCGGGTCGCACCCGATCGGCGAACTCCACCGCGCCCGCCGCTTCGCCGTCCACGGCCACCACGGCTCGCAGCGCCGCCGCCGGCTCCCCGGCGAGCAGCGCGCGAAGCCCTTCCTCCGCCGCCGGCTCGCGGCCGACGACATAGCTCCATGCTCCGATGGTGACCCGCCGGCCCTCCACGAAGCCGGTGAGGCCCTGGCCCGGCGCCTCGACCACCTCGCGCGCCTCAGGGGGCCGGATCCCCCGCGCCGCCGCGGCCTCGACCACCATGCGGCCGAGCAGGTGGCCCGAGCCGTGCTCGACGCCCGCCATCAGGCGGAGCAGCCCGGCCTCGTCCAGCGGCTCCGCGACGATCAAGCGGGATACCTCCGGCCGTCCGATCGTGAGCGTGCCCGTCTTGTCGAAGAGCGCCGTCCGTACCCCGCCGAGCTGCTCCAGCGCCGTGCCGTGCCGGAACACGATCCCCCGCCGGGCGGCCCGGTTGATTCCCCCGATGATGGCGACGGGTGTGGCGATGATGAGGGGGCAGGGGGTGGCGACCACGAGCACCGCGAGCGCCCGAACGGCCTCACCCGAGCCGGCCCACGCGAGGCCGCAGATCGCCAGCGTGAGCGGCGTGAACCAGACGGCATAGCGGTCGGCCAGGCGCTGAATCGGGGACTTGCTGGCCTGGGCCGAGCGCACCAGCTCGACGATTCTGGCGTACTGGCTTTCCCGCGCCGGCGCGGAGACGCGCAGGGTGAGCGGGCTTTCGAGATTGAGGCTGCCGCTTCGGAGGCCCACGCCGGGGGCGGCGGAAACGGGCACTGGCTCGCCGGTGAGCCGGGAGACGTCCACGTGCGAGCGGCCGGTCTGCACCATGCCATCGCAGGGTACCATCTCGCCCGGCCGGATCAGGAGCTCGTCGCCTATGACGACCGCATCGACCGGGATCTCCTCGCTCCCGCCGGAGCCAAGCCGCTGGGCGGTGCGCGGGGCCGCCGCCTCCAGCGCACGCACCGCTTCGGACGCGCGCCCTTCGGCGTAGCGCTCGAGCGCCTCGCCTCCGGTCTGCATGAGCACGACGATGAGCCCGGCGAGCGGTTGGGCGAGGGGAACGGCCGCGACGATCGCCAGCGTGGCGACCAGGTCGGCCGCGAGCCGGCCCGAGGCGAGGCCGCGCAGGGTGCGCCAGACGACCGGCACCCCGGTCAGCACCAGGCCGGCCGTCCACACCAGCCGGCCCATGCCCGCAAAGGAGCCGAGCCGCAGCAGCGTCCCGGTGAGGATAAAGAGCAGTGCGGCCGCCGGATGGACCGCCGCCGCCGGGATGCTCAGCCGCCGGAGTGGACCTCCGTGGGCTCGGTCCCGCGCCGGAGCATGAACCCCACGCCCCGGACGGTCCCCAGCATCGGCTCGCCCGCCGTCTGGGCCAACTTCCGCCGGAGGTTCCCCACGTGCACGTCCACCACGTTGCTCTCCGGATCGAAGTGCATGTCCCATACCTTCTCCAGGAGCGTCGTGCGGCGGACGACCTCTTCGGGGTGCAGCAGGAAGTATTCGAGGAGCTGGAATTCCTTGGGGGTGAGGTCGAGCCGCGTGTCGTTGACGCTGGCGGTGTGGCGCAGCCGATCGAGCGTCAGCGGCCCGTAGCGCAGCACCTCGAGCCGCTCGGCGCCGCCGCGCCGGTGCAAGGCCCGGACCCGGGCGAGCAGCTCGTCGAAGCGGAACGGTTTGGCGAGATAGTCGTCGGCGCCCGCGTCGAGCCCGCGCACCACGTCCTCGACGGCATCTCGGGAGGTCAGCATCAGGATCGGCGTGTGTCGTCCCTCGCGCCGAAGCTCGGTGGCCACCTGGAAGCCGTTCTTCTTGGGCAGTACCACGTCGAGCAGGATGATGTCGTAGTCGTAGACGTGGGCCAGCATGGTCGCCTCGTCCCCGTCGGGCGCGACGTCCACCACGTAGCCCTCTTCCTTGAGCCCCTGCTCGATGAATCCGGCGACCTTCCGGTCGTCCTCCACCACCAGGATTTTCATGGATGGAAATCTCGCGGGCGCTGGATGAACCTACCGGCAAGCCGGGATGAAGATGTCTTCATGAATCCGCCCCGGCCGGCAGCTCCAGCACGAAGCGGCCGCGATCAGGCAGGGACTCCGCCCGAAGCTCCCCGCCGAGCAGGCGCGCCAGCCGCCGGGAGAGTGGCAGACCGAGGCCCACCCCCTGGCCCTCGCCGTCCTTCTTGGACACGTAGATGTCGAAGATCCGCTCGACCTCGTCGGGGGGGACACCCGGCCCGTCATTCTCCACCGTAAAGCTCACCAGGGCTGGGTCGGCGGAGACCAGTAGTCGGACGGTGCCACCCGGGGCGCAGTGCTGGATGCCGTTCCCCATCAGGTTGACCAGGATCTGCTCCACCCGGCTCGCGTCGGTATTACAGGTCGGCAGATCCGGGTCCGCCTGGAACACCAGGGCCACCTTGCCCTCGGCGGTGGGGGTCATGCGGCTCATCGCCTTGCGTGCGACGGACTCGGGGTCCACCTCCCGGATCACCGGCTTGAGCCGGTCCTCATCCAGCCGGCTCAGGTCGAGCAGGTCGTTGATCAGGCCCACGGCCTGTTGGGCGGAGTCCAGCACCTCGAAGGCCGCGCGGGGCACGGTGGTCGGGTCCTTCTTCCGCGTCAGCATCTCGGCCCAACCGTAGACCGCCGCGAGCGAGTTCCGCAGCTCGTGGTTCACCATCGCGAAGAACCGCTCCCGGTTGCGGTGGAGCAGCTGCACCTCCTCCAGGAGGCGGGCGCTCTCCTCGTGCAGGCGGGCGTTCTCCACCACGGCGGCCGCGGTGGCGCCCAGCAGGACCGCGATGTGCTCGTCCTCTTCGCTGAACGCCCCGGCGCCCAGCTTCTCCGTCAGGTAGAGGTTGCCGAACACCCCCCGGCGGCCCACGATGGGCACGCCGAGGAAGGAGTGCATTTCCGGATGGTGGGGAGGGAAGCCGTAGGAATCCGGGTGCCGTTCCAGGTCCGGCAGGCGGATCGGACGAGCCTCGCGGATGACCAGGCCGAGGATGCCGTGGCCCCGGGGCGGGGGTCCGATGAGGGCTCGCGTCGCATCGTCGATGCCGTGGGTGACGAAGCGCTCGAGCAGCCGGCCGTCCGGCGCGAGCACGCCCACGGCGGCGTAGCGGGCCCCGATGATCTCCGCCGCCACCAGCACGATCCGGTCGAGCGCGCCTTCGACCGACGTCTCCGCGATGAGCTCGGAGGTCGTGACCATGAGGCGCTCCAGCCGGTCGTGGCCCGGGCTGGAAACCTGAGTGATCCCCATTGAACCAAAGGTGGGGCCGAAGTCGACCGCGCGCCACCTTCGGGGCGGTTTCATCATTCCTTCATGCGGCGGCCGATAGTCTTCCTCGTCAGAAAGGGAGAACTGATGACGCTGCATCGCATTGTGGTCGCGGTGGACGAATCGGACGCCGGACGGTGGGCCGCTCGGGGTGGATTGGATCTCGCCGCGAAAGCCGGCGCCGAGCTGGCCGTCGTCCGCGCCGTGCCCATGCCCTCGGGTCGGGTGCTCGCCGGGGCGGGCGCCCCGGCCGTAGCCCAGCCGCCGGGGGTGCCCAGGCTCGAGGTGGAGCGGCTCAGCCGCTGGCTTGCCCCCGAGCTACCCGGGACGGGAGGGCCGAGGGTGGGCCTCGCGATCACCTGCGGTGTGCCCAGCATCGAGATCTGCCGCTACGCCGAGGAGAGCGGGGCGTCCCTCGTGGTGCTCGGACGCAAGCACCGGTCGGTGAAGACGCGCCTCCTGATCGGAGACACCGCCGACGCCGTCGCCCGACGCAGCCGGCTGCCTTGCCTCTTCGTGCCCTCCGGCGCCCCGCCGATGCGCCGGATCCTGGCGGCGCTGGACGGAACCGATCGAGGTCTCGAGGTCCTGGTGGCCGCCAATCGGCTGGCGACGGCGGTCGGCGCCGAGTTGCTGGCCGTCACCGTGGAGTCCACCCCATCCGGGGAGCCCGCCGCCGGCGCCCCTCTGCTGGCGCGGAGTGCCGTCCTGGCACAGCGCCTTCGGCAGACGCTGGGTCGGGACCATCCCAACGCCCGACTCGAGGTCCGGCGCGGCTCCGCCGTGGAACAGATCCTCGCCGCCGTGGAAGCGACCGGCGCCGATACCCTGGCAGTGGGCTATCACCGGGGCGGCCCCGCCGGCATCATCGAGGCCCGCAGCACGGGACGCCGGCTGCTGCACGCCGCACCGGGCGCGGTGCTGACCATTCCACTATAGACAGGAGTACGGCGAGCGGAGGGAGTATGCGAAACATGCCAACCTGGGATCGGGCCCTCCACCTGGTGCTGGGTGTCGTGATCCTCGGCCTCTACGGGGCACTGCCGGCACCCTGGTGCTATCTCACCCTCATCGGTCTCCTGCCGCTCGGGTCCGCGCTCACCGGGTTCTGCCCCATTCGCGCCTGGCGAGGCCGGAACGGAGCATGAGCGCGGCCCGCGGGGGGTTTCGCTCCATCGTCGTTCCGCTCGACGGCTCCCGGTACGCCGAGCAGGCGCTGCCCGCCGCCTCCGCCGTCGCGCGCGCCGCGCGCGCGAGGATCCGGCTCGTCCTGGTGCACCGCCTTCCGCCGCCACCCGAGGACCCGTACACCGCCAAGCTGTACGTCTCGGTGGAGCTCGCCGTCCGGAAGTCCGAGCGTGAGTATCTCCGGAAGATCGCCCGTCGCCTGAAGGCGAGTGGGCTCCAGGCCGCCGCGCTCCTGCTGCAGGGCCCGGCCGGGCCGACCCTGGTAGAGTGGATCCGGGGCAGCGATGCCGATCTCGTCGTCATGACGACCCACGGCCGCGGCGCGCTCGGACGGGCGGCATACGGGAGCGTAGCGGACCAGCTGGTGCGCTCGCTGGAGGTGCCGATCCTCCTCCTCCGTCCGGAAGACACCGACCGGGCGGTGGACGACGCACCCTGGATGGCGCGCGAGATCGTCGTCGGCCTGGATGGCTCCCGCACGGCGGAGGCGGCCCTCGAGCCGGCCACCGCGCTCGCACGGATTCTCCAGGTGCCGATGAGCCTGGTTCAGGTCATACCGCCGCTGGCCGTGGCGACCGGCCCGCCGCTGTCCTTCCCGACGGGGTACGACGAACGGATCACCGAGGTCCGCCGCCACGAGGCGCTCGACTACGTGGAGGACGTGGCCGGGGCCCTTCGAGAGCAGGGCGTTACGGCCACGGCCGCCGTCGTCCTCGGCGATAGTCCGGCCGGCACGCTCCGCGACCTTGGGCGGCCGGAGCGGGGGGCGCTTCTGGCGGTCGGCACGCGAGGTCGCGGTGGAGTCAAGCGCCTCATGCTGGGGAGTGTGGCGGACAAGCTGGTGCGCGGCGCCAGGGTGCCGGTGCTGGTCGTTCCGCCGAGGCGGCGAGGGCGGTAGGGCCGGCGTGAAAAGCCCGCGCCGGCGCCGGCCGCCACGCAGGCTCCGCTCACGGCACATACTGCCAGTTGTCCGTGCCGTCCCCGACGAGCTCGATCCGCGGTTTCCCATTCAGGAAGACGCGAGTGGCTACGAATCCTCGCCAGGCACCCGGCCCCCCCACGCGGAAGGTCCATTTGTCGGTCAGCGGCGCGTAGACCAGAGTCCCACCCTGTGAGCCATTGAAGACATACAACTTCGCCCCGGCCGCCGCGGCGCTGCCCCAGATGTTGATGTAGGCCGAGGGCGGCGGCGCCTTGCCGGTCCACAGGTTTGCGGCCGGATCGTACATCTCCGTCTGGTTACCCACCAGATACAGTTTCCCGTACAGCACACCGCCCATGAAATACGCGTGCGCGGGGCTCGGGAGGGTCGTCCATTTGCTGGTCGCCGGGTCGTAACGGAAGAAGTGCGAGCGGTCCGTTCCGTCCACGTAGGGCAACGACACGTAGAGCTTGTCACCGATGACCCCCACGACGCCGTCCGCCCCGCGGGCGGGCATGCCCTGCAGCTGGGTCCAGGTGTCCGCGGCCGGATCGTATACGAACGCCGCGTACGCGGCCCACCCCCAGCTGCTGGTCTTGTGCCCGCCCGCGATATAGATCTTCCCCCCGATCACTCCCGCGCCACCGATGTACGCCAGCGCCACGGGGAGATCGTGTTTCCGGGACCAGGTGTTGGTCGCCACGTTGTAGGCGTCGACTCGCGCCCGGGCGGGAAACGGGGGATACGGGTGGAATCCGCCGATGACGTACAGAATCGATTGCCCGGATGCGTTCGGCACCGTGGCCGTGACCCGGCCCTCATAATCGGTGGGCGAGGGAGCCCGCACGAGCCAGGCGTTCGAAGCCGGGGCCGACTCAAGCGCCGCCGCCGATGGACCGGCGGTCGTGGGTTGCATGGGCTGGTCGCCGCAGGACGTGAGCGCCAGGGCACTCGACAGGGCCGGCGCGAGAAGCCAAAAACGATTTTGCATAAGGGCCTCCAGAGCGAGCCACGACCGAGCGACCATCGCCGAGTACGGGCTCGCCGGGAGCATACGACCGCTGCGGGTAGGCCAGGGTGAACCGGAGCTGAGAATGTGTTCAGGAAACACTGCCTCCGGCGCCTTCGACTTCCTGAATTCTATTTCATCGCGATCTCAGCCTTCTGTCCTGCACGCTTCGATATCCTCCGGTACATCGGGAACAGCGACGGCTGACCGAGCTGGGCCTGAGACTATGGGCTGCGGCCCCTGGCATCCGGAGGACCTATGAGACGCCATTCTCTCGTGATCGGGCTGTTGGCTCTCGGCGCGGCCGGCGTGACCGCGTGCGCGGACCAGGCAGTGACCGGACCATCCCAGGGTGAGGAGCCGAGTACGGCCGCGCCCGACCTGGCGGTGGCCGGCAACACATGGATCGTTCGGGCCACCATGCCCCAGTTCCGGACCGGCGTGGCCGCCGCGACGGTCACCAACGCGGCGGGGCAGTCCATCGTGTACGCCATCGGGGGACGCAACCCCACCTGGTTCAACCCCCAGGCCACCGTCACCGCGTACAATGCCGCCACCAACACCTGGACCGTCCGGCAGCCCTTGCCGGTCCGCCTGGCCAGCACCAACGGCGCGGCGGTCATCAACGGCAAGATCTATATCTCCGGAGGCTGCACGGATCATCAGTGCAACTTTCCCACCGATGCACTGTACATGTACGATCCGGTCAGAAATACGTGGACTCAGAAGCGCAGCATCCCACCCGACACGACGAGCGGGGGCCCCTATGGAGAGACTCGCTACGCCTTCGGCGACGGGGTGACCGGAGTCATCAACGACAAGCTCTACGTCGTCAGCGGCTGTTTCGAGGCCGACGCCCCATGGGGCTATTTCGAGAGCTGCGATCCGTTGTTCTACCGGTACAATCCGACGACCGACAAGTGGGTCCAGCTGCCGGGTCCGTTTTCAGTGCTGGGCACTGACGATTGGGGACCACCGTTCATGGGCGGGGTCATCGACGGGAAGTTGTACGTCATGGGTGGGATGCACTGGTCTGGCCAGGCCTGGTTCGCGGTCTATGATCCTGCCACCGATCGGTGGACGAAGCTGACCACCGGGTTCGCCTACCCTCGGTACGGGGCCGCGTCCGCGGTGGTCGGGGCCAAACTGTACGTCGTGGGAGGCAGCCGCTACAACGCCGGGACGGACGGTTTCGACATCCTCGCCGTAACGGTCCGCTACGATCCCACGACCGGGACCTGGACGCGGCGCGCCGATCTGCCCAGCCCCCGAGCCGACATGACGGCGAGCCGGGTCTTCCTGGACGGCAAGGCGCGAATCGAGCTGGTGGGCGGGAGCGGAACCGGCAACAACCTGCAGTATACGCCGTAGTCGGGCGGTATAAAGAAGCTTTCATCTCCGCTTCACCGTGATTGAGGTCTCGCTGGCCGACATTCGGGGCACTCCTCTACTTCAGGATGGCCCCATGTCGCCCAGGATGACGCCCCGACTCCAGCGGTCCGCCGCCCTCGCCCTGCTCGCCGGCGTGGCCATCGCGTCGGCGGGGTGTTCGCGAGCGGACGCTGCCCGCCTCGGTTCGGCCGCCGACGCCGCGGCCAAGGTGTACGTCCCGCCCGGCAGCTACGACGAGTTCTATGCCTTCATGTCGGGGGGGTTCGACGGCCAGGTTGGCGTCTACGGGCTGCCCTCGGGACGGCTGCTCAAGCACGTCCCGGTCTTCTCCCAGAGCCCGGAGAACGGCTGGGGCTACAGCGAGCAGACCCGGGCCATGCTGGCCACCAGCTACGGCCAGGTGCCCTGGGACGACGCCCACCACCCGCAGCTCTCGCAGACCGCCGGCGTGCCGGACGGCCGCTGGCTCTTCATCAACGGCAACAACACCCCGCGCATCGCCCGGCTCGACCTGACCAAGTTCGAGACCGAAGAGATCCTGGAGATCCCCAACTCGGCCGGCAACCACTCGTCGCCCTTCGTCACCGAGAACAACGAGTACGTCGTCGCCGGGACCCGGTTCAGCGTGCCGGCGCCGCAGCGCGACGTGCCGATCGACGAGTACAAGGAAGCGTTCAGCGGGGTCCTGACCTACGCGCGGGTGGACAGCGCCACCGGTCACATGACGATCGCCTTCCAGATCCGGCTGCCGGCGTTCGACTACGACCTGTCGCACGCGGGGAAGGGACCCTCGCACGGCTGGTCCTTCTTCACCAGCTACAACAGTGAGGAAGGGAACACCAAGCTCGAGGTCAACGCGTCGCAGAAGGACAAGGACTACATCGCGGCGATCGACTGGAAGCAGGCCGAGCAGTGCGTCGCCCAGGGCAAGGCGACCACCGAGCCGGTCCGGTACGCGCACAACATCATGGGCGCCGACGGGATCGCGCGGACCGAGTGGGGCAGCAGCGTGAAGATGCTCACCCCGGCGGCCTGTCCCGGACTGGCCTATTACCTGCCCACCCCGAAGAGCCCGCACGGCGTGGACGTCGACCCCACCGGCGAGTTCATCGTGGCCGGCGGCAAGCTGGCGACCGTCATCCCGGTGCACAGCTTCGCCAGGATGCAGAAGGCCATCGCCGACCGCGCCTTCGCCGGCGAGGACCACGGCATCCCCGTGCTCAAGTACGAGGCCGTCATGGTCGGCGAGGTGCAGAACCCCGGACTGGGGCCGCTGCACACCGAGTTCGACGGCCGGGGCTACGCCTACACCTCGATGTTCCTGAGCTCCGAGATCGTGAAGTGGAGCCTCAAGGACTTCAAGGTGGTGGACCGCGTGCCGACCTACTACTCGATCGGCCACCTGATGATTCCCGGGGGCGACAGCCGGAAGCCGTGGGGCAAGTACGTCGTGGCGCTCGACAAGATCACCAAGGACCGCTACCTGCCCACCGGCCCGGAGCTGGCCCAGTCGGCGCAGCTGTACGACATCAGCGGCGACCGGATGAAGCTGCTGCTCGACTTCCCGACCATCGGCGAGCCGCACTACGCCCAGGCGCTGCCGGCGTCGCTCATCAAGGATCGCCAGGTCAAGATGTACCCGCTGATGGACAACCGGGATCCGTACGCGGCCAAGTCGGAGAAGGCCACTCGGGTGGAGCGGAAGGGCAGCGTGGTCCACGTGGTGATGACGTCGGTCCGGAGCCACTTCATGCCCGACAAGATCGAGGGCATCCACGTGGGCGACTCGGTGTACTTCCACCTCACCAACCTGGAGCAGGACTGGGACGTGCCTCACGGCTTCGCGGTGCTGGGCGCCAACAACTCGGAGCTGCTGATGATGCCGGGCCAGACCCGTACGTTGGCCTGGGTGCCCACCCGGGTCGGGGTGTTCCCCTTCTACTGCACCGACTTCTGCTCGGCACTGCACCAGGAGATGCAGGGCTACATCCGGGTGTCGGCGCGCGACGCGAAGGTGGCGCTCAAGTGGAACAGCCCGAGCTACGCCCAGGCGGAGGAGCATGAGGCGAAGGAGCACGACGAGCGGGACGAGCACGACGACCACGCCGAGCACGGGACGCACTGACCATGACCCGGACCTCGCGCCTCGTCGTCGCTCTGGCCTCGCTCCTGCTGCTGGCCGTGTACGTGGCCCCGCTGTGGCGGATCGAGCTGGTCGCACCGCAGTATCCCGAGGGCCTCGGGCTCCGGATCTGGGTCAACCAGATCACGGGGCTCAAGCCCAACGACCTGAACAGCATCAACGGGCTGAACCACTACATTGGCATGCGGGCGATCGACCCCTCGGCCATCCCGGAGCTGCGGTTCATGCCGCAGCTCCTCGCCGCGGCGGTGGCGGCGGGGCTGGTGGTCGCGCTGGTCGGTCGTCGCTGGCTGCTCTACGGCTGGGCCGTCCTGTTCACGCTCGGCGCCGCGGCGGGACTCGGCGACTTCTGGAAGTGGGGCTACGACTACGGGCACCAGCTCGATCCCCACGCCGCGATCAAGGTCCCGGGCATGAGCTACCAGCCGCCCATCATCGGGAGCAAGCAGCTGCTCAATTTCCACGCGACCTCCTGGCCCGATGTCGGCGGGTGGGTCGCGATCGCCGCCCTGGGGTTCGTGCTTGGCGCCGCGGTGCTGGAATGGCGCCGGGCCCGGACCGCCCGGGCTGGCTCGGTCGGCGCCGCCCAGGCGCTTCGGCCCGCGTGACGCTCCTCGTCGCCCTCGCCCTCGGGCTCGCGAGCGGCGGCCCGCCTCGCACCATTGTCGTGCTGCCCGGGGGCGAGGTCCACTCGGTCGCCGCCGCCCTCCGCCTGGCCCGGCCGGGCGACACGGTGGTGGTCACGGCCGGCGTCTACCATGAGCCTCGGATCGACGTCACCCTGCCCGTCACCATTCTGGGCCAGGGTGAGGCCATCCTGGACGGCGATGGCGCTCACGAGGTCCTGCGGCTCCGGGCCGACGGCATCACCGTGCGCGGACTCACCCTCCGCAACGTCGGCGCGAGCTACACCGAGGATCGGGCCGGCATCCGGATCGACCGGGTCCGCGGATGCGTGGTCGCCGACAATCGGCTCCTGGGCACGTTCTTCGGCATCTACGCGGAGCGGTCGTCGGACTGCGTCGTGACCGGCAACCTGATCGAGGGACACGGTGGCCGGCAGACCGCCGCCGGCAACGGCATCCATCTCTTTTCCTCTCAGGGCTTCACCGTCACCGGCAACCGGGTTCGCGGCCATCGCGACGGCATCTACCTCGAGTTCTCCGGCCACGCGACGATCCAGGGCAATGACAGCCGCGGCAACCTGCGCTACGGCCTGCACTTCATGTACTCCGACAGCTGTGAATACCGGCGCAATGTATTCGTCGGCAACGGTGCCGGAGTCGCGGTCATGTACAGCAGGCAGGTGGTCATGACCGGCAACCGATTCGAGAACAACCAGGGACCGGCCGCCTACGGCCTCCTCCTCAAGGAGATCAAGGACAGCCGGATCGACGGCAACGTGATGCTGCGCAACACGGTCGGCCTGTTCGCCGAAGGGGTGGATCGGTCCGAGATCGTGGGCAACCAGTTCCTCCGGAACGGGTGGGCCGTGCGCCTCATGGCCGACGCTACCGACAACGTCTTTCGGCGAAACCGGTTCGAGGGCAACACCTTCGACCTGGCCACCAACAGCCGCGCCAGCAGCCCGAGCACCTTCAACGGAAACTTCTGGGATGGTTACCAGGGCTACGACCTGGACCGGGACGGATTCGGCGACGTGCCCTTCCGGCCGGTGCGGCTCTTCTCGGTCCTGGTCGATCAGAACGAGCCGCTGCTCATTCTGCTGCACAGCAGTCTGCTCGACTTTCTCGAAGTGGCCGAGCGAGTCGTCCCGGTGCTCACGCCCGAGACCCTCGTGGATCCACGGCCGCTCATGCGATGGAGCCCCTCATGACCGACCTCCAGGCGATTACCCTGCCGTTCGCGGTGATCGAGGGCTCGGGCATCAGCAAGCGCTACGGCCGAGTGCCGGTCCTGAGCGGCGTCGACCTGGCCGTGCGGGCGGGGCGAGTGACCGCGCTCCTCGGACCGAACGGCGCGGGCAAGTCCACCCTCATCCGCGTCCTGCTCGGCCTCGCGCGGCCCGACGAGGGAACGGTGCTGGTCGCGGGCACGCCCGTCGTCGACGGACCGCACTATCGGGCCGCGATCGGATACATGCCCCAGCAGCCGAACTTTCCCGAGAACCTCACCGGCCGAGAGGTGGTGCGGCTGCTTCGGGAGCTGCGGGGTCAACCCATGCCGGAGGACGACGGGCTGTTCGAGGCGTTCGCGCTCGGCCCCGAGCTCGACAAGCCGGTCCGGGTCCTCTCCGGGGGGACCAAGCAGAAGCTGAATGCCGCCCTCGCTTTCATGTTCCGGCCGAGAATCCTCCTGCTGGACGAGCCCACGGCGGGGCTGGATCCGGTCGCGAGCGGCGTGCTCAAGGCGCGCATCCGAAGCGCCCGGCAAGCCGGGGTGTCGGTGCTGCTGGTCTCCCACGTGCTGAGCGAGGTCGAAGACCTGGCCGACGACGTGCTGCTGCTGCTCGAAGGCCGGGTCGAGTTCCAGGGCTCGCTCCGCCAGCTCAGGGAGGTGACCGGCGAGGGTCGACTGGAAAGCGCCGTCGCCCGGCTGATGCAGCGGAGGGCCTCGTGACCTCGATGACGGTGTTTCGCTACGAGCTGCAGGACCTGCGGCGAAGCCGCTGGGTGCTCGGCTACGTGCTCTGCCTGTTCCTGCTGACCGAGGCGCTCCTGCGGTTCGGCGGCAGCGGCCCCCGCGCCGTGCTGAGTCTCATGAACGTCGTGCTCGGCGTGGTACCCTTGGTCAGCATCGTCTTCGGGACCATGTACCTGTACGGCTCGCGGAGCTTCATCCAGCTCCTCCTGGCGCAGCCCGTGGGTCGGGGCGAGCTCTTCGCCGGCCTGTATGCCGGACTCGCGCTGCCGTTGGCGGCCGGATTCCTTCTCGCGGTCGGCCTGCCGTTTCTCTGGGACGGCGGTGGCGACGGCGCCCTGGCCGCCCCGCTGGCGATGGTCCTCGATGCCGGCACCCTGCTCACGCTGGTCTTCACCGCGCTCGCGATCCTCGTTTCCCTGCTGGTAAACGACCGGGCCAAGGGCCTCGGCCTGGCGATCCTGGTGTGGCTGGTGGTCACGACGCTGTACGATGCGCTGATCGTGCTGGTGTCCACCACATTCGCCGATTACCCGCTCGAGCTCCCGCTCATCGGGTTGACGGTGCTGAATCCGGTCGATCTCGCGAGAGTGTCTATGCTCTTGCGGCTGGATACGGCCGCCCTGATGGGCTATACCGGAGCCGTGTTCGAGCGGTTCTTCGGCAGCTTCCTTGGCATCGGGGTGTCCGCCGGCGCGGTGATTCTCTGGTGGGTGGGCCCCCTGACGCTCGCCCGGCGGCGGTTCTGCCGTAAGGACTTCTGAGGCACTGCATGTTTGTCCGGGGCGCGGTCGTCTGGCTGGCGATTCTGCTGCTCGCCAGCGTGAACGGGGCGGTCAGAGATCTGATCGTGGCGCCCCGCATCGGCGACACCCTGGCCCGGGCGATCAGTACGTTGATCCTCTGCGCCGTGGTGCTGCTGGTGGCCTGGCTGTCCATCCGCTGGATCGGGCCGCGGACAAACCGGCAGGCGCTTGGGATCGGCTTGTGCTGGCTGGCCCTGACGTTGACTTTCGAAGTCGGCGCCGCAAGGCTCTCGGGCAAACCGTGGTCGGTCGTGCTGGCCGACTACG
>DATEIR010000093.1:0-40867 GCA_035278885.1 Gemmatimonadales bacterium | reverse complement strand
AGGAACACCGCAGAATCGACCACGCCGCTGCGCACCATCGCGAGGTCGGCGTAGTAGTCGGTGATTCCCTCGCTCACCCACAGCCAGGTGGTCTCCTGCGGCCGGTCGTAGTGATAGGGCCACATGTCGAGGGGGCGCAGTCGCTTGACGTTCCAGGCATGGAAGATCTCGTGCGCCGTGATGCTGGCGAGCAGCGGGGTGCCCACGAACTGCGGGTTGTAGATCCCCAGGTGGGAGTTGGCGTGCTCCAGCGCGCTGCCGCCGCCCTGGTCAGCGGTGAAGACGGTGAACACCGAGTAGTCACGCCACGGGGTCTCCTGGTACACCGCGGCCATGGCGGGAATCACCTTCCCGATCTGGTCCCAGAGCAGGGCCCGTGGCGGCCCGCTCAGGGATCCGGTCGGATAGCTCGCGAGGCGGGTCCAGTGGCCGGCCACCTCGGTACTGTCGAGCTCGAACCGTCCCACCAGGAACGGCCGGTCCACCAGGTCGTGGTAGTTGGTGTCCCGATAGGTGCCGGGCTCGGTGCCCGGGGCCATGCCCGTCACCACCTGCCAGCCCGACTGGGTATGAATCCGGACCGTCGCCGGAAAGTCGAAGGGTCGCCCCTCGGGATAAAGGAACAGATTGGTCCCGTTGAAGAAGGCGAAATCCGGCTTGGCCCACGCCATGGCGTTGTCGAGTGTGTCGGCCAGGTAGTCGAAGCTGACCGTGAGCTCCTTGGCACCCGCGGGCTGGATCCGCCAGGTGTCGTAGTCCAGCTTGTCCCACGCCAGCGGCTTGCCTCCAGCGGTCGGGGTGAAGTTGGACACCCAGCGGGCGAAGTTGGTGATCTCGTACGCGCCCGGCGTCCAGGCCGGCAGCGAGAGCAGCACCGGCCCGGTCCCACCCACGTTGGCGGCGAATCCCACCTTGATGGTCCTCCGCGCCGCGCTGGCCGAGTCGAAGGTCACGTCGTAGCGCAGGTTGGTGAGCGGCGCGGACCGCGGGGCCGCGGCGGGGGCCGCTGCCTTCTGGGCGGCGAGGGGAGCCGTGGAGAGCAGGACGAGGAAGCCCGCCCCGATACTTCTGCCGATCATCGTGTCCTCGGGTGGAGAAGGATGCGGGCCGCTCTGGCCCGCGCGGTCAGGTGCCGGTAGGCTCGAGCGCGATCGGCTCGGGTCGTCCGGCCAGCGTCCCGGGGGCGATCTCCGGGCCCATCTCTCCTTCCCACCGTGCCATGACGGCGGTGGCAAGGCAGTTACCCACCAGGTTCACCATCGTCCGCGCCATGTCCATCAGCTCGTCCACGCCGAGGATCACGGCGATGCCCTCGAGCGGCAGCCCGAAGGCGGTGAGCGTCGCGGAGAGCACCACCAGCGAGGCCCGCGGCACCGCCGCGATGCCTTTGCTGGTGATGAGGAGGGTCAGCATCATCTGGAGCTGCATCCCCAGCGTGAGCTCGACCCCGGCGGCCTGGGCCACGAACAGCGAGGCCACGCCAAGGTACAGCGTGGACCCGTCGAGATTGAAGGAATAGCCCGTCGGCATGACGAAGGCGACGATCCGCCGCGGCACGCCGAATTCGATCATGCGCTCCATGGCGAGCGGGAAGGCGGCGTCGGAGCTGGTCGTCGTGAAGGCGATGATGGCCGGGTCCTTGACCGCCCGGATGAAGCGGCGGAGGGGGATCCGGGCCAGCAGCGCCATCGGCACCAGCGCCACCAGCGCGAACACGATCAGCGCGCCGTACAGCGTCGCCACCAGGAGCCCGAGGTTCCGGAGCACCGAGATCCCGCTGTGGCTCACCGTCACCGCCATCGCCGCGCCGATGCCGATCGGGGCGTACTTCATGACGATGCCGACGAAGCGGAACATCACCTGGGTGAGTCCCTCGCAGAACTCCAGCATCGTCTCCCTCGGCTTGCCCCGCACCTGCGCGAGGGAAATGCCGAAGAGCGTGGCCCAGAAGACCACCTGGAGCACCTCGTTCTCCGCCGCGGCCTGGACGAAGCTGGTGGGGACGATGTGCTCCAGGAACCCGCTGAAGGTGGTCGGCGCGGCCTTGGGGATCGCGGCGTGTGGGTCGGGTGGCGGGAGGATGACGCCGACGCCGGGCTTGGTGATGTGCACCGCGGTCAGCCCGATCACCAGCGCCACGCCGGTCATCAGCCAGAAGTAGCCCAGCGACTTGATCGCCAGCCGCCCGATCCGCTTGAGGTCGTCGCCGTGGCCCGCGATCCCGATGACCAGCGTCCCGAAGATGATCGGCGTCACCACCGACTTGATCATCCGCAGGAAGACGGTGCTCAGCGGCTTGAGCTGGGCGGCGAACCCGGGCGCGAACTCCCCCAGGAGGATGCCGCACACCATGCCGATGAAGATCCACCAGGTGAGCGAGAGGCGGCGCACCCGGTCGAACACGGCTAGCGTCCCTGCGCCACGGCCAGCGCGCCCGCCTTGGTCTCGATGGTGCTCAGCACGCCGGCGTAGGAGGCGGCGAACTTCGCCACCCCGTCCTCCTCCAGTTCCCGCGTGACGGTCGCCAGGTCGATGCCCGCGGCCCCGAGCGCCTTGAGCCGCTCGGCCGCCGCCGCGATGCCGTCCTGGATCCGCACGGCCGGATTCCCGTGGTCGCGGTAGGCGGCGAAGGTCTCTGGCGGCAGCGTGTTCACCGTCCTCGGCGCGACCAGCGCCTCGACGTAGAACGTGTCGGGATAGCGCGGATCCTTGGTGCTGGTCGAGGCCCAGAGCGGCCGCTGCGGCCGGGCACCCGCCGAGGCCAGCCGTTGCCACCGCGGCGTGCCGAGCGACCGCTCGAACAGGCGGTACGCGGCGCATGCATTGGCGATGGCGATCCGGCCGCGGAGCGCGTCGTGCCCGGCGCGGTCGAGCAGCGGGTCTACTTTGCCGTCCACCCGGCTCACGAAGAAGCTCGCCACCGAGGCCACCGGTCCGAGGTCTCCACCCTTGGCCAGCCGCTGCTCCAGCCCGCCGAGCCAGGCTTCGATCACCGAGGCGTACCGATCCACCGAGAAGAGCAGGGTGACGTTGACGCTGATGCCCCGGGCGATGCAGTGGCTGATGGCCGGGAGGCCGGCCTCGGTGCCGGGGATCTTGATCATCGCGTTCGGCCGGTCCAGCGCGCCCCAGAGGCGCTCCGCCTCGTGGATGGTGGCCTCGGTGTCGTGCGCCAGGGTGGGCGAGACCTCGAGCGACACCTGGCCGTCGATCCCGCCGGTCACCTGGTGCAGCCCCGCGAACTCGTCGCACGCGGCCCGCACGTCGGCCACGGCCAGCGCCTCGAAGATCTCGGCTCCGCTCCGCCCCTGCTCGCTCAGCCGGCGGATGTCGGCGTCGTACGATGCGCTCCCGGCGATGGCCTTCTCGAAGATCGTCGGGTTCGAGGTCATGCCCCGGAGCCCGTCGTCCCGGATCAGCCGGCGCAGCTCGCCGGACGCCACCAGGTCGCGGGTGATGAAGTCGTACCAGGGGCTCTGCCCGAGCTCGCCCAGGCGGACCAGGGGATTGGTCATGCCGATTGCCTCCGCGCGAGCAGCGTGCGGACCATCTCCGCGGCTCGCTCCGGGGTGAACTTGAATTCCTGGAACAGGCGATCGCCCGGGGCCGAAGCGCCGAACCCGTCCATCGCGAGCATCGCGCCGGCGTCGGTGGTGTACCGCTGCCAGCCGAACGCCGACGCGGCCTCGATACCCAGGCGAATGCGGACGGTTGGTGGCAGCACCTCGTTTCGGTACGCCTCCGGCTGTGCCTCGAACAGCTCCCATGACGGCAGCGAGACCACCCGCACCCTGACCCGGTCGGCCTGGAGCAGGCGGGCGGCCGCGAGGGCCACGTGCACCTCGGAGCCGGTGGCGAGCAGGATCGCCTGCGGATTGCCTCCCGGCGCGTCGAGCAGGACGTACCCGCCCCGGCGCACGCCGGCCGCCGCGCCCAGGGTGCTCCGATCCAGCACCGGCAGCTTCTGGCGGGTGAGCACCAGGATGCTGGGGCCGTTGCTTCGCTCCATCGCCGCGCGCCACGCCTCCACCGTCTCGGTGGCGTCGGCCGGGCGGAGGAGCACCACGTTGGGGATGGCGCGGAGCATCGCCAGGTGCTCCACCGGCTGGTGGGTCGGACCATCCTCGCCAACGCCGATGGAGTCGTGCGTGCCGATGAGGACCACGGGCAGCCGCATGATCGCGGCGAGCCGGACGGCGGGCTTCATGTAGTCGGAGAAGACCAGGAAGGTGCTGCCGAACGGTCGCAGGCCGCCGTGCGCCGCCATCCCGTTGAGGCACGCGGCCATCCCGTGCTCCCGCACGCCCCAGTGGAACACCCGGCCCGTCGTGTTCGGGCCGAACGTGCCGCCTTGCTTGAGGGTGGTGCCCGTGCTGCCGCCCAGATCGGCCGAGCCGCCCACCAGGTTGGGCACCGCCGCCGCGATGGCCTGCAGCGCGAGCCCGGCGGCCTGCCGGGTGGCGAGCTGCCCGCCCGACGGCGAGATCACCGGGAGGCTCTTGTCCCACCCGTCGGGCAGCCGCCCCGCCATCCACCGCTCGAACTCGGCCGCCTGCTCCGGGTACTCGCCGGCGTACGCCTCCCAGGCGTCCCGCCACTCCGCCTGTTCCGCGGCGCCCCGCTCCAGCGCGGTGCGCCAGTGCGCCAGCGCATCGTCCGGCACGTAGAACGCGGGCTCCTGGGGCCAGCCGAGGATCTCCTTGGTCCGCCGGATCTCCTCCGCGCCGAGCGGCGCGCCGTGGGCCTCCGAGGTGTTCCGCTTGGTCGGGGCCGGATCGGCGATGACGGTCCGCAGCGCGACCAGCGTCGGCCGCACCGACTCGGTCCGCGCCTGCTCCAGCGCCTCCGCGATCGCGGAGAGATCGTTGCCATCCTCGACCCGCACCAC
Organism: Gemmatimonadales bacterium; assembly: GCA_035278885.1. Taxonomy (GTDB): domain Bacteria; phylum Gemmatimonadota; class Gemmatimonadetes; order Gemmatimonadales; family GWC2-71-9; genus CAVVWJ01. The sequence goes on along the minus strand of DATEIR010000093.1, from coordinate 35,979 downwards.
GTGCCAGCCATACGCCTCGAACCGGCGGGGGACGTCCTCGCTGAAGGTGAGCGCGGTGTCGCCGTCGATGGTGATGTGGTTGTCGTCCCAGATCAGCGTCAGCTTGCCGAGCCGCAGATGGCCCGCGAGGCTGACCGCTTCGCTGGCGACGCCTTCCATCAGGTCGCCGTCGCTCACGAACGCCCAGGTGCGGTGGTCCACCACCTCGTGCCCCGGCCGGTTGAACTGCTCGGCCAGGAGCCGCTCGGCGATGGCCATGCCGACCGCGTTGCCGACACCCTGGCCCAGCGGGCCGGTCGTGGTCTCGACCCCTGGCGTGTGTCCCCGCTCGGGGTGACCCGGCGTGCGGGAGCCCCACTGCCGGAACGCCTTGATGTCGTCGAGGGAGAGATCGTAGCCGCTCAGGTAGAGCAGCGCGTACTGCAGCATCGAGGCGTGGCCGCAGGAGAGCACGAAGCGGTCGCGATCGTACCAGCCCGGGTCGGCGGGGTTGTGGCGCAGGAACCGGGTCCAGAGCACGTAGGCCGCGGGCGCCAGCGCCATCGGGGTGCCGGGGTGGCCCGACTGGGCCGCTTCGACGGCATCCATGGCCAGCACCCGGATCGTGTTGATGCTGCGCCACGCCAGCTCGGGATCGGCAATGTCGGGATCGCGGACGGAGGCACCACCGGCCGAGGCGGGCCGGATATGGGTGGTGTCGGCGGTCAGAACAGCTCCTTCGGTGGCGGGTCCCGGCGGGGGAACGGGAGAGGTGAAAATAACCGCCAGACGGCTCCCGGGGCAGCGGCCTCGGGTGGACCCCTTCACTATCCCGAGGCTAACATCATCCATGCCCGGCAATGCCGGCCCGATCACCCTCCGCCGTGGAAAGCGCCGTGCCCGCACCGGTGGTCATGAACTCCGACCGCACCTACGAGATCCACGAGGTCTCCCGCCTTACCGGACTCGCGCCGGCGCGCCTGCGCGCCTGGGAGCGCCGCTACGAGGTGGTCCGGCCGCGGCGACTTCCCAACGGCTACCGGGTGTATACCGGAGAGCAGGTGGCGCTGCTCCGGGCTTATGCCCGGCTGGTGGAAGCGGGGGAGCGGATCGGGGATCTGGCGATCCAGTCACCCGACGTCGTTCTCTCCCGGGTCGAGGCCGAGGCTGGGGACGGCTCGCCGCTGGGTGCGCTGCTCGGCGCCATCCGCGACTACGATCGCGAGCGGCTCGAGGCGCTGGTGGCGCAGCAGCTCTCGCTTCGCGGGCTCGCGGCCTTCGCCGCCGAGATCGTGATCCCCCTGGCCAGTGCCGTGGGAGATGCCTGGGCCACGGGGCAGCTGCCGGTCGCCGCCGAGCATCTCGCGAGCGAGGTCGTCGTCCACGCGCTCAAGGGCGGGCTCCGGACCGGGCGCGCCGGCGGGCCGCTCTTTCTCGCGGGATGCCTCCCGGCGGAGCGCCACGAATGGGGGATCCTGGCGACGCTGGCGATGCTGCAAGGCGGGGGATGGCGTGTCCAGTATCTCGGCGCCGATCTCCCGGCGCAGGAAATGGTGGAGGCGAGCTGGAAGCTCAGGCCCCGCGCCGTCGGACTCAGCAGCAGCGATTCGGCGGTGGTCCGGGCGGCGCTCCCCGCCCTGGCGGCGCTCCCGCCGCGGCTGCCGCCCGACACGGCCGCGGTGATGGGCGGCGCCGGAGTGGAGCCGTTCGCCCGCCAGCTCCAGCGCTACGGCTATCGCATCGGGCTCCGCTCGCTGGTGTCGGCATGAGTGCATCGCTCCGCGCAAGCCGGCCGCCGGCCCCGGCCGCTGGAATGGCCGGCGCGGATCGGCCCGTCGGCCGCCAGGTTCTGGTGATCGGCGCCGGGCTGGGCGGCCTCGCCGCCGCCATCCGGCTCCGGCACCAGGGCTACGAGGTCACCATCCTGGAGCGCCACGCGGTGCCCGGCGGCCGCTGCGGACTGTGGGAGTCGGAGGGATTCCGGTTCGACACCGGGCCGACCCTTCTCCTGATGATCGAGTACCTCCAGGCGCTCTTCCGCGACGTGGGGCGCCCGCTCGAGGCCTATCTCGACCTGGTGCAGCTCGACCCGAACTACCGGGTTCACTACGCGGACGGCCGCACGCTCGACGTCACCAGTCGGCTCAACGCGATGCTCCGGGAGGTGGAGCGTGTCGAGCCGGGATCGGGACCACGGCTCCTCCGGTTTCTGGCTGCCACATCCCAGCTGTACCGAGTCGGCCTCGACGGATTCGTAGACCGCAACGTCCATCATCGGCGCGACTTTCTCAGTCTTCGCAACGCCGCGCTGCTGGTCCGCGGCGGCGCCATGCGCCGCCTCGATCGGATGGTGGCCCGGTTTTTCGCCAGCGACGAGTTGCGCAACACGTTCAGCTTCCAGAGTCTGTACCTGGGACTCTCGCCCTTCGCGGCTCCGGCGATCTACGGCCTTCTGCCCTACGCCGAGATCGCGGGCGGTCTCTACTTCCCGCTCGGTGGCATGCACGCCCTGCCTCGGGCACTGGCCCGCCTGGCGACGGAGCTGGGCGTGCGGATCCGGTACGGCACCGATGTGGCCGCCCTGGAGCGGGCCCAGGATCGGATCAGCGCTGTGCGGCTTGCCGACGGCACCCGTCTTCCCGCCGACCTCGTGCTGGCCAACGCGGATCTGCCGTATGTCTACCAGACCCTCCTGGGCGAGCCTCACCCGCGGGCCGCCCGTTTTGGGTACAGCTGCAGCGCCTTTCTGATGTACCTCGGCGTCCGCGGGCGATATCCCGACCTGCCGCACCATACGCTGGTCGTCCCGGCCGACCTCCGCTCCGCCTGCGCCGATATCTTCAGCCGCCACCGGATCCCGGACCTTCCGCCCTATTACATCTGCAACCCCAACAAGAGCGATCCGTCGCTTGCCCCGGTGGGGTGCGAGAACCTGTACGTGCTGGTGCCGGTGCCGAGCCGGGCGCAGGGCGAGGAGATCGACTGGGCTGCCGAAGGACCGCGCCTGGAGCAGGCGATGCTCGCGCGGCTGGAACGGTTCGGTCTGCCCGGGTTGCGGGATCGGGTGATCACCAGCCGAACCTTCACCCCGGCCGACTTCGCCACCTGGTTCTCGGCGACCCGAGGCGAGGCCTTCGGGCTGGCCCACGGCCTCGATCAGGTCGGCTACCTCCGTCCCCACAATCGCCATCAGGCGTACCGCAACCTCTACTTCGTGGGCCAGAGCACCCATCCCGGATGCGGCGTCCCGATGGTCCTCATCTCGGCTCGCCTCACCGCAGAACGGATGGTCGGGGAGCAGGGGATACCGCGTTGAAATCGGCCGACGCGAGCGCCCTCCGGCGCAGCTACGCGCTGGCCGAGCGGACCACGGCGGAGTGGGCGCGGAGCTTTCACTTCGCCAGCCGGTTCCTTCCTCGCTCCAAGCGTCGAGCGGTGTTCGCGTTATACGATTACTGCCGCCACGCCGACAACCTGGTGGACCTTCGCGGCACCCGGCCGGCCGACGGCGTGCGCGCCGAGCTGGATCGGCTGGGGCGAATGGTTCGCGCGCTGCACGCCGGCGCAGCGCCGCCCGAGCGCTGGCTTGCGTTGGGAGACACCTTCCGGCGATACGACGTGCCGCTGGAGCCGCTCCTCGCGCTGCTCGAGGGCGTGGCGATGGATCTCGGGCCGGTGCGGTATCCCGACTACCCCACGCTGCACCGCTACTGCCGTCTCGTGGCCGGCGGAGTCGGGCTGATGCTCGGACCGGTGCTGGGAGCCACCAGCAGTGGCTTCCGCGAGCCCGGCATCGGCCTCGGCGTGGCGATGCAGCTCACCAACGTGCTGCGCGATGTCGGCGAGGACCTGGGCCACGGGCGCTGCTACCTGCCGGCCGACGAGCTGGCCGGCTTCGGCCTCGACCAGGCGGCGCTCGAGCGGCGGGAGGTCACGCCGGACTTCGTCGCGCTCATGCGGTTCCAGGTCACCCGCGCCCGCCTTCTCTTCCGCGCCGCCGATTCGGTGGTGGAGCTGTTTCCCCAGGACGGCTCGCGCCTCACCGTGCGGCTCCTTCAGCGGACCTACGCCGGGATCCTCGACGCTATCGAGCGGCAAGGGTACGACGTGTTCCGTCGCCGCGCCTATGTCTCCGGGCCGCGCAAGGTGGGTATTCTGCTGCGCTCGGCCTGCGCGGCCGGCCCCTGGACCGGGTGGCCCGAGATCACCACCGACGAGGGTGGATGAGCGAGGCGATCGCCGGTCGCATGTTCGAGCGCTACGTGCGGCGCCAGGCCGCGCGCGCCTTTGCCGGGGTGCACTGGCGCGTCGCCGGCCCGGCCGAGCGCCGGCAGCCGGATGTGCCGACCCTGTTCGTGGCGAACCACTCGAACTGGTGGGACGGCGGACTGGCGTTCCTGGTCAGCCGCGCGCTCGGAGTCCGCTTCCGAATTCTGATGGACGCAAGCCAGCTCGCGCGCTACCGCTTCTTTGCCCGTATCGGCGCGCGGCCGATCCGGCGGGATGCGCCTCGCGCTGCCTGGGCCGACCTCCATGCCGCGGCTTCCGAGCTCCGGGCCGATACCGGGCTCTGGATCTTTCCCCAGGGCGAGCGCCGCCCGCCCGGGGAGCGCCCCCTCCGATGCGAGCGCGGCGCGGCGGAGCTCGTGCGCGCGGCGCCCGGGACGCTCCGCGTCTGGCCGGTGGCATTCCGCTATGCCTTCGTGGGTGAGCAGCGACCCGAGGCCTTCGCGCTGGTCGGTGAGGAATGGACCCCGGGCCCCGCGGACCGGGCCGCGTCGCGCCGTGCGCTGATCGAGCGGATCGCCGCGAGGCTCGAGGACACCGTCTTCGCGCTCGACGAGCTGGTGGCGCACGAGCGGCTCGATGCGTTTCGACCGCTCACCCCCGGACGACTGTCGGTCAACAAGCGACTCGACCGCTTCCGCCACTCGGTGGGACTGCTGCGAGGACCGTTCGAGGCGCGGAATGGGTGACATCGCCCTCCTCCGCGTTCTTCATGTCGCGGGGGCGGTCCTGCTCCTGGGTAACGTCACCGTTACCGGCGTCTGGGCAGCGTACCTCTACCGCGCACGGGATCGGGTCCCCTTTCAGCCCGTGGCCCGGGCGATCCTCTGGACCGACCTGATCTTTACCATCGGCGGAGGGACGCTGCTCACCGTCTCCGGCATCCTCCTGGCGCTGCGGCGAGGCTATCGGGTGACCGAGACGCCGTGGCTGCTGCACGGCATCGCGTCGCTGGGCGCGGCCACGCTGCTCTGGCTGCTCGTGCTGCTGCCGGCCCAGCTCAGGATGGAGCGTGCCGGCCAGAGCGACGGCGACGCCTTGGGCCGAGCCTTTCGCCGCTGGAGTGTGGTGGGATGGACCGCGACCGGCCTGCTCTACTATGGGCTCTGGGCCATGGCGGGGAGGGGGGGAGCGTAGTTAGTTGAGTGCAGCACCCCAGTCGGAGGATTCCCGATGGACGAGCGGAACCCGGACATGGAAGAAGGGCAAACCCTGCGGGTGCGCTTCCGCCGGAACCGGCGCAAGCCGCGCTGGCTCATCGCCCTCGTGGTCTTCGTGCTGCCCGTTCTCGTCGGCCTGGGCGTGATGCTGCTGGCCGGTCCGCCCATCGCCTTCGAGGTGGTGCGTCGGTTGGCCACACGCCGGTTCCCCGACGTGCACTGGATCGACACCAAGGGGCTCGCCGCCTGGCTCACCGACACCAAGCGAGTCCGGCCGGTGCTGCTCGACGCCCGCACCCGCGATGAGTACGCCGTGAGCCACCTGCCGGGTGCGCTCCGGATGGATCCCTACCGACCCCTGCTGCGGCCGCTTCGGGGAATGTCCAAGGACACGGCGATCGTCGTCTACAGCACCGTCGGGTACCGGGGGGCGCGGCTGGTGCATTGGCTGACCGCCCAGGGCTATAACAACGCCACCGCACTCTCGGGAAGCATCTTCGCCTGGGCCAACGAGGGCCGGCCGCTGGAGCGCGAGGGTCGTCCGGTGGCCCAGGTGCACCCCTACGACGATTCCTGGAAGTACCTGCTGTCCTCGGATTACCGGATCGAGGTCCCGCCGGTGGAGAAGAAGTCCGCGGCCCCTTGATGCCGGCTCAGCGGTCGGCCAGGTAGCCGTGGATGAACTGCACCGCCATCGCGCCCTCGCCCACCGCCGAGGCGATCCGCTTGACCGAGCCCGCGCGCACGTCGCCGGCCACGAAGACCCCGGGCACGGACGTTTCCATCCGATCGTTGGCCAGGATGAATCCGTGCTCGTCCCGCTCGACCACGCCTTCCAGCCACTGAGTGCGCGGCTCCGCCCCGATGAAGACGAAGAGCCCGTCGGCCTCGACCTTCCGCCGCTCGCCGTCTGCCACGCGCTCCAGCTCCAGCCGCTCCAGGTGCTTGCTGCCTTCCGCGCCGATGATGGTGTGGCCGGGGCAGGTCTCGACATTGGGCAGCTCGGCGATCCGCTCGAGGAGGTACTGGCTCATCGTGTCCTCCAGCGATGGCTCCGGCGCCACGATGGTGACCCTGCGAGCGTACTCCGCCAGCAGCAACGCGGCCTGCCCCGCTGAATTGCCCCCGCCCAGGACGTACAGCCGCTGGTCTCGGCAGTCGCTGGCCTCGGCGGTGGCGGCGCCATAGTAGACGCCCCGGCCGACCAGGTCCGGGCAGCCCGGCGCCTCGAGCCACCGGAACGCCACGCCGGTCGCGAGGAGAACAGCGTGCGCCGCCACCGTCGTCTCATCATCGAGACGGATCACCCGGTACCGCCCCTTCTGCGTGAGGCTTTCGACGTGGCGGGTGGAGAGGATCTCGACCCCGAACCGCTCGGCCTGGGCCACGGTGCGGTGGGCGAAGTCGCGTCCGCTCAGGCCCTCGGGGAAGCCGGGATAGTTCTCGATTTTCGCGCTGTACCCCGCCTGGCCACCTGGGACTTCCTGCTCCACGACGATCGTTCGGATTCCCTCGGAGGCCGCGTACACCGCGGCGGAAAGCCCGGCCGGGCCGCCCCCCACGATGACGAGGTCGTAGAACGGTTGATCCGGCTCGGTGTCCAGGCCGATGCGCTGGGCCAGGTCGCGGACCGCCGGCCGGACCAGGCGGGTGCCGTCCGGCAGGATGACGACCGGCAGAGTGTCTCTCCCCGCCCGCGTTTCGCCCAGATAGCCGGCGGCCTCCCGGTCGCGCTCAACATCGAGCCAGCGGTACCCAACCCGGGACCGGGCCAGAAATGCCTTGAGCTCGTGGGCCTCCGGAGACCACCGGTGCCCGAGGATTCGGATCTCGCCGTCGTGAATGTGGGGATGCGCCATCACGCACCTTGACGACCGGCCCGGGTGGGGGTCGGTGAGGACCGTCACCGGGGCGGTGGCGGGTCAGCTGATGGATGGTGCCGGGTTGGTGTCGTCTTCGTCGTCGTCTTCGTCGCCGACGCTGCTGTTCCAGATGTCGGCCGTAACCTTCCAGCTCCCATCGGGCTGCCGCCGGAGGCACATGACCGTTTTTCCGGAATCGGCCGGCTCCTCGTCCGTCTCCGGAAGCGTATACTGGCCAACGAGATAGCCTAACCCTCCCTCCACATCCAACCGCAGGGTGGTCACCTCCAGGCCTTCATCGGTCCCTTGGCGCCAGAACTCTCCGATGGCTGCCCGGCCTTCGACCGGCTGGTGATCGGGCGGGAGGAGCACGGCGTCGTCTTCGTAGAGCTGGGCCAGGGCCTGGGCATCCCCCTTGTTGGTGGCCTCGACATACCGGTTGACCGTGGCTTCGACGGCCTTCCGGTCCGCGGTTGGTGACTCGTCGCTGGATGCGGAGCAGCCGGGCAGGAGGCCCGCCGAGGCGGCCAAGAAGAGGGTAAATCCGCGTGGGACTGTCATTTTGGCGTCATTCTTGCTAGGTTTGATGGACGTTCGTGTGACCGGACTGGCCGGTCACTATCCAACCCCAACCTGGATTTTTGTGGCACGCAGATCACGCAGGCATTCCGCAGTCTCCGTTCCCAGCTTTCGGCGTTCCCCCGGCAGGTCGATGCAGTCGCACCGCGATTTTCTCCTGGGCCTACATGGCTCGGTGTGCGCGTACTGCGGAACTGAGACCTCGCCCGACGTCATCACCCTGGACCATGTTCGGCCTCGCCGCGGGCAGACCGCGTACGACCGCGCCGACAACCTGGTTCTGGCCTGCCGCGACTGCAATGCGGCCAAGGCCGACACGCCGCTGGTCGCGTTTCTGATGCAGAAGCGGTCGCGGGGGGTGTTCCTTCTCCATTATGGAGAGCACCTGTCGGAGCCCCTCCGGGAGCTCGCCAGGCAGGCGTCGGAACGGCCGATCCTCCCGAAGGAGTGATCGGGCAACGGAGCAGATGAAGAGGGCGGCCATCGGCCGCCCTCAGCATTTCTACCCCTTCGCCTGGCCGGCCGCGGCCGTGGTCGGCAGCGGTGTGGGCTCCTCCGCCGGCCTCCCCTTGAGCCCTTCCTGCACGATCCGGCTCTGCTCGGCGGCGTGGGCCGCCGGATATCCCTCGGCCGGGCTGGCTCGCTCCGGCCGCCCCACGTAGCTCACCCGCACGCCGTCCGGGGCAAGCTCCCGCAGCTTCGGCTCGACGTAACTCCAGGCCCCCATGTTCCGCGGCTCCTCCTGAACCCAGACCAGCTCCTCCAAGCCCGGATACCCCGCGAGCAGCTCCCGCATCTCGGTCCACGGGAATGAGTAGAGCTGCTCCATGCGGGTCACCGCGGGCCTGCCGCTCTTCATTTTTTCCGCTTCGGCCAGCAGGTCGTAGTAGACCTTGCCGCTGCAGACGACCAGGCGCGTCAGCTGGTCGGGGTGCCGGGACGCGACCGGATCGTTCAGCACGGCCTGCCACTGGCCGCCCGCCAGCTCCGAGAGCCGGGAGCTCGCCTGCGGCAGCCGGAGCAGGCTCTTGGGGGTCAGGATCACCAGCGGCCGCTGCCGGGTCCGCCGGGCCTGGCGCCGGAGCAGATGGAAGTACTGCGCCGGGGTCGTGGGGTTGGCCACCCGGATGTTGCCTTCGGCGGCGAGCTGAAGGAACCGCTCGAGCCGGGCACTGGAGTGCTCCGGCCCCTGGCCTTCGTAGCCGTGCGGCAGGAGCAGGGTCAGTCGGGTGGTGAGGCCCCACTTCGAGAGCCCGGCCGAGAGGAACTGGTCGACGATGACCTGGGCGCCATTGATGAAGTCGCCGAACTGCGCTTCCCAGAGCACCAGTGCATCGGGCGCGGCGGCGCTGTACCCGTACTCGAACCCCAGGGTGGCGAGCTCGGACAGCGGGCTGTTGTGCAGCTCCATCGGAGCGAGCGCGCCGGGCAGCCGCTGAATCGGGGCCAACGTCTGGCCGTTGGCCGCGTCATGCAGCACCAGATGCCGCTGGCTGAAGGTGCCCCGCTCGGTGTCCTGGCCGGTGAGCCGGATCGGAATGCCTTCGGTCAGGAGCGAGGCCAGCGCCAGCGTCTCCGCGTGGGCCCAGTCGATCCCGCCCTCGGGCCCCAGCGCGGTCCGTCGGCGCTCGAGCTGCTTCTTGAGCTTGGGGTGGACCGTGAACCCCTCGGGCCAGGTGAGGAGCTGCTCGTTGAGCGCGGTCAGGAACTCCGGCGCCAACGCGGTGTCGAACTCCTGTCCCGCGCCGCTCAGCCGGAGGCCGTGCTCCTTGGTGATGGTCTTGCCCATGCTGGCCTTGAAGGCCTGCTGGACGTCCACCAGCCGCTGATACGCCTCGCTCGCCTCGCGGTCGGCCTCCTCCTGGGTGAGCACGCCCGCCGCCACCAGCTGCTTGGCGTAGACCTCCCGCACGGTCGGGTGATTCTTGATCCGCTCGTACATCAGCGGCTGGGTGTAGGCCGGCTCGTCGCCCTCGTTGTGGCCGTGCCGCCGGTACCCCACCAGGTCGATCACCGCGTCCTGGTGGAACCGGTCGCGGTAGGCCATCGACAGCCGGACCGCGCTGAGGCAGGCCTCCGCGTCGTCCGCGTTGACGTGGATGATGGGAATGTCGAACCCCTTCGCCAGATCGGAGGCGTAGCGGGTGCTGCGCGCATCCTTCATGTCGGTGGTGAAGCCGACCTGGTTGTTGGTGATGAGGTGCAGCGTCCCGCCGGTGCGGTATCCCTTGAGCGAGCCCAGATTGAGCGTCTCGGCCACGACCCCCTGGCCGGCGAAGGCCGCGTCGCCGTGGATGGTGACCGGCACCGCGGCCGAGGGATCGTGGTGTGCGTCCCGTCCCCGGCGCTGAGTCTGCTTGGCCCGGGCCCGGCCGTCCACCACTGGGCTCACGAACTCGAGGTGGCTCGGATTGGGGGACAGCGACACGGTGATCGCCTTGCCGCCGGTGGTGACGTAGGCGCCTTCGGCGCCGTGGTGGTACTTCACGTCGCCGGTACCGCCCTCGGGCGTGAGCTGTCCTCCGCCCTCCACCTGCCGGCCGCCCTCGAACTCGGCGAAGATCGTCTCGTACGGCCGGCCCACCGTATGGGCCAGCACGTTGAGTCGGCCCCGGTGCGCCATGCCGATCACCACGTCGCGCGCGCCCGAGGCGGCCGCGCGCTCGATGGTGAGATCGAGCATCGGCACCAGCATGTCCACGCCCTCGATCGAGAACCGCTTCTGCCCGAGGTACGCCTTGTGGAGGAACTTCTCCAGCGCTTCGACCTCGGTGAGTCGGCGCAGCAGCCGGCGCTGCTCCGCAGCCGGCATGGGCTGGCGGTAGGCACCGCTCTCGATCTTTTCCCGCAGCCAGACCCGCTCCTCGTGGGTGGCGATGTGCTCGATCTCGTAGGCCATGGTGCCGCAGTAGGTGGCCTGGAGATAGGGGAGCGCCTCGGCCAGGGTTTGGCCCGGCACCGCGATGCGGAGCACCTTGGCGGGAATCGCCGCCTGCGCCTCGGGCGTGAGCCCGAGCGGGCCGCCGGGGTTGAGCGCCGGATCGCCGATCGGCGGTGTGCCGAGCGGGTCGAGGTGCGCCGCGAGGTGCCCGTGCATCCGGAACGCCTTGACCAGCGCCATCGCCGCGGCCACGTGGTACAGCATCTCCGGCGCGATCGGCCCGGCCGCCTCGTCCCGCCGGGCCGCCGGGGCGGCCTTGATCAGCTCGTAGCTCTCCCCCGAGAGCTGCAGGCTTTCCTCGATGACCTGGTAGAAGCCCTCATCGCCCTGGAGCAGGTGTTCCAGCGTCGCCAGGAATGCTCCCGACTCCGCGCCCTGAATGACGCGGTGATCGTAGGTGCTGGTGACGGTCATGACCTTGCTGACGCCGAGCTCCCGGAGCCGCTCGTCGGGAACGGCGTGGAACTCGACCGGATAGCCGATCGCACCGACGGCGATGATGCTCCCCTGGCCGGCCATGAGCCGGGGCACCGAGGCCACCGTGCCGAGCCCGCCGGGGTTGGTGAGCGACATCGTGGCGCCGGCGAAATCGTCCGGCATGAGCTTGTTGCTTCGGGCCTTCTCGACCAGCGTCTCGTAGGCCGCGTGGAACGCGGCGAAGTCGAGCGTATCGGCCCGCTTGATCACGGGCACCACCAGGCCCCGGCTCCCGTCCTTGCGCTGCACGTCGACCGCGAGGCCCAGGCCGATGCCCTCGGGCTGCACCCGGTAGTCGGCGCCCTCGACGTGGACCAGGGTGTGGCCCATGACCGGATGACGCTTGGTGGCCTGGACCAGGGCGAAGGCGATCAGGTGGGTGAAGGAGAGTTTGTCCCGCCGGCCGCCGGCCTGCAGCGCGGCGTTGAGCCGCTTGCGACGCTCCTCGAGCGCGCCCACGGCCACCACCCGGAAGGTGGTGGCCGTCGGCACGCCCAGGCTCTCGGTCATGTTCGCGACGAGGCGGGCGGCGGGGCCTTTGATGGGGACCGCGCCGCTTGGGACGGAGGGTCGGAGGGTCGGAGGGTCGGAGGGTTGCGCCGTCGAGCTGAGCGGAGGGCTCACGCGCCCGTCCGCCTGTCCGCCCGTCCGCCCGTCCGCCCGTCCGTCCCCGTTCTCCGGCCGCTCCCCCACGACGCCGCTCTCGAACAGCCGGCGCCATTCCGGCCCCACCGCGGCGGGGTCGCGGAGAAACTCCTCGTACATGGCCTGCGCGAAGCCGGCGTTGGCCGTTTCGAAAACGTTGGGATCCACGAAGTTCACCGCATGTCCCTGAGGTGCGCGCGAAGCCGGGCGCGCCCGGAGCCCTCACCGGGGCATGGGTGAAGATAATGGCCCGTCCGGGCCCCCGCAGCGAGCGCGTCCACGATCGCTCTTGCCCGGCGTCCTATAGGGAGTAGGCTGAGAACCCATGCCTTTCGGAGGAACCCGATGCGCAGGTACCGGACGATCGTCTGGGGCGGTCTGGTGGCGTCACTCGCCCTGGTGGCAGCCGGCTGTGGCGACGACGGCCAGAGCAACCCCACGCCCGAGACCGCTCTCTCGAAGCCGACCAAGAGCGGGGACAATCAGACCGGGGCGCCTGATGCGGAGCTGGGCCAGCCGCTCCGCGTCCTGGTGACCCGGGACGGGGAGCCGGCGGAGCAGGTCAGCGTGACTTGGACGACGGACGACGGCTCGGTCGGGTCCTCCAAATCGCTGACCGACGCCAACGGCATCGCCCAGATGACCTGGACCCTGGGAGCCTCCATCGGGCCGCAGAGCGCGCGGGCCTCGGTGATCGGGGCGACCAACTCCCCGTTGAGCTTCACCGCCACGGCGGAGGAGGGCGGCGGCGGCCCTCCGCCCGAGCCGGTCACCGTCTCGGTCACCCCGACCAACCTCTTCGTTCCGTCCGTGGTTCACGTCCAGCCGGGGCAGGCCGTTTCCTGGGTGTGGGCCGACGGCGCGAGTGGACACAACGTCACACCGGACGACGGCGCGATCCCCGCCCCGGAGAACGGAACGGCGCTGTTCACCGCGCCGCACAGCTACTCGTACACCTTCACGAAGGTCGGCACCTATCGCTACTACTGCTCGGCCCACGGCGGACCGGGCGGAGTCGGAATGTCGGGGACGGTCATCGTGGACCCGGCGCAGTAGCGCTCAGCGGCGGGCGAAGGCCTCGTACCGTTCCGCTTCCGCCGCGATCCGCCGTTCGTCCCACGCGTGCTCCCGGGCCATGAGCTCGGCCACGCGTCGGGCCGCGGCGACCCCCCGCTCGGGATGCTCGTAGTACAGGTGGAGGCGCCGCACCAGGACGTCCTCCACCGTCTGGGCCAGCTCCCGCCGCACCGCGTGCAGCACCTCGGCCTCGATCGCGGGGTGCGGCGGCAGCAGGCGGCGCAGGAGTCGCCGGTCGCCGCCGCCCAGGTTGTAGATCCCCGCGGCCTCGGTCCCGTAGTGCCGCACCAGGTGATCCACGCTGTCCGGCAGCACGCCCAGCTCCAGTCCCCGCTCGCGGAACGGCCCGAAGTCGTCGGTCTCGCCGCCGGGCAGCGGCTCCTCGTCGGTGAGCGCCTCGCCCGGCCGCCGGCGGCCCTCGCGCAGTCGCAGCTCCCGGAGCGCGCGGTCCACCACCTCGCGGGCCATCGTCCGATAGGTGGTGAGCTTGCCCCCCGCCACCGTGATCATGCCGCCGGAGCCCTGGACGACGATGTGGTCGCGGGAGCGACGGCTCGCCGCCTGCGGCGAGTCCGCGGCGATCAGCGGCCGGAGGCCGGCCCAGCTCCCGCGGACGTCCTCGATCGTGAGCCGGGCGTTGGGAAAGCGGGCGTTGACCGAGCGAAGCAGGTAGACGACTTCGTCCGGCAGGATCTCCAGCCGCTCGGGACTCTCGTCGGTGTCGGTGTCGGTGGTGCCGATGTAGGACAGGTCGCCCCAGGGGAGGATGAACATCACCCGGCCGTCGATCGGGCTGGTGAAGATGATGCCGTGGCGATGGTCGATCCGGCGGCGCTCAACCACCACGTGGATCCCTTTGGTGGGCCGGAGAAGCGGGGCGGCGCCGGCGTCCTCCATCTGCCGGACCCGGTCGCCCCAGGGCCCGGTCGCGTTGATCACCACACCGGCCCGGATGAGGCCTCGGCCGCCGCCGTCGAGCCGGTCTTCCACCTGCGCCCCCACCACCCGACCCGCCGTCCGCTCCAGGCCGATCACGGCCACGTAGTTGGCCACCAGCGCGCCGTGCTGGATCGCCGAGCGCGCCGTCGCCAGGGTGAGGCGGGCGTCGTCGCACTGCGCGTCGTAGAAGAGCGCCCCGCCCCGGAGTCCTCGCTCGCGCAGCATCGGCTCGGCTTCGAGCAGCGCGCGCTTGCCCAGCATGCGGTGCGCCTTCACATTGCGGAACAGCGCCAGGAGATCGTAGAGCCACATGCCGGCCGCGAGGCGCGCGGGACCCACCCGGTCCCCGCGATGGAGCGGAAAGATGAACGGCAGAGGCCAGACCAGATGGGGCGCGATCCGGAGCAGCACCCGGCGCTCCCGGTTGGCCTCCAGCACGAGCCGGAGGTCGCCGGTCTCCAGGTAGCGCAGGCCGCCATGCACCAGGCGGCTGGAGCGCGAGCTGGTGCCCCAGGCCAGATCATGCTGCTCCACCAGCACCGTGCGGAGTCCCCGCATCGCCGCGTCGCGGGCGATGCCCGCGCCGGTGATCCCGCCGCCGATCACCAGCACGTCCGCCGGCTCCGCGGTGAGTTGCGTCAGTGGTGCCCGCTGAGAGGAATGCCGTCCGTGACCCTGTCCCCCGTCTCCCGTCTGCCGCGTCCCAGCACCTGGTTCGTGTGGCACGGTCATCGGCTGCGCTCGGGCGTGCGGGTGCTCGATCTCGCCTGCGGCGAGGGGCGCCACACCCTCGCCGCGGCGGCGCTGGGCGCCCGGGTGACCGCGCTCGACCGCGACGAGGCGCGGCTCGCCACCGCGCGGGAGGTGGCAGAGGAGCGCGGGCTCGAGGTAGAGTGGCGCGTGGCGGACCTCGAGGGGCCGTGGCCGGAGCTGGGCGGCTTTGATGGGATTCTGGTGTTCAATTATCTTGACCGGGCCAGGATGCCGGAGCTGGTGTCGCTGCTCGCGCCGGGCGGCTTCCTGATGATGGAGACGTACCTGCTTGCCCAGCGCGAGCTCGGCTGGGGCCCCACCTCGGACGACCACCTGCTCCGTCCCGGCGAGCTGGCCGGGCTGGTCGCGCCGCTCACCATCGTGCACGGGCGCGAGGTCCTCGAGGCGATCGACGCCGAGCGCTGGCGCGCCGTCGCGAGCGTGCTGGCCGTAAAGAAGTAAGTCCCACCTCCGACCCGGAGCAACATGCCCGAGTCCCGGCCCGGTCGCCGGGTCGCCGTCGTGGCCGGCGTGCGCACCCCTTTCGCCAAGAGCGGCACCGTGCTGCGCGATGCCTCCGCCACGGCCCTCGCCCGCCACGCCGCCCGCGAGCTGCTCTACCGCAGCGAGATCGACGGCCGCGAAATCGACGAAGTCATCTGGGGCCAGGTGGTCCCTTCGGTGCAGGCGCCCAACGTCGGGCGCGAAGTGAGTCTCCTCCCCCAGCTCCTCCCCAGCGTCCCGGCGTACACCCTCAATCGCGCCTGCGCCTCCGGCGCACAGGCCGTCACCAACGCGGCCGACCAGATCGCCCTGGGCCACGCCGACACCATCCTCGCCGGCGGGGTCGAGACCCTGAGCGACCTCCCCATCCTCCACTCCCGCCGGATGAGCCGGATCCTGGTCGACGCGAGCAAGGCGAAGTCGCTCGCCGGCCGCGCCGGCGCGTTCGGCCGGATCCGTCCGGGCGACCTGGTCCCGGTCACCCCCGCCATCGCCGAGCCCAGCACCGGCGAGACCATGGGCCAGAGCGCGGAGAAGATGGCCAAGGAGAACGGCATCACCCGCGAGGCGCAGGACGAGCTGGCGCTCACGAGCCACCGGCGCGCGGCGGCGGGCGCGCAGGACGGCCGCATGACCGCCGAGATCGCGGCCTGGTTCGGCGGCGCGGCGATGGATCAGCCGGTGACCGTGGACAATGGCATCCGGGCGGAGACCTCGATGGAGGCGCTCGCCGCGCTGAGACCGGTCTTCGACCGGCGCTACGGGTCGGTGACGGCGGGCAACTCGTCCCCCCTCACCGACGGCGCCGCGGCGGTGCTGCTGATGGCGGAGGAAAAGGCGCAGGCGCTGGGCTACGAGCCGCTCGCCTGCATCCGCAGCTACGCGGTCGCGGCGGTGGACCCGGGCTGGCAGCTCCTGATGGGGCCGGTCTACGCCGTGCCCAAGGCGCTGGAGCGGGCCGGCCTGGGTTGGAGCGATCTCGGCCTGGTCGAGATCCACGAGGCCTTCGCCGCCCAGGTGCTGAGCAACGTGCAGGCCTGGGGCTCCGCCGCCTGGGCCGAGCGGCTCGGGCTTCCCGGTCCCGTCGGCGAGGTGGACTGGGGGATCACCAACGTGATGGGAGGCTCGATCGCCATCGGGCATCCGTTCGCCGCCACCGGGTGCCGGCTGGTCACCACGCTGGCGAACGAGATGAAGCGGCGCGACGTGCAGTTCGGCCTGATCTCGATCTGCGCCCAGGGTGGAATGGGCTTCGCGCTGGTGCTGGAGCGGGACGGCTAGCGGTGTCGGCCTTCGCCATCGAGGTGCGCGACGGAATCGCGGTCGTCACCTTCGACCTGCCGGGCGAGCCGGTCAACAAGCTCAACGCCGCGGTGAAGGTCGAGTTCGAGGCGCTGCTGATCCGAATCCGCGACGATGCCGAGATCCGCGGCGTGGTGCTGATCTCGGGCAAGCCCGACAGCTTCATCGCCGGCGCCGACATCGAGGAGTTCACCGCGCTCACCACCCAGGCCGAGGCGGAGCGGCTGAGCTTCGAGGGGCAGGAGATGGTGAGCCGGGTCGAGACCCTGCCCAAGCCCGTCGTCGCCGCGATCCACGGCGCCTGTCTCGGCGGCGGGCTCGAGCTCGCGCTGGCCTGCTCTTACCGTGTCGCCACCGACCATCCCAAGACCCAGCTCGGCCTCCCCGAGGTACAGCTCGGTCTCATCCCCGGCGCGGGCGGCTGCCAGCGGCTCCCGCGGCTGATCGGCGCGCGCGCGGCGCTGGACATGATCCTCACCGGCCGCAGCGAGCGCGCCGCCAAGGCGCTCAAGCTGGGCCTGGTGGACGAGCTGGTGCCGAAGAGCATCCTGCTCCGCACCGCCCGCGCGGCGGCCGAGCGCCTGGCGCGGGGCGGCGGGCACCGGCGCGGCGGTCAGGGCGGGCTGCCGGCCTTCTTTCTCGACCGCACCCCCGCGGGACGCCGGCTGGTCTACCGCCAGGCCCGCGCGCAGGCGCTCAGGAAGACCGGCGGGCACTATCCCGCGCCGCTCGCCGCGCTCGAGGCCGTGCGGGTCGGCCTGGAGCACGGGGTGGCCGCCGGCCTCGCCGAGGAGCACCGCGCCTTCGGGCACCTCGCCGTGGGCGACGTGAGCCGGAAGCTGGTGCAGATCTTCTTCGCCACGACCGCGCTCAAGAAGGACGACGGCATTCCCCCCGGCAGCGCGACGCCGCGGCAGATCCGCCGGCTGGGCGTGGTCGGCTCGGGCTTCATGGGCTCGGGGATCGCGGGCACCGCCGTGGTCAACGTCGAGGTGGATACCCGGCTCAAGGACGCCGACCTGTTCCGGGTGGGAAAGGGTATCCGGGCGGCGACCGACATCCTCGACGAGCGGCTCAAGCGGCGCCGGATCGGCCGCCCCCGGTACGAGCGGCTGCGCGGACTGCTCTCGGGGAGCGACGGCTACACGGGCTTCGCCCGCGCGGACCTGGTGATCGAGGCCGTGTTCGAGGAGCTGGAGCTCAAGCGCCGGATCCTCGCCGAAGTGGAGCAGCGGGTGCGGCCGGATGCGATCTTCGCCAGCAATACCTCGACGATTCCGATCCGCGAGATCGCGGCGGAGGCGGCGCACCCGGAGCGGGTGCTGGGCATGCACTTCTTTTCCCCGGTGGAGAAGATGCCGCTGCTCGAGGTGATTCCCACCGAGGCCACCAGCGCCGAGGCGATCGTGACCGCGGTCCGGTTCGGCCGGCGGATGGGGAAGACGGTGATCGTGGTCGAGGATCATCCCGGCTTCTGGGTCAACCGCATCCTCTCGCCCTATCTGGGCCAGGCCGGCCTGCTGGTCGAGGAGGGCGTGCCCATCGAGCTGGTCGATCGCACCATGACCGAGTGGGGCTTCCCGGTGGGGCCCGTCGCGCTGCTCGATGAGGTCGGCCTGGACGTGGCGCAGAAGGCGGCCAAGGTGATGCAGGAAGCCTTCGGCGAGCGGATGCGGCCCGGCGCCGGGCTCGAGCGGCTGCTGCAGGGCGGCCGCCTGGGCCGGAAGAACGGGCGCGGCTTCTACCGCTACCGCGACGGCCACAAGACCGGCGCGGACGATGGGGTCTACGGACTCCTCAACGTCAAGCCGAACGAGGCGGTCGATCCCGAGACCGTGCGTCGGCGGCTGGTCTACGCCATGCTCAACGAGGCTGCCGCCGCCTGCGGCGAGGGCGTCATCCGCAGCGCCCGGGACGGCGATATCGGCGCGATCTACGGGATCGGTTTCCCCGCGTTCCGCGGCGGCCCGCTCCGCATGATCGACGACCTGGGCGCGGCCCGCGTGATCGAGACGCTGTACGAGCTGCAGGATCGCTACGGCGACCGGTTCCGCCCGGCCCCGGCGCTCGCCGAGATGGCGCGGCAGGGGAGCCGGTACTATCCGGCGTAGGCGGTAGGCGCAGGGGGCATCCGATGCTGCGCATCGTCGGGGTGATCGTGGTGGGCTACGTCCTGCTCGTCCTGCTCATCCGGGCCCTGGAGCCGCGCCTGGTCTTCGCCCCCGGCAGCGCCCGCCACCTCACCCCCCCGCCCCCCTCACTCGGTCTCGATCCTGAAACGGTCCGCTTCCGCGCCGAAGATGGCGTCGCGCTGTCGGCCTGGGCCATGCGACCGATCGCCCCCACGCCCGTTGCGCGGTGGCTGCTCATCTGCCACGGCAACGCCGGCAACCTGTCCGAAGGCGGCCGCGACCAGCACTACGCCGGGCTCCGCGCCCTTGGCCTCGGCATTCTCGCCTTCGATTATCGCGGGTACGGTGAGAGCGAGGGATCGCCGGACGAGCGCGGGGTCTACCTCGACGCCGTGGCGGCCTACCGCTATCTCCGCGACAGCCTGGGGGTCCCGCCGGCACGCATCGTGATCTTCGGCCACTCGCTCGGCTCCGCGGTAGCGGTCGAGCTGGCGTCCCGGGAGCCCGCGGCGGGCCTGATTCTCGACGGGGCGCTGCTGTCGGCCGTCGCCCGGGGTCAGGAGATCTATCCCTGGCTGCCGGTACGACTCATCGCCCGCAATCGCTTCGAGAGCGACCGGAAGATCGGCCGCCTCACCCTTCCCAAGCTCTTCCTCCACGCCCGGGCCGACGACGTGGTGCCGATCGACCACGGGGAGCGCCTCTTCGCCCTCGCGCCGGAGCCGAAGCAATTCGTCCCGCTCGGCGGCGGTCACGGCGACGCGTTCCTGGTGGACAGCGCCGGGTACTACGGGGCCGTCGCCGCGTTCATGCGCGACCTCCAGGTGCCCCGGCCCTAGGGCGACGTCGGGCGATCTCACGGCGCCGCGGGCGCCAGATACCTCCGCAGCCAGGCGAATACCTCCTCGTGCCAGCGCCGGCTGTCCAGCGCGCCGAGCACCCAGTGGCCTTCGGTCTCGAAGACCAGCCCTTCCGACTCCACCCCGTTCCGTCGCAGCGCCGTGAAGAGCTGCAGCCCCTGGTCCACCGGAACCCGGAAGTCCTGCTGGTTGGTGATCACCAGCGTCGGCGTCCGGATCCGATCGGCGGTGCGATGCGGCGAGCAGCGCTCGAAGTTCCTGCGGGCCTGGCCCGTCCATGGCGGCCCCCCGAACTCCCACTCGGGAAACCAGAGCTCCTCGGTCGTGAACGACATCGACTCGAGGTTGAAGACGCCGTCGTGGCTCACCGCGGCCTTGAACCGGTTGGTGTGGCCGATCAGCCAGTCGACCGCGAACCCGCCGTAGCTCGCGCCCGCGATGCCCATGCGCGTAGTGTCCGCGTTCGGCAGGGTGGCGACGGTATCGAACACGGCATCGAGGTCGAGCATCGCCTTGCCGCACCAGTCCTGGCTGATCTCGTCCACGAACCGCTGTCCGAAGCCGGTCGAGCCTCGTGGGTTGGGTGCGGCTACGATCCAGCCCTGTGCCGCCCACAGCGCCGGATTCCAGCGGCTGGACCAGGCGTCGGCCCAGTCGCCCTGCGGGCCGCCATGGATCAGGAACACCACCGGATAACGGCGGGCGCGATCGAACCCCGGTGGGAGCAGGAGCCAGTACTGCACCGAGTCGCCGCCCGCCCCGATGACCGTCCGGCTCGATGGGGTCGACTGCTCCACCTTCGCCAGCCAGCCGGCGTTCATGGCGGTGAGCGGCTGGGCGGTGCCGGACGCGTCCACTCGGACCAGCTCGGCGGGCGCGGTGAGCGACGACCGCGCGGCGATCACAAACCCCTCGGCCGGCTGGAAAGCGCCGACCGCGCCACCTTGC
This sequence comes from Gemmatimonadales bacterium, assembly GCA_035278885.1. Taxonomy (GTDB): domain Bacteria; phylum Gemmatimonadota; class Gemmatimonadetes; order Gemmatimonadales; family GWC2-71-9; genus CAVVWJ01. The sequence continues at coordinate 15,534 of DATEIR010000093.1, read as the reverse complement.
AGGGCCAGCGTGGGCTCGCCCCCGGACAAGGGCACGCGGTACAGATTCACCGCGCCGTGGCTGGTGGAGGTGAACCAGACCGTGGCGCCGTCGGGCGAGAGCCGGAAATCCTCCACTGGAAGATCCGGGGTCTCGAACACGGTGCGATGGCCTCCGCTGCTCCGATCGTAGACGTCCAGATACCAGCGATCGGCCTCGAACCCGGGCCGCCGTTGCGCCCGGACCAGAATCGATTTCCCGTCCGGCGAGTAGACCGGCTGCATGTCGGCGGCGGGGTTGGAGGTGATCCGGGTCGGCTCCCCGCCGGTCACGGGCACGGTCCAGACGTCGTGGTTGGTGGTCCACATCTCCGCGTCCTTGTCGCCCCGCTTGGATACGAAGGCGATCTCGCGGCCGTCCGGCGAGAAGGCCAGCGCGCCATCCTCGTAGTTGTGGGGCGGGCTGTCGTAGTCACCCGGAGTGAGGTCGCGCGTCGCTCCACCCGCCAGCTCGGTCACGAAGACGTGATGCCGCACCTGCTCCCACCAGTCGGTCCAATGGCGGTAGGGCAGGCGGGTCAGCCGGTGCAGCTTGACCGGATCCTTCGCGACCGAGTCGCGAACTTTGGCATTGCACGGGTCATCCGCGCACTGGGGATAGGCGTCGGACACGTAGGCCACACGCTGACCGTCGGGCGAGACCACCAGCGGCGGCTGCACCCCACCCGAGATCCGGGTGACCGCACGAGCGTGGGCGCCCGATGCGTCCGCCAGGTACACCTGCGACGTCCCGCTCCGGGCGGAGATGAAGGCGATCCGGCCATCGGCGAGGAAGCGGGGCGTGTCGTCCGTGCCGGGACCCGCGATGAGCGGCTTCGGTTGGCCCGAGCCGTCCGCGGCGACGACCCAGATGTCGGCGTTGCGCTTGCCCGTCACCGAGTCGGTGGTCGTGCGGACGAAAAGGACCCGCTTGCCGTCCGGGGAGATCTGCGGGTCGCCCACCCGGACCGCGGTGATCAGGTCCGTGATCGTCATGGGGCGCCGACCCGGGGCCTGGGCAGCGGCAGTGCAGGGGATCGCGGCCAGGAGCAGGAGGCCGGCGCTGGCGAATCGTATCGGGGTCATGTGGGGTCGCGGCGGACGGGGTTGGCTCCAAAGGTAATCTCTGGCCGACGAACCCGTCGGATCCCTGCTTCCGTACAGTCTTCCATGGTCCGAGTGCCTGACCTGACCTCCATTCCGGAGCTGCGATGCGTTCCACGTCGATCCGTCCCGCGCTCGTTCTGCCCCTCGCCCTGGTGCTCTGGTCGAGTCCGGCCCTCGCCCAGCAGCCCACCCATCCGCCGGCGTGTACCTCCACCGAGCACCATCAGTTCGATTTCTGGATCGGCGATTGGGAGGTCACCCTGCCCGATGGCAAGTTCGCCGGCACCAACCGGGTCGAGCCGATTCTGAGCGGCTGCGTCCTGCGGGAGAGCTGGAGCGGGGCCCGCGGCATGCACGGCACCAGCTACAACATCTACGACGCGACCGGCCGGCGGTGGCACCAGACCTGGGTGGACGACTTCGGCACCCTGCTGGAGCTGAACGGGGCGTTCCAGGACGGCAAGATGGTCCTCGTCGGGGAGCAGAAGAGCGACTCCGGCAGTACCCTGCAGCGCATCACCTGGACGCCTAAGGGAAAGGACGTCCGGCAGCTCTGGGAGTCCAGCACCGACGGCGGCAAGACCTGGACGGTGGCGTTCGACGGCAGGTACCGAAAGAAGGCCTGACCCGAAGCCCCGCGTCCCACCGATCCCGGAACGCTGAACCGCCGCCGAGCTCGAGCTCTCGGCGGCGGTTCTGTGGGGGACCGGGCTCCCGAAGCCCGGCCCGACGACTCAGCGTGGGTTAGAACGCCTTCCGCGGGGCGATCCGCTCTTCCAGCTCTTCCACGTTGAGCTCGACGTTCTCGCTCTGCTTGGCGAGGTCGCGGGCCTTGTCGTTCTGCTTGGTCTGGGGGGTCTGGTTCTTGTCGGTCCGCATGGTGTTCCTCGCTGTTGTGGTGTCGGGGGCGTCGAACAACTGGAAGCCAATTTGCAACGTGTCCGTGAAAGCAGCGTGAATTCTGTTAACGTGTTTACTGACAGCTGCTTAGAATGGCCATCCCAGCGAATTGGTGGCTGTCGATTCCCCCGGATCACGTTCGTTTATAGGATGAAGCGGCGAAAATCGACCCCCGGACCGAGAGGACGACATGCGGAAGCTGGTGGTAGGCGCCTTCGTGACCCTGGACGGCGTGATGCAGGCGCCGGGCGCCCCGGACGAGGATCGCGACGGCGGATTCGAGCACGGCGGCTGGTCGTTCTCCTACTGGGACGACGTGATGAACCCGCTGATCGTGGAACAGATGCTGGAGATGGACACCCTGCTGCTGGGCCGACGCACCTATCAGATCTTTGCCGCGCATTGGCCCCGCATCACCGATCCCTCGGATCCTGTCGCCGCCAAGCTGAACGCGGTGCCCAAGCTGGTGGCGTCGCGCACGCTGCGCAGCGCGGACTGGCAACAGACCACCATCATCCGCGACGTGGTGGCGGAACTCGGCCGACGCAAGCGGGACGGCGAGGGGCAGATCCAGGTGTCCGGCAGCGGCGACCTGGTGCAGACGCTCCTGGAGCACGACCTCGTGGACGAGATCCGGCTCTGGACCTTCCCGCTCGTGCTCGCCTCGGGCAAGCGCCTCTTCGCCGGCGGAGCGCTGCCGGCCGCCTTCCGCCTGCTGGACACGAAGGTGTCCACCACCGGCGTGGTGATTCAGCGGCTCGAGCGCGCCGGCCCGGTGCGCTACGGCTCGTTCGCCCTGGAGGAGGAAGGCGCCTCGCACTAGCTGGGTGGTGGGCGCCGCGACGGTCGGTCGGGCGATCGCGTTTACATTTCGTGCTCCTCCGACCTTCGAGCGTCCGTGCCGCTGTCTTCGATCCTGCTCGCCATTTCGCTGGTCCAGTCACCCCCGCCATCCCCCCATCCTGACGAGCTCGCCCGCTGGCAGCGCCACGCGCGAGCGGTGCGGATCACGCGGGACGACTGGGGGATCGCCCACGTGCACGGGGTCACCGACGCCGACGCCGTCTTCGGGATGATCTACGCCCAGGCGGAAGACGATTTCGGTCGGATCGAGCGGAACTATCTCGTGTCCACCGGGCGTCTTGCCGAGGCGGAGGGCGAGAAGGCGGTGTGGCAGGATCTCCGCCAGCGGCTGTTCCTGAATGCGGATACGCTGCAGGCGCTCTATCGCCGGAGCCCGGCCTGGCTCCGGGGCCTGATGGACGCCTGGGCCGACGGGCTCAATTTTTATCTCTCCACCCAGCCGGACGTCCATCCCAGTGTGTTGACCCGGTTCGAGCCCTGGATGCCGCTCAGCTTCAGCGAGGGCAGCATCGGGGGCGACATCGAATCGGTGAACCTCGACTCCCTGCGCGCCTTCTACGCTCCCTCCACGGAGCCGGCCTCCGCCGGCGGCAATGGCGCTTCGGGTCCTTCGCAGGAATCCAACGGATTCGCTGTCGCGCCTGCCAATACGGTGAACCGCAGGGCACTCCTGCTGATCAATCCCCACACGACCTTCTTCTTCCGATCCGAGCTGCAGATGACGAGCGACCAGGGACTCGACGCCTATGGCGCGACGACCTGGGGCCAGTTCTTCATCTACCAGGGGTTCAACCCCCGGCTGGGCTGGATGCACACTTCCACCGGGGCGGACGCGATCGACGAGTATGCCGAGACGATCGTGCGGAGGGATGGACGAATCTTCTACCGCTACGGGCGGGACCTCCGGCCCGTGCGCACGGAGCGGATCGCGCTGCGGTATCGGACGGCCGACGGTCTGCGCGATCGCGAGTTCACCGTCTATCACACCCACCACGGCCCCGTGGTGCGCTCGATGGACGAAAAGTGGATCACGGTGCGGCTGATGAACCGGCCGGTCGAGGCGCTGAGCCAGTCGTTCCTTCGCACCCGGGCGCGGAACCTCGCGGAGTACCGCAAGGCCATGAACTTGAACGCGAACTCGTCCAATAACACGGTGTACGCCGACGCCGATGGGCATATCGGCCTGTTCCTTCCGCAGTTCATTCCCCGGCGGGACGATCGCTTCGACTGGACTCGTCCGGTGGACGGCAGCGACCCCGCCACCGAGTGGCACGGCGTGCACGGGGTGGAATCGAGCCCCCACGTGGTGGATCCGCCGAACGGATGGCTGCAGAACACCAACAACTGGCCCTACTCGGCGGCCGGCCGAGACAGTCCCCGGCGCGAGCAATACCCCAGGTACATGGACATGGTGGGCGAGATCCCGCGGGGGCAGCAGGCCATCCGTATGCTGAACGGACGTCGGGACTTCACCATCGAGCGGCTCCGCGCCGCCGCGTTCGATCCCTACCTGACGGCGTTCGCCCGGCTGGTCCCCCGGCTGGTGAACGCGTTCGATTCGCTCGCCGGAAAGCCGGAGGCGGAGGGACTGGCCGAGCCGATCGAAGCGCTGCGCGGCTGGGACCACCGCTGGTCCGCCGCGAGCGTGCCGACCTCGCTTGCCGTCGCCTGGGGCGACGAGCTCATGGGCCGGGTGCGTGACCGGGTCCCGATCTATCCCGAGATGGCCATCTACGCCTACATGGCCGACAGCACGTCGGCGGCGAGCAAGCTGGACGCGCTGCGTACCGCGGTGAGCCACCTCGACCGCGACTTCGGCACCTGGCGCACGCCCTGGGGCGAGATCAACCGCTTCCAGCGGCCCGGCCCCGATCGGGCCCATCCCTTCGACGACAAGAAGCCCAGCGTGGCGGTTCCGTTCACCTCCTCCAGTTGGGGATCGCTCGCCGCGGTCAGCAGCCGAGCCTACCCCGGTACCCGGCGGCGCTACGGCACCTACGGGAACACCTTCGTGGCGGTGGTCGAGTTCGGTCGGGACAGCGTGCGCGCGATCGCCGTGACGCCCGGCGGGGAGAGCGGCGATCCCGCGTCGCCCCATTACAACGACCAGGCCGAGCGCTACGCTGAAGGACGGCTGCGGCCGGTCTATTTCTATCCGGGTCAGCTCGAGGGGCACACCGAGCGGGTCTACCGGCCGGGCGAGTAGCCGCCGGTCTAGAGCCTCGCGTCGGTCGAGAGCGGGGTCGGCGACCTCAGCCTGGTGGTCACGGCATACAGGGCCGTTCCGGCCGCCAGGGCCACGACCACCGCGAGGAATTCCTGCCGGGTGCTCTGGACCAGCACCCAGGCCAAACCGGGGATCGCCAGGAGCGCGGTTGCTCCCGGAAGCGTTCCTGCTCCACTGGGCTCTTGCCGAGTGACGACCCACGCCGCCACGCAGGTCGCGATGTAGAGCAGCACGATCGCGATGCTCGCCACCGGCGCGAGCAGGGTGAAGCTGCCCGACATCGCCAGCGCCGCGGCCACGACCGCGTTGACCACCACCGCCACGTACGGCGCCCGGGTGACGGGATGCACCGAGGCCAGCTTGCGTGGCAGCAGCCCATCCCGGGCGAAGGCGAACAGCACCCGGCTCTGGCCCAGGATGTCCCCGCCGAGGAAGCCGACCATCGAGATCGCCCCCACGGCCAGGATGAGTCCGCGGCCCGCCGGACCGAGCGCGCCCAACGCGTCCGCCAGCGGCGCTGAGGAGCCGGCGAGCGCGGGCCCGAGCACGCCCTGCGCGATCAGGTGAATGGTGACGTAGAGCAGCACGACCAGCAGGGTGGCCGCGGCCAGGGCGCGCGGCACCGTGCGTCCCGGGTCCCGGATCTCGCCGCCCGCGCAGAGCGGAATCTCCATCCCGGCGAGCGCGAAGATCACCAGGATGGTCGCCCGGCCGAGCCCCGCGCCTCCGACGGGCGAGGTCACCCGCAGATGGTCCGCCTGTACGAACTGCGCGGCCAGCAGCACGAAGACCACCAGGCCGATGAACTTGGCCATCCCCGCGGCGGACGCGAGCATGGTGCCCGCGCGGACGCCGCGGACGTTCACCAGCGCCAATGCACCGAAGGCGATCGCCACGGTGAGCGTGCGCGGCACCGGCTGGTGCAGCACCGGGATCATCGTGGCCAGCGAATCCACCAGCGCGGCGCCCACCGCGCCGCACGCCACGATCGTGGCCAGCCAGGTGAGCAGGCCCGCGAGATATCCCGGGAACTGACCGAAGGCCCGCTCCACGTAGGCGTAGGGTCCGCCGCTCACGGTGGTTCGTCGCCCTGCCTCGGCGAACGCGAGCGCGACCAGAGCCATGACACCGGCGCCCGCCAGATACGCCGCGGGCGCCCCCGTCCCCAGCTCCCGCGCGAGCACGGCGGGAAGCACGAAGATGCTGCCGCCCACCGTGACGTTGACGATGCTGAGCGCGAGCCCGACGGGACCGATGGCGCGAAGGAGTCCGTCGTCGGACCTCATGTCGTCGGCTCGCCGAAGCCGAGGACGTGCCCGTCGAGGTCGCGCACGGCGAGCTCCCGCATGCCATACGGCTGCACCGTGACGTCGTAGGCGAGCTCCGCGCCGCGCCGCACCAGCTCGGCGCGGAGCGCGTCCAGTCCCTCCACCCAGTAGAACGCATCCCAGGTGCCACCCTGACGCTCGATCGGCGTGAGCCGGGACCGGTCGGGAGCGCGGCGCAGCATGATCGGCAAGCCGTCGCGGGCGCAGATGGCGAACTCGGGGGGCTCGCCGCCCATGTACTCGCGCCCGAAGCCGAGGACGTCGTGATAGTAGGCCGCCGCGGCGGCGACGTCGGGCACCAGCAGGTAGGGCGCGGCGCGGACGAGGCGGGCGGGGCGAGCGGCTGACATCCACACCTCCAGATTGGAAGCCGACCTCAGGGCGCCGCGAGATGGACCGGCGCGCCCGCGAGCGCCCAGACCGCGAGCGCCATCACTCCCGCCGCCAGCGCCACCGCGGCCGCGACGACCCACCGCGGACGTGCAGGCTTCGGCCCTTCGGGAGCTTCCGCCGGCGGAACGCCGCCCGACGGGGTGAATCCGACCGGCAGGTCCAGCGCCAGGCCGAGCGCCAGGAGGTCGCGCTCGAACGCCTGAGCCGACTGATACCGGGCCGCCGGAGTCTTGCCCAGCGCGGTCGTCACGATCCGGTCGAGCCCGGGGGGAGCCTCCGGCCGCATCGTTGAAAGCGGCGCCGGGCTACCACCCAGGATCGCCTCCGCCACCGCGGAAGGAGTCGCGCCCGGGAACGGCCGCCGCCCGACCAGCATCTCGTAGAGCACCACGCCGAGCGACCACAGGTCGGTGCGCTGGTCCAGCGGCTCGCCCTCGGCCTGCTCCGGACTCATGTAGCCCAGCGTGCCCAGCACGGTGGACGGACCGGTGAGCACCACGCCGGCCAGCTTCGCGATCCCGAAGTCCAGGATCTTCACCACGCCGTCGCCGGTGACGAGCACGTTCGACGGCTTGATGTCGCGGTGGATGATGCCGCGCGCGTGGGCCTTGGCCAGGCCGCGCGCGATCTGGATCGCGATCCCGACCGCATCCTCCACGGCCAGCGGCCCGCGCGCGATCCGCCGCTGCAGCGTCTCCCCGTCGTACAGCGGCATCGCGAGATAGAGCTGTCCCGGCTCCGCCTCGCCGATGTCGTGCAGGGTGCAGATGTTGGGATGCTCCAGTCCCCCGACGGTGCGGGCCTCCAGCCGGAAGCGCTCGGACGCGGAGTCGTCGGTGCCGAGATGCGGGCGCAGGAACTTGAGCGCGACGGTGCGGCCGAGCCGGGTGTCCAGCGCCCGGTAGACCACGCCCATGGCCCCGCCGCCGATCTCCTCGCTCACCTCGTAGGGACCGACGGTCTTGCCGGCCAGCGACACCGCGGTGCGGCGGAGGCGCGCGGCCACGGGGGCGAAGTCGGCCGCCATCCGGTCGACCGCGCCGGGCCGCTCGTGCGCGGCGAGCAGGGAGTCCACTTCGGCCCGGACGGCGGCGTCGCCGGCGCAGGCCTCGTCGAGAAAGGCGCCGCGCTCGGCCGGGTCGCGCTCCAGGGCGCCCGCGAGGATCTCCTCGATCCGGGTCCAGTTCACTCGCCCAGCTCGCGGTTGAGCCAGGCGCGGGCCATCGTCCAGTCGCGCTTCACCGTGGCGGGCGAGGTCTCCAGCGCTTCCGCCGTCTCCTCCACGCTCATGCCCCCGAAGAACCGGCATTCGACTACCTGGGCCCAGCGTGGGTTGGCCGCTGCCAGCCGATCGAGCGCCTCGTCCAGCGCCAGCAGCTCGTCGCTGCGGGTCACCGCCATCGCCACCGCGTCGTCCAGCGGCTCGGCCGCCACTCCGCCGCCCCGTTTCTGGGCCCGCCGGGCGACCGCGTAGTCGATCAGGATCCGGCGCATGGCGCGGCCCGCCGCGGCGAGCACGTAGGCCCGGCCGGGCCAGCGGATCTGCTCCAGCCGGGCCAGCTCGAGGTAGGCCTCGTGGACCAGCGCCGTCGTGCCGAGGGTGTGGCCGGTGCGCTCGCCGCCGAGATGGCGGTGGGCCACCCGGCGGAGCTCCTGGTAGACGGTGGGGAAGACCTCGTCGAGCCCGCCGCGGGGGACGGCGCCGGAGGAACCCGGCTCGGAGTCTGGGACGGCGGGCATCGGGGAGATACTACGCCGCCCGTCGGGAGGGCGGCAAGCCCGATGAGCCGTTTGGGCCCGTTTTTCGGCTTTGTCTCTCTGAGGGCGAGCCGGAAGTCCGGTGGTGCCCGTTCCCCAACTGGAGAGACTCATGGCCCCGTTCACGTTCACCCGGTATCGGGCGGCCGCGGCCGTTGCCGCCGCCGCCATCGTCGCCTTCGCGGCATGTGAGAGCGACACCTCGTCGCCCACCGCCCCGGTCCAGCCCGCCGCCCCCATTCAGCCCAACGCCGCCAAGACCCATACCCATGGCGCCCATGGCGGCCCCGTCGCCCTGACGCCCGAGATGCTGCAGGCGATTGCGCGGGTGCGGAACGCGACCGCCGTCTTCCACGACATCACCCGGGCGCAGGCGGCCGGGTACGACGTGCAGTTCCCGGCGGGCTGCGCCGCGCTTCCGGGCACCGGCGCGCAGGGCTTCCACTGGATCAACAACGGCCTGGTGGACGACAAGGTCGAGCTGCTCAAGCCGGAGCTGGTGATGTACGAGCCCAAGCCCGGCGGGGGCATGCAGCTCGTGGGCGTGGACTACGTGGTGCCGTTGAGCCTCTCGGCGGAGCCGCCGACGCTGCTCGGCGTCCCCTTCGCGCCGCTCCCGGAGCTCGGGGTGTGGGCGCTCCATATCTGGGCCTGGCGGCCGAATCCGGACGGCATGTTCGCGATGTGGAACCCCCGGGTGAGCTGCGCGAACCAGTAAGGCATGGGGAACGCCGCGGCCGGCGCGCTCTCAAGGCGCGTCGGCCCGGTACACCGTCTTCCAGCGGGTCGAGGCCCCGCCGATCAGGGCGCCGATGCCCGCGCCGGCGGCGGTATTGAGCAGCATCGCGCCGATCGCCTGCCCTCCGCTGGGTGTGGTCCACTCGTCGCTGGATGCGGCGATGACCGCCACGATGGCGAGTCCCAGCCCGATGCCCCCGCCGATGAAGGCGCCCTTCCCGGCGTTCGAGCCGCGGGACACCTGCAGCTCGCGCACGTCGCGCAGCGACACCTCGGTCAGCGAGGAGCTGGGTTTGCCGTCCCGGACGTAGACCAGCGTGCTGTCGGTAGACGCGCGGCCGGTGCCCGCCAGGCGATGCCACCCCGGCTCGGCCAGGCGGACGCGGGCGTGCGTGGCGGCGTTGATGGCCTGCAGCGTTTCGGCGGAGAGGTCCTGCGCCGCGGCCCGGGCGATCGGGCCGACGAGCAGCAGGAGGACGGCGACCAGCGTGTGCGAGCGCATGGGTGCTCCCGGTGGCGGACCCGGGGATGCTCGCGGGGAGCGGTCAAGCGGCGGTCAAGGCGACGCGCCGACGAATCGTAGGCGGAGACGCCTGCGGAAACCTCGTTTCTGACCCCGACGTAAATTGTAGACCGATGCTCGTTCTCTTCCTCCTGCAGATCGCGGCCCCGGCAGGGCGGGGCCTGGACCCGGCCGTGCGACCGGAGCTCGTGGTGGAGGGTCGCGGATCCCCCACCGCCGCGATCCCTCGGCTGGAGAACGCCGAGGTCCGCATCGACGGCCGGCTGGACGAGCCGGTCTGGGCCCAGGCTACCCGGCTCACGGGCTTCTGGCAGTATCAGCCGGTGGACGGCCGCCCGGCCGAAGAAGAGACCGAGGTCCTGGTCTGGTACGCGCCCGACGCGATCCACTTCGGCATCATCGCGCACGACCGTTCGCCCGCCGCCATCCGGGCGACGGTAGCCGACCGCGACAACATCGACAACGACGATCACATCGTCATCGACATCGACACCTTCCACGACCGGCGGCGGGCATTCTTCTTCGGGGTGAACCCGCTCGGGGCGCAGAGCGACGGCGTGCGTAGCGAAGGCGCCGGCCAGGTCTCGAGCCTGATTCCGGGGAGCGTCGATCTGAATCCGGATTTCACCTGGGAATCCAAGGGCCGGATCACCGACCGGGGCTACGAGGTCGAGATCAGGATTCCCTTCAAAAGCCTGCGCTATCCCTCGAGCGGCGAGCAGGTCTGGGGCTTCAATGTCACCCGGGTGGTTCAGCGGACCGGCTACACCGATACCTGGACCGACGTGCGGCGGGCCAACGCCAGCTTCCTGGGGCAGGAAGGGGCGATCGGTGGCCTTTCCGATCTCCATCATGGGGTGACGACCGAGGCGCAGCCATTCGTCACCGCCACCGCCGACGGTTACCGCGATACCAACACCGACCAGTACGTCCGGGAAGACGTGGACCCCGACGCCGGCCTCAACTTCCGGCTCGGCTTCACCAGCTACGCCCTCGACGGTACCATCAACCCGGATTTCAGCCAGGTGGAGAGCGACGCCGGCCAGGTGACGGTGAACGAGCGCTTCGCGCTCTTCTTTCCCGAGAAGCGTCCCTTCTTCCTGGAGGGGATCGAGCTGTTCGGCACCCCCCAGACCCTGGTCTACACTCGGCGCATCGTGGACCCCAAGGCCGGGGCCAAGTTCACCGGCAAGTTCGGCCAGCTCGGCGTGGCGCATCTGACCGCGCTCGACGAATCGGGTCCTGACAACGCACTCTTCAACATCACCCGGCTCCGGCGCGACTTCGGGACCAACTCGATCGCAGGCCTCACCTTCACCAACCGCGACCTCACGGACTCTCACAATCGGGTGCTCGCCGGCGATTTCCGCTACGTCTGGAGCCTGTACTACACCCAGTTCCAGTACGGCTGGTCGTTCACCAGCGACGCCGCCGGCGTCCGCAACGCCCCGATCTGGCAGGCGGAGTACGACCGCACCGGACGGGGCTGGGGCTTCAACTACCTGCTGCACGGGTTCGGCCGGGGGTTCGACGCGCAGTCCGGGTTCGTCAACCGGCTGCGGAGCGACGTGGTGAATGGCCACGCGTTCAACCGGCTCACCCACTACGGCGCCAAGGGCTCGACCCTGGAGAACCTGACCGTGTTCTTCGGGCCGGATGTGACCTGGCTCTACGCCGACGCGCTGTTCCACCAGCCGCTGGAAGGCTACGTGCAGGGCGATGCCACTTTCCATCTCAAGGGCGGCTGGGAGCTGAACGGGCACTCGCAATGGAACTTCGTCAACTGGCAGGACAGCAGCTTCGCCGGCTACACGGTCGGCGGCGCCGGGGGCGAGGCCTACCTGCCGGCCGACGATTTCGGCGGGGTGACCTGGAGCACCAAGGTCACGACGCCCACCTGGCAGAAGCTCAGCGCGAACGTGCAGTACGGCGGCGGGCGGACTCCGATCTATCAGGAGGGCGCCACCGGCTCAGGTTGGCAGCTCACCGGCGAGGTGAACCTGCGACCGGCCACGACCGTGCGCGTGGCTGCCAACGCCACCGTGTTTCGGCTGGACCGGCTGGATGGGTCGGAGTTCGCCAGCTCCACCATCCCGCGGCTCAAGGTCGAGTTCCAGCCCAACCGCGCCCTCTTCTTCCGCGTCATCGGCGAGTACCGCTCGGAGCAGCAGACCCAGCTGGTCGACCCGGTGACCGGGGCTCCGCTGTACCGGGACGGTGAGCCGCAGCTGGGGACCGAGTTCAATGGCCTGCGGGTGGACGTCCTCGCCTCCTACGAGCCTACCCCCGGAACAGTCGCGTTCGTCGGGTACGGCAGCTCGATGGAAACCGACGCCGAGTTCAACTGGAGCCGCCTCAGCCGGGTGAGCGACGGCTTCTTCGTCAAGCTGGCCTACCAGTATCGGCAGTAGTCCGCCCCCGCGTTCCGACTCCGTGAGAATCGCCCGCCCGGGCCTGCGTACCTAGCTCGGGGGACGGACGATCATACCTGCCGCGGACTCCGCGGCCAGCCACGGAGGAAGCATGCAGGCGACTCGCTGGATTTCGCGTACCACGTTGTTGGGCCTCGCTCTGCTGGCCGGCGCCTGCGGAGGCGGCGACCACAACCCGACGGGCCCGGGCGGCGGCGGCCTGGCCGGCACCTGGACCCTGGTCGGCATCAACGAGGACGGGCTCCCCGAAAGCGAGGACTACAGCTTCGGGACGGCCAACTTTCAGGCCGGCTCGCTCCGCCTGAGTCAGGACGGTCAGTGGGAGATGACGATCAACTACGACCACCTGGAGGCCAACCAGTCGCTGCAGCTCGAGGACTACGGGCAGTACGGCCGCGAGGATGAAGAGCTGAGCTTCGCCTCGGAGGCGTACGGCGACCACATCGAAGGCGGCATGGACGACGGCTACGTCTACATGATCTACGACTTCGACGGCGACGGCGCGTACGAGACGGAGTTCACCTTCGAGCGATGAGGCCGAATCGCGTCTCCAGCTGGCACGGAACTTCCCTAACTGATTGGCCCCAAGAGGCTTCCAGGCTTGACCCAGGTTCCACTCCCTGGTAGCCTCTTGCACCCCCGTTAATTCGCTGTCGTGTCACGAGGGACCGCTGAGAGGACTCCTCCGGTCGTTGCCCCCCGTCTGGCCGCGTACGGCCCTGGCGCTCGCCGCCTCGGCCGCGCTCGGCTGTTCCGACGGCGCGGAACCGCCGCCGGGGCCATCCACCGGCGCGGTCGCGATCACCACCGCCACCTCGGGCAGCGACCCCGATGCCGACGGCTATATGGTCTTCCTCGACGGGGCCGAGGTCCGCGCCATCGGGGCGGCGGGCACCACGACCCTGACCGAGCTGAGCGCCGAGACCCACGTCATCGGGCTCACCGGCATCGCGGCGAACTGCGCGGTGCAGGGCGGCAATCCCCGCGGCGTGATCATCGGGGCCGGTGACACGGCGAGCGAGACCTTCGCCGTAGCGTGCGCCGGCATTCCACCCGCCGCCGGCGACATCGACGTCACCATCGCCACCACCGGCCCGGCGCCCGACCCCGATGGATATGTGCTGACGCTCGACGGTGGCAACAGCCGTCCGGTCGGAGCCGACGCCACGCTGACACTCACCGGCCTCACGGCGGGCGATCACCAGCTCTCGCTCGAGGGACTCGCGCCCAACTGTGCCGTCACCGGCGACAATCCCCTCAGGGTGAGGGTCGCCACCGGCGGGTCGGCCACGGCGAGCTTCGGGGTGAGCTGCGCCGCCGTCACGGGCAGCCTCCAGCTCGTCGTGACGGGGCTGCCCCAGAGCGCGGATGCCGCGATCTCGGTGACCGGGCCCGCGGGCTATAGCGCCGATCTCACCGGCAGCGCCACGCTCCGGGACCTGGCTCCCGGGGAGTACACCGTGCAGGCCCACGCGGTGACCGTGGCCGGCGATACCTGGAACCCTTCGCCCGCGAGCGCCGAGGTGCAGGTCGCCGCGGGAGCGACCGCCGAAGCCGCCGTCGCGTACGACGCGGAGCCCAGGCCCACGCTCAATCTTCGGCTCGCCGGGCTGGAGCTGACTCAGGGGGTGCAGACCTTCAGCAACACGGTTCCGCTGGTATCCGGCCGGGACGGCTTTCTCAGGGTGTTCGTCACGGCGAACGAGACGAACACGGCCACGCCGTCGGTGCGGGTCCGCTTCTACGACAGTGGCACCTTCCTGCAGGCCTTCACCATCGACGCGCCCGGCGGCTCCACGCCGACCTCGGCCGACGAAGGGAGCCTCGCCTCCTCGTGGAACGTCGGCATTCCGGGCGACCTGATCCGGCCGGGACTCGAGCTTCTGGTCGAGCTCGATCCCGACGACCTGGTGCGCGAGCGGGACGAGACCGACAACCGCCTCCCCGCCACGGGACGGCGCGCGATCACCGTTCGGACCCAGGCCTCGCTCCAGCTCATGCTGGTTCCGGTTCGGCAGAACGCCACCGGCCTGACCGGGAGGGTGACCGGCGCCAATCGCGAGGAATATCTCGACCTGATCCGCCGGATCTATCCCATTCCGGGCTACGATGCGGCCGTGCACGCGACCTTCACGACCGAGGGTCCGCTGCAGAGCGACGATGCCAACGGCGCGTGGGGCGTGCTCCTGAGCGAGATCGACGCGCTCCGGGTCGCGGAGAACAACGGTCGGCTCTACTACGGGGTCGTACAGCTCGGCTACACCGGAGGACAGACCGCGCGCAGCGCCACCGGGGAGCCCGCGGCGGTCGGGTTCGACCCTCCGAGCGAGCGGGCCCGGATGGCGGCCCACGAGCTGGGACACATGTGGGGGCGCGATCATGCCCCCTGCACGGCCACCTCGGGGCTCGACCCCCACTACCCCTACTCCGACGGGCAGATCGGCGTCTACGGGTACGACATTCTCGCCGGCGTGCTCAAGCCGCCGGGGACGCCCGATGTGATGGGCCTGTGCCAGAACCCCTGGATCAGCGACTACACCTGGACCAAGGTGATGGATTTCCGTGGCTCGGCGGACGTCGAGTCCGCGGTGCCGAGCCTCCTCGTGTGGGGACGGATCGAAAACGGCCGTGCCGTGCTGGAGCCCGCCTTTCGCGTGGTGACGAGGCCGTCGTTGCCGCGTCGGGGCGGCTCGTACCTGCTGGAGGGGATGACCTCGGAGGGCGGGCAGGCATTCCGGCTTTCGTTCGATCCGGCCTACCCGGCGGACCAGGCTCGCCGTGCCGGCCACTTCGCCTTCGCGGTGCCGCTTGCCGAGGCCACCGCGGCGCGGCTCGAGCGGATCCGCCTCACGGGTCCGGGCATTCGGCCAGTCGAGCGTAGCCGGGGCGTCGACTCCGGCGCGATGCTGCGCGACCGCGCGAGCGGCCAGGTCCTCGGCTTCACCCGGGGCAAGCTGGTACTGTCCGCCGATCAGGCCGGCGTGGATGTGGTCGTGAGCGACGGAATCAGGAGCGAGACCCGGCGGATTCGCTGACAGGGTCCTGAACGCCTACGATGTCCATCCCGACCCGCAGCACCCCGCCCCGGATCACCCGCGCGAACCATCCCCGGCGGTTCCGCAGCGTCCGCACGAACGCCGGCCCCCGTTCCTGTCCGATGTAGGGCAGCCCGTAGAGCACCACGCACGGATCGCAGCGCTTGCTGATCTCCAGCTCGACGTGTCCCGCGCGGACCCGGACGCCCGGC
>DATEIR010000092.1:0-2019 GCA_035278885.1 Gemmatimonadales bacterium | reverse complement strand
GCGTGCTCTCTCCGCTGCTCACCACGTACGGCTCCAGCCGAGCGGCCATCTCCGCGGCGCTCTGCCATCGGTCGGCCGGGTTCCGTTCGATGGCGCGCATGATGGCGGCGGCGAGCGCGGGCGGCACCGAGGGTCGGTGGGACAGCAGCTCCTCGGGCGCCTTCGTCATCTGCGCCACCACGATCTGCTGGGCCGTGTTGCCGGGGAACGGGCGCCGCCCCGCGAGCATCTCGTACCCGACCACGCCCACGGCATAGAGATCGGCTCGGTGGTCCACCTGCTTGTCCGCCACCGCCTGCTCCGGCGCCATGTAGCTGGGCGTGCCCAGCGCGAGCCCGGTCGTGGTGACGAACTCCGGGCCGGCCGAATCGTTCACCGCCTTGGCCACGCCGAAATCGAGCAGGAGAGCGTGGCGCCCGGAGAGCATGATGTTGTCGGGCTTGATGTCGCGATGGATCACGCCCTTCGAGTGGGCGTAGGCGAGCGCGTCGAGCACCTGGGTGAGCGTCCGGGCGGTCTCCTCCACCGGCAGCTCGCCCTGCCGCGCCAGCCGGTCGCGCAGGGACTCGCCTTCCACGTAGGGCATGATGTAGAAGACGTAGCCGTCCACCTGGCCGCTGTCGTGCAGCGGCAGGATCGTCGGATGCTGCAGCCGCGCGGCGACGTCGATCTCGCGGAGGAAGCGGTCGGTCCCGAGCGCCGCCGACAGGTCGGGGCGGAGCACCTTGATCGCGACGCGCCGGTGGTGCTTGAGGTCCTCCGCCAGGTACACGGCACCCATGCCGCCTCGGCCGAGCTCGCGCTCGAGGCGGTAATGGTCGCGCAATGCATCGACGAGTCGCGGCGGAAGCTCGGCCACGAAGATCCGGGTGGGGGTCGCACCAATATCGCCCAAGTGCCGGCAGCGGCGCTAGATTCCCGCCCGCACGGCTCGGGGTTGTGCCTCTCTCTCCGCGCCGGGCGTCCCTTACCCACGGCCCCGCTACCTCGCGCTCTCAACCTCGGTGGATTCCCATGCCCCGGATTCCCTGCCGCCCGCTGCCACTGCTCGCCGCCCTCTTGGCCGCCGCCTGCGCCAGTCACAACGCCGATAGCGGCGGCGCGGAGCCCAAGGCGGGCGGCGACCCCAAGGGCGCCGCGGCCGAGCTGCTGGCGACCGACAGCGCGTTCGCCGCGGAGGGACGGGACCTGCCCGTGGTCGAAGCCCTGGCGCCGATGCTGGCCGACGACGTCGAGATGCCCGCGCCGGGCGGGTTCATCATGGGTCGGGACAGCGTCCTCAAGGCGCTCAGGGCCAACCCGATCAACACCACGGCCAACTTTCATTGGAAGCCGATTCGAGTCGGCGTCTCGGCTGATGGGCACCAGGGCTTCACCCTCGGCTACGGGACGCTGGTGAGCGGCGACAGTAGCTCGACGCCCCTCAAGTATCTCACCTACTGGGTGAAGGGCTCCGGCGGCTGGCACGCGGTGGCCTACAAGCGCGGCCGGTCGGCGGGGCCGGCGGAGGCCACGCCGATGGACGCGGCCCTGCCGCCCAAGCTCGTCGCGGCCGAGACCGACCCGGCCCGGATCGAGGAGTTCCGCCAGAGTCTCGATACGGCCGAGCGGGCGTTCTCGCGCGACGCGCAGCAGATCGGCCTGCACGCGGCGTTCGCCCGCTACGGGCGGAGCGACGCGGTGAACATGGGCGGGCCCGGCCGGGCGACGTTCGTCGTCGGGGCGGACTCGATCGGCGCGGTGGTCTCGCAGGACGAGCCCGACAGCGGCAGCTCGGTGAGCTGGGCCCCCGACCGGGTCATCGTGGCCTCCAGCGGAGACCTCGGCGTCACCATCGGCACCATCGTGGCGAACCAGCCGGACTCCGCCGGGACTACGGCAAAGTTTCCGTTCTTCACGGTGTGGCGGAGGGACGGCGTGGATGAGCCGTGGAGGTATGTGGCGGAGTAGGGGGCGGGGGAGGATGGGGACGGGTAAAGGCGAAAGGGGAAAGGGGAAGGGGGCCCGCGAGAAGATCTT
>DATEIR010000091.1:0-44108 GCA_035278885.1 Gemmatimonadales bacterium | reverse complement strand
TGTCCTCGCTCGGGATGAAGCCCTTGGGCACCAGGCGGAACATCACCACCGTGCCGATCAGGATCACCGCGCTGAACGCCATGGCGAGCGGGCGGTGGTCCATCGTCCAGGTCAGTGTCCGGGTGTACCACGCCAGCGAGCGCTTCCACACTCCCTCTATTGCCTCGTAGAACCGGCCGTGCCGCTCCTCCGCCATGTGCGGCCTGAGCCACCGGCTGCAGAGCATCGGCGTGAGCGTCAGCGAGACGAAGCCGGACACCAGGATCGCGACGGCGATCGTCACCGCGAACTCCTGGAACAGCCGTCCGATGAGCCCGCCCATGAAGAGCACCGGGATGAATACGGCGACGAGCGAGATGGTCATCGAGATCACCGTGAAGGTGATCTCCCGGCTCCCCATGATCGACGCCTCGAGCACCGGCTCGCCCCGCTCGATGTGACGCACGATGTTCTCCAGCACCACGATCGCGTCGTCCACCACGAAGCCCACGGCCAGGGTGAGCGCCATGAGCGAGAGGTTGTCCAGGCTGAACCCGAGGAGGTACATCACCGCGAAGGTGCCCACCAGCGACATGGGCAGCGCGAGGCTGGGGATGGCCGTGGCGCGCAGGTTCCGGAGGAAGAGGAAGATCACCATCACGACCAGGCAAAGCGCGAGGGCGAGGGTGAACTTGACGTCGCTCACCGACGCCTCGATGCCCTCGGAACGGTCGAACATCTTGGTGATCTCGACCGAGGCCGGCATCTGGGGCCGGAACGCCTCGACCTCCGCCCTCACCCGGGCCGCCACCGCCACGGTGTTGGTGCCGGGCTGACGCTGGATCGCCAGCACGATCGAGCGCTCCCCGTCGTACCAGCTGGCCCGCTTGGTGTCCTGCACGTCGTCCAGCACCTTGCCCAGGTCACCCAGGCGGACCGGCGCCCCGTCGCGGTACGCCACCACCAGCGCGGCGAAGTCCTTGGCGCCGGTGAGCTGGCCCTGGCTCTCCACCGAGTACGCCTTGTCGGTGCCCCAGAGGATCCCGGTGGGGAGGTTGACGTTGCCGTTCTGCACCGCCGTCGCGACCTCATCGATCCCGATGCTGCGCGCCGCCAGCTGCTGGGGATCGAGCTGGATCCGCACCGCGTACTTCTGCGATCCGTAGACCTGCACCTGCGCCACCCCGTCCACGGTCGAGAGCCGCTGGGCCAGGTCCGTCTCGGCGTACTGGTCGAGCTGGGGCAGCGACAGGGTCTTGGTGCGGAGCGCGTAGTACAGGATCGGCGAGCTCGAGGGGTCGACCTTCCGGAAGCTGGGCGGCAGCACGTCCTGCGGGAGGGTCCTCTGGGCCTGGCTGATCGCCGCCTGCACGTCCTGGGCGGCCGCGTCGATGTTCCGGCTGAGCGCGAACTGCAGGGTGATCGAGGTGCTCCCCTGTGTGCTGGTGGAGGTCATCTCCTCGATGCCGGGAATGGTCGAGAAGGCCTTTTCCAGCGGGGTCGCGACCGACGAGGCCATGGTCTCCGGGCTCGCGCCCGAGAGATTCGCGCTGACCGAGATGGTGGGATAGTCGACCGAGGGCAGGTCGCTCACCGGCAGCTGGCGATACGCCACCAGGCCAAAAAGCAGAATGCCGGCCATGACCAGGGTGGTCATGACCGGCCGGCGGATGAACAGCTCGGTGAAGCTCATGTCTCGTCCTCCCCGGCGGTCGTCGCCGTGGTCTTGATCTGCACCTTGGACCCCGGCCGGAGCCGAAGCTGGCCGTCGGTGACCACCCGGTCGCCGGGCCGAATCTCGCTGCCGGTGAGCACCGACAGGTCACCGGCCGCCCGCGCGACGGTGACCGGCCGGGTGGCCGCGGTGCTGTCGGGCTGAATCACGAAGACGAAGCTTCCCTGCTGGCCCGAGACCACCGCGGTGGACGGCACCACCAGCGCGTTGGTATCGGTATAGACCCGTAGCCGCACGTTCACGAACTCGCCGGGCCAGAGGACCCCGTCGGCATTGGGAAAGCTTCCCTTGAGCAGAATGGTGCCGGTGGAGGTGTCCACCGCGTTGTCGACGAACTCCAGCGTGCCTTCGGCCGGCGTGCCGCCGCTGACCGGCGCCGCCCGGACCGCGAGGGCCTCGCCCCGGTGCCGCTGGATCAGCGGCAGATGGGCCGCGGGCACGGCGAAGCGCGCCAGGATCGGACGGATCTGGTTGATGGTCACCAGCGGGGTCGCGTCGGTGCTCCGCACCAGATTGCCCTCCCGCACCCGGAGACTGCCGGTCTTCCCCGCGATCGGCGCCCGGATCGTGGCGTACTGCAGGTTGAGCCGGGCCTGATCTACCGCCGCCTGGCTGCCGGCGAGGTTCGCCGTCGCCGTCGCGGCGTCGGTGCGCACCTGCTCGAACTGCTGGGCGGTCACGTAGTCCTTGCTCGCCAGCTCGCTGTACCGCCGGGATGTGGCCTCCGCGTTGGCCGACTGGGCCTTGTCGCGGGCCAGGGCGGCCTCGGCCTGGGCCAGCGCGGCCTGGAAGGGACGGGGATCGATCTCGAAGAGGACCTGCCCCCGGGTCACCTCCTGCCCCTCGCGGAACGCGATCCGCACGATCGGACCGCTCACCTGCGGCTGGACGGCCACGGTCTGGATCGGCTCGACCGTGCCCGTGGCCGCCAGCTCGAACGGCACGTCCCGCCGCTCCGCGACGGCGGCGGTCACCGGTACCGGAGGCTGAGTGGGGGGCGCGTCCTTGCGGCAGGCCGACAGGACGAGCGCGAGGGCGAGCAGGCCCCGGCGAGCGGTCGGACGAGTCATCGGGGCGTTCCCGTCGTGGAGTCGGTCGAAAGCCGAAGAGGGTGTTCGCCGCGGGTATCGAGCACGCCCGCGTCATGTGCCAGCTGGGCCAGCGAGACGCTCCAGCTCAATCGGGCGTCCACCCGCTGGGCCCGGGCGGAGGCGAGGGCGCTCTGCGCCGCGAGCAGGTCGAGCAGGGTGCCCACGCCCGCGCGATAGCGGCCCAGCGCCACTTCGCTGGCCTGCTCCGCGCTCGCGATCAGGTCCTGGGCGGTGCGCACCCGCCGAGTGGCGGTCTGGAGCGCGTAGTACGAGCTGAACACCTGGAATACGACCTGTTCGCGGAGCGTCTTCGCCCGGGCGCCCGCGGCTTCGGCGTCGAAGCGAGCCGCGCGAACGTCGTACTGGCGGGAGAACCCGTTGAAGATCGGGATGCTCAGCCCCAAGGACAGACTGTAGCTGTTGGCGCCGTCCGGAATGGTGGTGGCGTAGGTCCGGCCGGCGGTCGCGCCGAAGTTGAGCGAGGGAAGCTGCGCGGCGCGGACTTCGCCCACGGTGGCCTGGGCGGCTTCGGCGTCGGCCCGGGCGGCGGCGAGATCGGGGCGGCCCACCACCGCGCCGGCGATGATCGATTCCACGCTGTCGGCCAGCGGCGCGACCGGCACCAGCGCCGCGCTGATGTCCACGTCATAGGAGAGGTTGGCGGGCAGACCGAGCGCGAGCGCCAGGGCGCCGCGCGTCGTCTGGAGCGTGCCTTCTGTGGTCTGCACGTTGAGCTGGGCCTGGCTCACCGCGGTCTGGGCCTGGAGCACGTCGGCAATGGTCGCGACCCCGACGCGCCGCCGCTCCTGCGCCGCGATCAGGTTGGTGTCCGCCTCGGCCAGGGTCGTCTGCTGGGCCTGCAGCAGGGCCCGGCTGGCGAGATACTGGAAGTACGCCACCTGAATCTGCAGGACGACGTCCTGGATGGTGGCATTCTGAGTGAAGCCGGCGGACAGCAGCCGCTGCCGCGCGCCCTCCACCCGCCCGCTGCGGCCGCCGAAGTCGAACACCAGGTAGTTCAGGGTGACGCTCGGCGTGATGACGGACTGCTGGACCGCGGAGCGCCCCTGGCTCGCCGTGGTCTTGAGCCGGGCGCCGGTCACGTCGCCGTCGACGCTGGGCAGCCAGGCGCCACGCTCCGAGCCATAGATCGCGGCTGCCGATTGGGAGTTGGCCCAGGCTTCCCGAGTCGCCGGGTTGTTGCGCAGTCCGAGCTCGACGATCTCGGCCAGGGAGAGGCGCCGGATCCGCTCACCGAGATCGGCCGGGATTGCCGGCGTGGCCACGCTGTCGGCACGCGCCAGGTCCGCCGCGGCGGTCGGCGGCGGAGACCAGGGAACTTCCGGGGATGGCGACGCGCCCGGCACTCCCGAGACCGACGGCGTTCCGACGCAGCCGGCCAACAGCAGCAGCGCCGCGGCACCTGCCAGTCGATATCTGGGTGATTCCATCGTGCTCCCGCCGTAAACAGAGACCGCAACCGGGGATAATACATTCGGCCCCGACCGGTTGTTGGCGCGGGAGCGCTCCTCAGGCGGGCTTCACCAGCCAGTCCATGGCGGCCTTGGCCACCTCGGGGGTCACCGCGTGGCCGCCGTCGAACTCCACGTAGCGCACGGCATAGCCCAGGCCGAGGAGCTCCCGGGCGATCCGCCGTCCGCAGGTCTCGATCGGCAGGATGGTGTCCCTGGTCCCATGGGACACGAAGAAGCGGGGCGAGCCGCGCCGGACCACGTCGCCGACGAAACCGGGCGAGAAGGCCGCCACCCGGGAGAACAGGTCGCCGTTGGCCAGGCCCAGCGTGAGCGCGTAGCTCGCGCCGTCGGAAAAGCCGCCGACGGCGACCCGGTTGGGAGCGACGCTCTGCTGCTGAAAGGCCGCGCGGAGGGCCCGGTCCACGAACTCGATGTCGGGACCGAACCCGCCGAGCACGATGTCCCAGGTATAGGCCCGGCTGTCGGGCGCGAGCAGGAGCACGCCTCGCGCATCCGCCACCTCCTGGAGCCCGCGGATGACATGGCGGCCGCTTCCGGTCGCCCCGTGGAGAAGGAGCAGCAGGGGAGCCGGTCGGTCCGCCCTGAGGCCGGCCGGGCGATAGAGCACGCCATCCCGCTCCGAGTCGCTCAGACCGAGCGGAACGAGGCCGGCCGGCAGCTCGCGATGGGAGACCCCGGAGAGGGGCCGCGCCGCGAACCGCCCGGTTGCGTGCAGGTGCCGCAAGGTCGCGGGGTCCGTCGCCGGCTCATCGTTGACGCGGCCTACACAGGCGGAGCCGAACCCGGCCAGGAGACCCGCGCCGAAGAGCCGGAGCAGCTCCCGGCGCGGAAGGGAAGAGGGGAGCATGCGCACCCTACGGCGCACTCCCCGGGCGGGATACAACCGGGTCGGCCAAGCCGACCGAGTCCGTCAGCCGCGGCCCCGCCCCGTCTTCTCCTGCAGCTCGTCGATCTTTTCCGAGGCTTCGGCCTTGGTCAGGTCGGGCTCTACGGCTTCGCCCGCCTCGCTTGCCAGCGTCTGGAGATAGGACTCCTGAGCCCCGGTCATCGGCTCGTCGCCGGTGGTCCACTCGGCGGGGTCCTTGATCCGATTGCTGTTGTCCGTGCCGAGCTTCTTGCGCGCCATCTTCGCCTCCATGAAAGAACGGTCGATACAGCGACCCCCAACCGAATGGAAGCCGAACAGCGCTCGTGGCGCAAGTCCTAACAGCTTTCAGCATTGTGACTTACATCACATGATACGGCCTGCTTCCTCGCCGGCTCCAGGGCGCGGCGGGCGGAGCGTGCAAGGCGGGCCCGCCTCGAACGTCGTTGTCGGTCTGGCTGGTCCACGCTCCCCAGGCGTCCGGGGGTATCTGCTGTCACAGCCCGTGCTCGAGCAGAGTCTCTCGAAGATGAGCGACAGCGATGCCGCCCTGGTCGCCCGCACGCTCGCCGGAGACTTGGGCGCGTACGCCTTCCTCATGGCGCGATACCGCGACGCCTTCGGGCGCTACGCACTGCACATGCTGGGGAATCGCGAAGATGCGCAGGAGGCGATTCAGGACAGCTTCGTCCGGGCCTACGGGGCCCTGGCGCGGTGCCGGGAGCCGGAGCGCTTTGCGGCCTGGCTCTTCCGGATCGTGGTGAATCGCTGCCGCACGGCCCGGCGCCGGTTGCTCCGGCAGCGGCGGTTCGATGGCGATCTTCCCCTCGACGTCCCGTCGAACGGAGCCCGGCCCGATGCCTTCGAGTGGCGGGACGAGATCGCCCGCGCGCTCGCGCGACTGCGGCCCCACTACCGCGAGGCGTTTCTGCTGCGTTACGTGGAGGAGCTGGACTACGGCGAGATGTCTCAACTCACGGGCGTGAAGGAGCCCGCGCTGCGCATGCGGGTCAAGCGCGCCAGCGACCAGCTTCGGGACCTTCTCGGAGACCTCCATGGCGCCTGAGCCAGACGACGAGATCCGCGATCCCACGCTGCGCCGCGCGATCGCCGAGCTGCGGCGCCCGGTGGCGCTCGACGCCGAGGTGGAGCGCGGCGCCCTGGCCCGGATCCGGGCTGGACGAGGCCCGGTCCAGCGACCGGCTCGGCTGGCCTGGCTGGGCGCGGCGCTGGCCGCGGGCATCGCCTTCCTGCTCCTGGCCCGGCCACCCAGGCCGGCGGGACCGACGATCCCGGGGACGCGCCCGGTGCTGATCCGCCTGGCGGCGCCTGCCTCGCGGGTGGCCGTCGTCGGCGACTTCAACGACTGGGATCCGGCGGCGACGCCGCTCCGGCGCGGGGTCGACGGCGCGACCTGGACGGTCGAGCTGCACCTCAAGCCCGGCCGCTATCACTACACCTTCCTGATCGACGGTCGGCGCTGGGCCAACGATCCCTCCGGGCCGCGGGCGGTCGAGAGCGACTTCGGTGCACCGGTGTCGGTCCTGACGGTGAGCTGATGCGCGCCGCCTGGGCCATCCTCCTGCTCTCGTTGCTCGCCGCCCCGGCCCTGGCACAGGACCCCCGGCTCGCCGAACGGCTCGATCCCGTCACCGCGGCGGCGGTCCAGCGCGTGGTGGACAGCGCGGCGCGCGAGGGGCTCCCGACCGAGCCGCTGGTCCAGAAGGCGCTCGAGGGGAATACGCTTGGCGCGCCAGGCGATCGCATCGTGTACGCGGTCGGTGCGCTCCACGGGCAGCTTGGCCGGGCGCGGGCGGCGCTGGGCGAGCGGGCCAGCGAGGCCGATTTGACGGCGGCGGCCGGCGCGCTGCGCGCGGGGTTGCCGCCGGCCGCGCTCCAGCGGCTGCAGTCGCTCCGGGGCGACCGACCGCTGGTGGTGCCGATCGCCGTGCTCACCGACCTGGTGGCGGAGGGTGTTCCCGCGGATGAAGCCACACGGTCGGTGCTCGATCTCGCCCGCGAGGGACGCCCCGACGAAGAATTCATGGCCCTGCGGGACGGCCGAGGCGCACCGCCCGGTGCCGAGCCGGCCGGCAGGCCGCCGCTGCGTCCCGCCGCCGATCCCCCGGTGGACCGATGAGACGGTTCATGCGATTCGGCTGGCTGATCCTGCTGAGCGGCCCGGCCGCCGCGCAGGTCACCGCCACGGTCGATGTCGGCGCCGGCGCTTACCGGCCCGACCGGGCGACGCCGGGCGGTGTCGCGTCGATCGCCCCCTGGATCCGCTACCACGGGCGGGCCGTCGACCTCGATCTCGCCGGCACCTATACCGACGTGCCGGACGGTCGCTGGAATTTCCAGGGCGCCACCGCCGGGACCATCCGGGCGTTGCGGCTCGGCCGGTTCAGCGCGGAGCTCGTCGGCGAGGCCGACTGGACCAGCCATTATCAGGCAGAGGGAACCGCCGCGCTCACCGGCACCGGGCGGCTGGCCGTCGAGCCGAGCCGGTGGACACGCCTCTGGCTCGGGCGAGGGGCGGGGGCGGCGTCGGTGCTGGGACGCGGACGGGCGGTGCGGCGCACCGAGCTGGGAACCAGCGCGTCGGTCGCGGGAATACAGCTCGGGTTCACCGTTCTCCGCAGCAGCTGGACCTTGATGGGCCAGCCAACGGCGGTCAGCACACCGGAAGACACCCTGATCGGCGACCCGGAGCCGCGCGACACCACGGCGCTCGGCAGCGCGCTCACGGACGCGACCGTGTCGGGCCGCTGGCGGCTGGGCACGGTCGGCTTCGACGCCTCGCTCGGGCGGCGATTCGGCCGCAGCGCGCCGGGCCTCACCCTGTGGGGCCTGAGCGCGTACCGCGGGATCACGCCGCTGCTGGAGTTCGTCGCCTCGGCGGGCCGCTCGGGCTCGGACCCGGTCACCGCCGTGCCGGGGTCCCGCTACTTCGCGCTGGGGCTTCGGCTCCGGGTGCGCGCCGGCCCGCCGCCCCTGCTCCTTCCACCCACCACGACGGCGGATGCCGCGCCCTTCCATCTGGGCCCGGCGCTGGGCTCGGGACGCGAGATCGTGATCCGGCTCGGCGGCGCCCACCGGGTCGAGCTGGCCGGCGATTTCACCGACTGGCGGCCCATCGCGCTCGATCCGTGGGGGGAAGGGGCATGGCGGACCATCGTCACGCTCCCGCGCGGATTGCACCGGCTCGCGGTGCGGGTCGACGGCGGCGCCTGGCGCGCCCCGCCCGGACTCAAGCCGATCACCAGCGAGTTCGGCGGCGAGGTGGCGGAGATCGTCGTGGAGTGATCCTGGCGTTCGCGGCCCGCACCCGCCTGATGCTCTGGCCCGCGGCGCTGGCGCTGCTGGCGCTCGGGATCACTTCGCTTGGCGACTGGTCGGGGGGTCGGGCCGGCACCCTTGCCTGGGGAGTGACCTTCTCGCTCGGCCTTCCGTTCGTCGTCGCGGCCCAGCTCGTGGCCGGGTGGCTGGGACCGGCCCGCGGTGCCTGGATCCTTCCTCTGTCCATTCCGCTCGGACTCCTGCCTTATCTCGCGGCTGATCTGCTGGTCCGCCGCCTGGCCCATCGTCGCGCACTCCGCTCCCGCTGATTCTGCCGAGGGCAATCCGGCCGGTGCCCCGCGGAGCGATCGGCTCTATCTTCCGTGAGGCCGCCAGGCCTGCCGCGCTTCGGGAATGCGCGGCGACGCGCGACGAGCAATTCCACCCCGACACGGGAGACCTCCGATGGCATCGCGCAAGCGGTATCGGCTGGATCAGGTGGCGGTGGGACCGGGTGAGGCGCGGCCGGCGACGTGGACCTTCGCGAGCGCGCGGGGCCGCACCCCGGTGACGGGGACCGAGCATCTGTACGCCGTGATCGACGGCAATTTCCCGACGCGGAACGTCTGGGAATTCGTGGTGCGGGCGCCCGCGGCGGCCAGCGAGCCGATCGAGGTGCGTCCCCGCTCCACCCCCAACCTCAAGGTCTGGGCGGAGCTGCCCAACCGCTCGCTCACCTTTCCTCGCGCCACCCGGGGCGACGCTCGGGGCAAGCGCTACTGCAAGGTGAGCCTGGCCGACCCGACGGGCGAGCGCACCAAGGACCTGGTCCGGGGCGATGAGCGGCACGAGCTCCCGGCCTGGTTCGACACGCTGCAGACCCGTATGCGGCTCAAGCAGAACGTCCGTCCCACCCGGGGCACCGACGGAGAGGTCCTGGTCGTGCTGGTCCCGGCTGACGATCATGCCGCCATGATCCGGCTCTTCTTCGCGATGAAGGTGTGGGTGCTGAAGGAACGAGTGGCGCTGGCCTGACCGTCTCGTCCAGCAGGCACCGCGGGCCGCCGCTGGCGGGCGGCGTGATCGGCGTGCTGGCCGGGCTCAAGCTCGCCCTCCACGTCGTCGTCAACCTGATCACCCCGTACGAATTTCACCGGGACGAGCTGCTCTACCTGGCCATGGGCCGCCACCTGCGGCTCTGGGAGATGGATTTTCCTCCCGCCATCGCCCTCCTGGCCGAAGCGGCGCGATCGGTGGCCGGGGACTCGCTGGTCGGGATCCGCATGATCCCAGCGCTGGCGGGCACCGCGCTGGTCGTCCTGGCCGCCCTGCTGGCGCGGGAACTCGGCGGCGGATGGCGGGCGCAGGCGCTGGCCGCGCTCTGCGTCATCGCCAATCCGCTCTTTCTTCGCTCGGCCAATCTCTTCCAGCCCGTGGTCCTGGATCAGCTGACCTGGACCCTCGCCCTGCTGGCGCTCGCCCGGTTGCTGGGCGGGTATGGCCCGGGCTCGTGGCTGACCCTCGGCCTCGCGTTGGGGCTCGGCTTGCTGGTCAAGTTCAGCATCGGCGTGATCGGGGTCGCGATCGCGCTCGCCATTCTCTTCAGCCGCCTCCGCCGGGCACTCCGCACGCCGTGGCCCTGGGCGGCGCTGCTGCTCGCGCTCGCGATCGGCTCGCCTTCCCTGGTCGGCCAGATCCGGCTCGGCTTTCCCGTCCTGGGCCAGATGGCCGAGCTGGGCGTCACCCAGCTCCAGCGCATCACGGTCATCGATTTTTTCTTGGGCCAGATCCTCTGGGGTCCCGCGACCCTCCTGGCGCTGGCCGGGCTGGCGAGTCTGCTCTGGTCGCATCGGCTGGAGACGTTTCGGGCCCTCGGCATCGCCAGCCTGGCGGCCTTCGCGCTCCTGATCGTCATGCATGGGAAGGCGTACTACATCGGCCCGGTCTACCCGCTGCTGTTCGCCGCCGGCGCGGTTCAGGTCGAAGCGCTGGGAGAGTCCGCCACGGCCGAGTTCGTCAACTGGGGGACGGTGACGGTCCTCGTCGGGTACGCACTGCTGATCTCGCCGCTGGGCCTGCCCTACCTGTGGCCTCTCCGGATGTCCATCTACGTTCAGTCGCTCGGTCTCACCGAAGCGGTGCGCACCAATACGGGAGAGCTGGGCGAGCTGCCGCAGGACTATGCCGACATGATCGGCTGGAAGGAGCAGGCCGAGGCCGTCGCACGGGTGTACCAGAGCCTTCCCGCGAGCGAGCGGGCCGAGGTGGTGATCCTGGCCGGCAACTATGGGGAGGCGGGGGCCCTGGAGCTGTACGGCCCACGGTACCGGCTCCCGCCACCGGTGAGCCCGGCGGGAAGCTACTGGTTCTTCGGCCCGGGGCCCCGGCCCGGGCGGGTGGTGCTGGCGATCGGCATCGACCCGGCCGTGCTGGCGCAGGGATTTCACAGCGTCCGCGAGGTGGCACGCGTGGGACATCGGTGGGCGGTGGCCGAGGAGCGCGATGTGCCGATCACCATTGCGACCGGACCGCGCCGCACCCTGCAGGAAGTCTGGCCTTCGCTCGGGCCGCGCTCCAAGTCTGGCGCGGGGACGGCCCGACGATGAAGTTGAAGGAGTCCCGGAGGTCTCATGCCGCTCCGGCTCCCGCCGACCATTCCACTCCGCTGCCCGACGACCGCGCTCCTGGTGCTGGCCTCGACGCTGGCGTGCGCCGTCCGCGGGGCCGGCGTTCCCGACGACACTCCTGCCTGGCTCCGGGCTGATCCCCAGCGCTGCCTGCTGCCGCGCGACCTGGGTGAGAACATGGAGGCGATGGCTCGGCGCTGCGCCGAGCTCTTCGTGGCCGAGAACGGCTACACCGACCAGCCGGCAACCGTCGACAGCACGCGATGGGTAATGGAAGACGGAGAGCAGGGGCCGTGGCTGCGCGTACTGGCGGGCCGAGTCGGTATGCTGGAGCGGAGCGCGACGGGCGTGCAGTGCAGCTTCAGGCAATGCGTAGTCTTCTTCCGGGCTCGCCGTCTGCCCCAGGCCTGCGTCTACCGCGCGGTCACGATGACCCAGGTCTACACCAGGATCCAGCTCGCGCCGGTCGAGGTCCACGAGCTGCATTGCGCCGAGCGCATGGCGTGAGGATGGAGCAGGAGGAAGCCCCCGACGTCAACTTCGGGCCGCGACGGCGGGGGCAGGGTACTGCGGAAGTCCTGCACCTCATAGGATGCCAGGCTCGGGCGAATGGTTGCGCGGGGCGCCGCCGAAAGCGACCGGCTAGATTGGGAGCATGCGCGAAGCGCGACTTCGCCCGGAATTCGCCGATCTCTATCCCGAGCTGATCCCGGGCCAGTGGGAGCCGGCGGCGAGGATCGCCGAGGTGGTCCTGGCCCGCTACCTCCTGCAGCAGCTGACCGATGGGCAGCCCGATCGGGCGCTGAACGAGACTCACTTCGAGTTCCGCGGCGGCGCCGCCGACCTGGCGGCGACCGAGCCGCGCCGCCGCGCCGCCGACTGATCCCGAGGAGACCCTGACGCCGGACGACCTCGCGGGCCAGGACCGCGCCGCCCCGCTCGAGATGTCGCCGGAGGAGTTCCGGCGGGTCGGGTATCGGCTGGTGGACCGGATCGCGAGCTTCCTCGACGGGATCCGGACCGACCCGCTCACTCCCGGCGAAACGCCGGCGCAGCTGCGCCCGCTGGTCGGGCGGCCGCCTCTGCCCGAGGACGAATCCGACGCCGAGCACCTGCTGGAGACGGCGGCGGAGCTGGTCCTGCAGCATTCCCTCCGCAACGGCCATCCCCGCTTCATGGGGTACATCACCTCGTCCGCCGCGCCGATCGGCGCACTGGCCGACCTGCTCGCCTCCGCCGTGAATCCCAACGTCGGCGGGTGGGAGCTGTCGCCCGTCGCGACCGAGATCGAGGCCCAGACGATCCGCTGGATCGCGGAGCTGGTGGGCTATCCCCCCGAATGCGGCGGGATCCTGGTGAGCGGCGGCAACATGGCCAACTTCGTCTGCTTCCTGGCCGGACGCCGAGCGATGCTGGGCGAGGAGATTCGGAGCACCGGGCTCCCGGGCGTCCCGTGCCGGGTGTACGTCTCGAGTGCGGCCCACACCTGGGTCGAGAAGGCCGCCGATCTCTTTGGGCTGGGCACCGACGCCGTCCGGTGGATCCCGGTGGATTCGGCCGGTCGGATGGACCCGGCCTCGCTGCAAGAGCGCCTCTCGACGGACCGCGCCGCCGGAGAGCGCCCGATGATGGTCGTGGGCACCGCCGGCACGGTCGGGACCGGCGCCGTGGACCCGCTCCGCGAGCTGGCGGCGATCTGCCGGGAAGAGCGAATCTGGTTCCACGTGGACGGGGCCTACGGTGCACCCGCCGCGGTGCTGCCGGACGCGCCGAGCGATCTGCATGCGCTCGCGCTGGCGGACTCCCTCGCGGTCGATCCCCACAAATGGCTGTACGCCCCGCTCGAGGCGGGGTGCGTCCTGGTGCGCGACCCCGGACACCTGTCGGAGGCGTTCAGCTGGTCGCCGAGCTACTACCGGTTCCGGACGCCGGGCGACGAGCCGCCGATCAACTACCTGGAGCTGGGACTGCAGAACTCGCGCGGGTTCCGGGCCCTCAAGGTGTGGCTGGGACTTCGCCGCGCGGGCCGCGCGGGATACCGGCGCATGATCGCCGACGATTGCCGCATGGCGGCGGAGCTGTTCCGGGCGGCCGACGCCCACCCCGAGATCGAAGCCCTGACCCTGAACCTCAGCATCGCCACCTTCCGCTACTGTCCACCCGACCTTCCCGCCGGCAGCGTGGAGCGGGAGGACTATCTCAACCAGCTCAACGAGGCCGTTCTGGCGCGGCTCAAACTGGGAGGAGAGCTGTTCGTGAGCAACGCCGTGCTCGGCGGGCGCTTCGCGCTCCGCGCCTGCATCGTCAACTTCCGTACGACCGTGGCCGACGCGGCGAGCATCCCCGAGCGGGTGGCCCGCATCGGCCGCGCGATCGACGCCGAGCTCCGGCCGGCCGACCTCATCGAGGGGGCCGCGCGGTGAACCCGGATTCCGTCCGCGGCGGGGTCGTGCTGCAGACCGCAGGGCTGCTGCTCTGCAGCAACGTCTTCATGACGTTCGCCTGGTACGCGCATCTGCGAAACCTGGCCGATCGTCCCTGGTGGATCGCGGCGCTGGTGAGCTGGGGCATCGCGCTGTTCGAGTACCTGCTGCAGGTGCCGGCCAACCGGATCGGATACACGGCGCTGTCGCTCGGCCAGCTCAAGATCCTGCAGGAGGTCATCACCCTCTCGGTCTTCGTTCCCTTCGCCGCGCTCTACATGCGCGAGCCGCTCAAGCTCGACTATCTCTGGGCCGCCGCCTGCCTGCTGGGCGCGGTGTACTTCATCTTCCGCTCCCGATGAGAATCCTCCTGGCCGCACTGCTGCTGCTGTGGGCCGGCGCCATGGCGGCGCAGCAGCGCCCCGAGCGAGCCCGGGACATCGGCATCGCACTGGACGGAACCCCGGGCCCCCTGGACGCGATCACCGACGTGGCCGGGGTCGAAGTGGGGCACACCACCATCATCCGTGGGGAAGGCGCGCTCAAGGTGGGCAGCGGACCGGTGCGCACGGGCGTCACCGCCGTGTTCCCCCGCGGCCGCCGGAACATGGCGCCGGTGTTCGCCGGCTGGTTCAATCTCAACGGCAACGGCGAGATGACCGGCACCGCCTGGATCGACGACTACGCTCTCCTGCTGTACCCCATTCTGATCACCAACACCAACAGCGTGGGCACGGTGCGCGACGCGGTGATCGAGTGGGGACGACCTCGAATCGTGGACGATGCGTTCAACTGCTGCCTTCCGGTGGTCGCGGAGACCTGGGACGGCGAGCTGAGCGACATCTACGGGTTCCACGTGACCAAACAGCACGTGTTCGACGCGCTCGAGGCGGCGGCGCCGGGCCCCGTGCCCGAGGGGAACGTCGGCGGCGGGACCGGGATGATCTGCCTCGGCTTCAAGGGGGGCATCGGCACGGCCAGCCGGAGGCTCGGCGCCAAGCGAGGCGGGTACACGGTGGGCGTGCTGGTGCAGTGCAACTTCGGCGAGCGGCGGCTGCTGCGCATCGCGGGCGCGCCGGTGGGTCAGGAGATCAGCGACCTCCAGCCCTGCTACGAGGGCGCCGATCTCGACTCCGCCCGGGCGGCGCGGCGCTGTCCCACGGGGCCGGCCGGCCGAACCGGCGATCAGGGGTCGATCATCGTGGTGGTGGGCACCGACGCGCCGCTGCTGCCGCACCAGCTCCGCCGGCTGGCACGCCGTGCGGCGCTCGGCATCGGCCGGATGGGCGGCATCGCGGGACCGGGGTCAGGCGATCTGATGATCGCCTTTTCCACCCAGGACACCGACCCGCCGCCCGGTCCGGACGGCGCCCTCCCGGTGAAGATGGTGCCCGACGAGGAGACCGACGCGCTCAACGAGGCCACGGTGCAGGCGACCGAGGAGGCGATCATCAACGCGATGCTCGCCGCCCGGACGATGCGCGGCGCCGACGGCCTGGTGGTACCCGCGCTGCCGCACGACCGCCTGAAGACGATTCTCCGCAAGTACCACCGCCTCAAGTGACCGCCGGCGCGCGGCCGACCGCGACCGGGTGGAAGGTTCGCCAGATCTCCCGGTAAGGCTCGATCATCAGCTCCACGAAGCGCTGCTGCGCCAGCGCGAAGGGGAACCGGCGGCGGAACTCCACCGCGGTGATGCCGAGCATGGCCCGGAGATGCCGGCCGAAGCTCTGGGGTGAGGAGTACTCCAGCCGGTAGGCCACGTCCGCGACCGACAGGCCGGCGGCCTGGAAGAGGTACGCCGCGTGGAGCAGCCGCACCGCCGCCAGGTAGTTCTTCGGCGACGGAAGGCCCGCCCTCGCGAAGCGCGACATCAGCGTGCTCGGCCGCACGAAGAGGCGCTCCGCCAGCGCGGTGACGGTGGAAGTCTCGGGCGCGAGGCGGATCAACGCTTCGAGGAAGAGGCGCGCGTCCGGCGGGGCGTCGCCGAGGGCGGTCAGGATCGGGGCCTGGATCCGCGCCACCGCGCGGGTGGCGGGCTGCCCGACCACCAGCCGCAACCGATTCCACCCGGCGGGAGAGGTGACATCCACCACCTGCCGGACACCCGAGGCGCCGAGCCGCAGCAGCATCTCGGTGGCGCCCGGATCGTGCTGCGACACCAGGGCGACGGTGGGGATGCCGGGAAACTCCCGCACCAGGTGGCTCACCGCCTCCACCTGCTCGGGCGGGCACCGGTGTACCGAGACCAGCACGGCGTCCACCGCGCGCTCGCGCACCGTGCGCACCGCATCGGGCACCGAGTCCCGGTGCACCACGGCGAAGCAGCCGTTTCCGGCGGCATCCACCCGGGGGCGCTCCCCGGGCAGCAGGACGGCGGCGACGGTGGTCGAGGGCAGGTCGGCGATGGCGGACACGAGCATCCTCCGGCTGATGGTGCAAGAGAATGCCCGTGGGACGTCAATTCTGGTTCAACCCGCAACAGGCTCCAAGACCGCCGGACGCAACCATTCGCGGCGGACGCGCATCCAAACGCAGGTCGGTATATTTCCGTCCGATCCCCCGGACCGGTCCTCATGAGCCAGCCGACCCTCGATCCGTTCGCCTCGCTCCAGGGTGCGCTGGAGCCGCAGTACCGGCTGGAGCGCGAGCTCGGCCGGGGCGGAATGGGGGTCGTCTTCCTCGCGACCGACACCACGCTGGACCGCCGGGTGGCCATCAAGGTGGTCCACCCCGAGCTGGCCGCCCACCAGTCGATCGTCCGCCGTTTCCTGGCCGAGGCCCGCACCATCGCCCGGCTCCGCCACCCGAACATCGTCGCGGTTCACACCGCCGGCACCGCCGACGGCCTCCTCTACTACGTCATGGACGAAGTCGAAGGCGAGAGCCTCCGCCAGCGGCTGGTCCGGGAAGGCCGGCTCGATCCGGCGGAGGTCGGGCGCATCCTGGATGACGTCGCGGCCGCGCTGGATGCGGCCGGGCGCGCGGGGGTGGTGCACCGGGACGTCAAGCCGGAGAACGTCCTGCTCGATCGCCACACCGGGCGGGCGCTCCTGGCGGACTTCGGCATCGCCCGGGCCATGGTGGCCGAGGGCAGTGTCAGCACCGGGCAGGGTGTCGCCGTCGGCACGCCGGCGTACATGAGCCCGGAGCAGGCGGCCGGTGAAGAGGTGGATCGCCGGAGCGATCTCTACGCTCTGGGTGTCGTCGGGTACGAGATGCTGGCCGGGCATCCGCCGTTCCAGGGACCCAACCGCGTGGTGGTCTCCAAGCACATCGCCGAGCGGCCGGCGCCGATCGACCGGGCGTGTCCCGCGTGCCCGCGTCCGCTGGCCGCGGCGATCATGAAGTCCCTGGAGAAACACCCCGCGGAGCGCTGGCAGAGCGGCGAGGAGGTTCGCCAGGCATTGTCCGGCGAGCGCGTTCTGCCGCCGCCCAAGGGTAGGCGCCGGATCCTGGCCGCCGCCGCGCTGGCCGCGGGCGTGGCGCTGGTGGCCGGGGGCGTCGGGCTGGCCCGCCGCAGCGACGGCCCGCCGATGGGCGTGAATCCCCGGCACTCGATCCTGGTGCTCCCGTTCGACAACCTGCGGGGCGACCCGTCGACCGACTGGCTGCGCGACGGCAGCGTGAGCATGCTGGGGCTCAACCTGTCGCAGTGGAACGACCTGTCGGTGGTGGACCACGAGCGGCTGCACGACCTGCTCGCGCGGCACAAGCTCGCCGCCGGCGACGAGATCGGCCTCGACATGGCCCGCCGCCTGGCCCGTGAGGCCGGGGTCTGGACCGTGGTCCTGGGCGACTACGAGCGGGCCGGCGACTCCCTCCACCTGGTGGCCCGGGTGTACGATGTCGGCACCGGCAATCGGGTGAGCGTGGCGCGGGTGGACGATCGCACGGGCGACGACGTCCGGCCGCTCTTCGACCGCCTCGCCACCGAGCTGCTGGATCTCTCCGGCGCGCCGGGCGAGCTGACGGTCGGCGTGGCCCGCTCCACGACGGCCTCGCTGGAGGCATACCGCGCCTACCTCACCGGCATCGAGCAGCTCAACCGCTGGGATCTGGCGGGGGCGGAGCGCGATCTGCAGCGCGCGCTCACGATCGATACCACCTTCGGCCTGGCGTACTACAAGCTGGCGCTCACCCGGGGCTGGCTCACCGGCACCGAGGATTCGATCGCCACCCGCGCCATCGTCCGGGCGACCGCCTTCTCCGGCAACCTGCCGATCCACGACCGCACGGTGATCAACGCCTACCGCTCGTTCCTCTCCGGGGAGTATGCCGAGGCCCGGGCGCTCTACCAGCAGCTGCTATCGCACGACGCGCGCGACGCCGATGCCTGGTACGGCCTGGGCGAGGCCTGGTTCCACGACACCACCAACGCGGACCTGGGGCCGCAGTTCACCGAGGCGATCCGGGCGTTCGATCGCACGCTCCAGCTGGACCCGGACTACGCCCTGGCCTACGACCACGTCCAGACCATGTTGAGCGGCGCGGCCGGCAGCCGTCCGCTCTATGCGCTCATCACCCCGGACTCCTTCGCCCTCGCCTACCGACGCGACGGAACGCCGCTGCTGGACAGCTCGACCGTGCAGCTGGCGGTGCGTCGGGCGCGGGCCGAGGCGCTGGCGAGTGCCAGGAGCTGGGTGTCGGCCCAGCCCACGACGCTCCGGGCACACGGGGCGATGGTGAATGCGTACGTCGCCTCGGGGAAGTACGACGCGGCGATGGCCGAAGTCGATCGCTTCGGGCAGACGACGCCGCGGCATCCGGAGCAGCCGTTCGTGGAAGCGCGCATCCGCTTTGCCGCGGGGCAGGTGGACCAGGCGGCCCAGCAGCTCCGCTCCGCGCTCGACACGGTGGCCGCCCAGGACTTCCGGCCGTATCAGGGCACGCCGACCGTGGTCGGGGACATCGCGGCGGCGGCGAACGTCTTCGCCTACCAGGGCGACCTCACCAGCGCCGCTGAGGCGCTCGACTTCGCCGAGCAGGTGCGCCGCGAGGTGGTGCAGCACGCGGCCGGGGAGCCCAACGAGCCGATGGACGAGTCGTGGCGCCGGGTAATGCTGGGCGACCTC
Organism: Gemmatimonadales bacterium; assembly: GCA_035278885.1. GTDB lineage: Bacteria > Gemmatimonadota > Gemmatimonadetes > Gemmatimonadales > GWC2-71-9 > CAVVWJ01. The sequence continues at coordinate 25,538 of DATEIR010000091.1, read as the reverse complement.
TACTCCGCGATCGGTGCACCGGCGGCGTCGCTGCGCCAGGTCTGGCAGAGCGCGGCCGAGGCGGGGCGGATGGCGACCCCGGACAAGCGCAAGCACCTGGCCCACAGCGGCGCCTCCGCCGCGATCGGGCTCTTCACCGGGCTGGCCGGCGACACGAGCGCGCTGGTCGAGTATCGAACGATGTCGGGCGATCCTCTCTCGCGCGAGGTGCGGGCCCTGCTGGCGCTGAGCCGGGGGGATTCGGTGGCTGCCCGCAAGGCGCTGGCCGAGCCGGACACGGCGAGCCACGGAATGATGAAGTGGTCGGTACCTGCCTATGCCCGGCCGTTGGCCGCCCAGGCGTACTACCTCCTGGGCGACTACCAGACCACGCTCCGGATGCTGCAGGATTTCCAGCCCGCGACGCTCTACACCGGCGGATTCGACTCACGCTGGGGAATGCTGGGGCGGGTGCGCCTGCTGCGAGGCGCCGCCTACGAGCAGCTGGGCCGCCGGGCGGAGGCGCGGCAGGAGTACCGGGAGGCGCTGGCGCAGTGGAGGACGGCCGATGCCACGCTGCAGCCGTTCATCGTGCAGGCCCAGCGAGGGCTGGCGCGGCTGGGCGAGGGGTAAGTAGACCGTTCGCCGACAATGGGTTAGATTGCTCCCGCTGGTCGAGTGCGATGGTCGCGGGCCGGCCGTGAGGCAGGCTCGAGGAAAGTCCGAGCTCCACCGGGCAGACTGCCAGGTAACACCTGGGCGCCGCAAGGCGACGGACAGGGCAACAGAGAACAGACCGCCTCACGGGCAACCGCGAGGTAAGGGTGAAACGGTGGGGTAAGAGCCCACCGCGGCGCTGGCAACAGCGACGGCACGGCAACCCCCAGTCGGAGCAAGGCCAAATAAGCGGCGAGGTGCGCCCACACCGATCCCGAGCTCGCAAGGGCAAGGGGCCAGCCGCGGGTAGGCTGCTCGAGGTGGCCGGCGACGGCCATCCCAGACAGATGACCATCTCCCGGCTCACCCCGGGAAACAGAACTCGGCTTACGGCTCGACCGGCTCCGGCCCCCTGGATCGCTCCAGGGGGCCGCCGCGTTTCATGGTGTGCCGGAAGCCGGACGGCCGGTTACCTTCCAGCCCGGACCCACACCGAGGCCCCGATGTCGTCCACCGCGTCCGTCACCATCCTGCTCGCCCTCGCCGCCGCTCCCCTGATCGGGGGGCCTGGGAAGGCCGGACATCTCCCCCCGCTGACCGCGCGGTACCGGATCGACCAGACGCTGAATCAGGAGATCGACGCCAGCGGCGCCGGCGCGGGCAGGCAGGTGATCCACTTCACGACCACCAGCTTCATAACCGTGCGCCTGACCGACAGCGCGGGTGGAAAGTCGGTTCGCGTCGTGCTCGACTCGATGCGCGGCGACAGCGCGGCGCCGATTCCCACCTCGGTGATGGACAGCGCTCGGGGGGGCGAGTTCCGGAGCTATCTCGACCGCAGCGGCCGCCCCGCCAAGCTGGTGGCGGCCGGGAACCCCGCGGCGGCACAGGTGCAGGGGCTGCTCAGTGACTTTCTGCCCTGGATCAGGGCCGGCTTCAAGGTGGGGGAGAGCTGGGCGGACACCGCGGTGGCGTCGACCGGCGAAGGCGCCGATACCGTGACGATCCGCCGGATCGTCACGTACCGGGCCACGGGCAACGAAACCCAGGGCGCGCGCAAGGCCGTGCGCATCGCCACGACCCACGCCTCGGAGGTGAGCGGCAGCCAGCCTACGCCGCAGGGCCCGGCCAAGATCAGCGGCACCGGGAAAGGCTCGGGCAGCTACCTGGTCAGCTCCGATGGCCGCTATCTCGGCGGAGAGTGGGAGATCACCTCGGCGCTCCAGCTCAGCGGCCAGTTCTCGCCCCAGCCCGTCCCCATCACCATCACGCAATCGACGAAGGTCGCCATCCTGCCATGATCGTGTCGTTCCCCCGCCATTCCGCGCTGATCGCCGGCGCTCTGCTGCTCGTTTCGATCCAGGGGTGCTCGTCCTCGGCGGGAACCGCCGCGCCGGGTACGCCCACGCCGAAGCCAGCCCCCAGCCAGAACGGCAACGCACCGGCGCCGCCGGCCGGAGGCCACGGTCCGGCCGTCACCTACAAACCGGTGCGCGATGCGCGCTATCGCCTGGAGCACCACGACAGTCTCAACCTGCAGTACGAAGGCGGGGCGGTGCAGCAGCAGGTGAAGGACCGGGTGGCCTTCCTCCGTGTCACCCTGGCCGAAGGCGCCGCCCAGACCGGATACAACGTGTCGGTGGCGCTCGACTCCCTCGAGGCGGTCGAGAGCGGGCAGCCGGTGCCGCCGGATTCGGTAGCGGCCGCCAAGGGGACGGTTTGGACCGGTACGCTGAGCCCCAGCGGCCAGCTCTCCGCCCTCACGGCCAACCGAAGCAGTACGCTGAGCGACGAGATCGGGAGCCGGATTTCGCTGCTCTTCCCCGCGCTCCCGCCCGGCGGCGTCCGCGAGGGGATGGAGTGGACCGACACCACCCAGCGCAAGGTGGTGGCGGATGCGTTCCCGGTGACGGAGACCTCGATCATCACCTACAAGGCCACGAACACGCAGGAGCAGGGCCCCAAGCAGCAGAAGGCGATCGGCCTGGAGAGCTCGGGCACGTACTCCCGCTCCGGGACGCGGGTGCAGGCCGACCAGGAGCTGCAGATGACCGCCACCGGCACCGTGAAGGAGGTTCACCATCTCGGCCTCGACGGCGCGCTGGTGTCGGCGCAGGGGACCGACAGCGGCGAGATGACGATCTCGGTGCCCGCTCTGGGCCAGACCGTCCCGGTCACCCGGGCGAGCCGCTACGCCATCTCGCCTGCCGCGCCGGCCGGCCGCTAAGCGCGGGCGTTGGTGGCCGGCGGCGTTGGGCCTGGCCCTCGCGCTGCCCGCGCTGTTCGCCGCGTGGCTGCTCGCGGTCTGGCCGCCACCGCTCTGGTACCGCTCCCACTGGCCCGCCGAGACCGCCTTCATGGCGACCGCCGGCGGGCCGGTTCGCTACCGGCCCGTTCCACTCGATTCGATGGCTCCGCCGCTGGTCGCGGCCGTGCTCACGGCCGAGGACGCGCGCTTCCGCCAGCATAGCGGCATCGACTGGTTCGAGGTCCGCCGGGCCGTCGGCTACCGCCGCAACGCCTTCGCCTGGAGCTCGGGACCCGATCGTGCGGAGCTCGGCCGGGCGCTGAGCCGGGTATGGCAGCGGCGTGATGCCCTCCGGGGCGCGAGCACGATCACCCAGCAGCTGGCCAAGAATCTGTATCTGTCGCCGTCCCGGAGTCCGTTCCGCAAGCTCAAGGAAGCGGTGACCGCCTACCGCCTGGAGCGGGCGCTGTCGAAGGATCGGATTCTGGAGCTGTATCTCAACGTGGCGGAGCTGGGGCAGGGCATCTGGGGGGCCGAGGCGGCCAGCCGTCGCTACTACCGGCGGGCAGCCGGCCGCCTGAGCGAGACCCAGGCCGCGGCGCTGGCGGCGACGCTCCCCTTTCCCCGGCTTTCCAATCCCGGGTACAGGCCGGTCCGGATGCGCCGGCGCCAGGAGATCATCCTGCGGCGCCTGCACGGGGAGCGGATCGAGGTGCCGCAGGAAGAGGACGTCCCACCCCAGCCTGGGGATACGATTCAGTGGACGCCGGGCGTGGATTCGCTGTTGGACTCGCTTCGGGCGCCGGTAGAAACGATTCCGCCGGCCCCAGGGGAGCCGGCGGAGTCTGCCATGGGATCGGGTCAGTCCACCAGTCTGAGGGGCATGACCAGCGCCAGGTAGCTGGCGGGGTCGTCCCACCCAACCGGCTCGCAGGTGGCCGCCCGCTCGGGCGCCTTGAAGGTCAGCCGGACCTCGTCGGTCGGGATGTACTTGAGGATCTCCAGCAGGTACGCGGCGTTGAAGCCGATCTCCAGCGGGTCGCCCTCGTAGCTCACCGTGATCTCTTCCTGCGCCTCGCCCAGGTCGGGCGTCTGCACCGACAGCTTGCAGGAGCCATTGGCGAAGGCCATGCGGATCCGGTGGGTCTGGTCGCTGGCCACGATGCTCATCCGGCGGAGTGCCGCGGCGAAGGCCGCCTTGTCGGCGGTAGCCGCCTTGTCGTTCTCTCGCGGAATCACCTGCTCGTAATTGGGATACGGCCCCTCGATCAGTCGGGTGAAGACCTGGGTCGAGGAGGAGCGGAAGCCCAGGTGGTTCTCGCTCCGGGCGATCTCGACGTCGTCCTCGGTGGCGAAGAGCCGGCGGATCTGCTCCAGAGCCTTGGGCGGGACGATGAGGTCCGCCTGGGCCCCGGCGCCGGATGCCGGCGTGGGTACGTCCATCCGCGCGAGGCGGTGCCCGTTGGTGGCCACCATGCGCATCCGCTCGGGCCGAAGCTCCCAGAGCACGCCGTTGAGGATGGGCCGGCTCTCCTCGGTGCTGGCCGCGAAGGCCACGTGCGCGATGAGCTTCTGCAGGTCCTTGGCCGGTGCCCGCCAGCCGCCTTCGAACTTGACGCCGGGGAAGGCGGGAAACTCTTCCCGGGGCAGGCCCAGAAGGCGGAACTTGGAGCGCCCGCATTCGATGGTGACCCGCTGCTCACCGGAAGCAGTGAGGCGGATGGCGGCACTGGGCAGCTCGCGTACGATCTCCACCAGCTTGCGGGCCGGCAGGGTGATCGCTCCCTCCTGATCCACCGATGCCGCCACCGTGGTGCTCACCGCGATGTCGAGGTCGGTGCCCGAGAGGCGGATTCCGTCCTTGGTCGCCTCGAGCAGGATGTTGGAGAGAATCGGAAGGGTGGTCTTGGCCGGGACACTGGCCGCGACGGCGACGAGCCCTTCCTGGAGTTGCTCTCGCGTGATGGTGAGCTTCATGCCGCTCCTCGAATGAGGCTAAATCAATTACTACTCTACCCGTATATAAGAACTAGCAGCAGTAGTAGAGGCTCTGGAAATGTGGGTCGAGCCCGTAACCCTCGTGCCGCATCGCGTGTTACCCGATCGTGACCGTGTCGACATCCTGTGGGGCGCGGGGACGGCAACCCGATTTCCGCACGGCGTTCCAGATCACCCACACCGCGTCCACGCGCGCGGGGATTATTCTGCGGACAACTCCTGCCGAGCGTGCTCGACCCGCTCGCGGAAGGTGCGATCGCGCGACATCTGCCGGCTCACTTTGTCCACGCTGTGGATCACGGTCGAGTGATCGCGGCCTCCGAAGGCCTGGCCGATCTCGACCAGCTGCATCTCCAGCAGCTCGCGGGCGAGATACATCGCGATCTGGCGCGGCACGGTGAGGGTCTTGATCCGCGCCTTGCTGCGGAGCCCCTCCGGCGTCACACCCCAGCGACGCGCCACCACCTCCTGCACCTTGTTGATCGAGGGCCGCGCCCGGGCCGGTGTCTGCGAATCCTCACCCGGACGGATCCGGTCGGACAGCGCCTCGCGGGCGAGCTCGATCGAGACCTCTTTGTGCTTGAGCGAGGCGTAGAGCAGGAGCTTGATGATGCACCCCTCGAGCTCCCGCACGTTGGACCGCACATGCTCGGCGATGAACCGGAGCACGTCGTCCGGGATCGTCATCTCCAGATGGTCCTGCTCCTGCTTCTTCCGGAGGATGGCGATCCGGTGCTCCAGGTCGGGCTGGCCGATGTCGGCCACCATGCCCCACTCGAACCGGCTCACCAGCCTGGCCTCGAGGCCCGGGATTTCTTTGGGTGGGCGATCGGAGGTGAGGACGATCTGCTTGTTGCCCTCGTAGAGGGCATTGAACGTGTGGAAGAACTCTTCCTGGGTCATCTCCTTCCCTTCCAGGAAGTGGACGTCGTCCACCAGGAAGAGGTCCACGTCGGTCCGGTAGCGCCGGCGGAATTCCGGCATGGTCCGGCTGTGGATGCTTTCGATGACCTCGTTGATGAACTGCTCGGCGCCGACGTAGAGGATCCGGGTCTCGGGCTGGCGCTGGACCACGCCGTGGGCAATGGCCTGCATCAGGTGGGTCTTGCCCAGGCCGGTGGCCCCGTAGATGAAGAGCGGGTTGTAGGTCTTGCCGGGCGATTCGGCGGAGGCGTGCCCGGCCGCCGCGGCGAGCTCGTTGGACTTGCCGATGACGAAGGTGTCGAAGGTGTAGCGCTCGTTGAGCGGCTGACTGCTCGGGTTCACGGCCGTGCGGCCCGGCGCGTCACCGTCGGTCCGCGCGGCAGCCTGTGCGGCCGGCGGGGCGACGAAGAAGTCCATCTGGGGACGCTTCTGCCGATCTTCGTGAACCCGAAAAACGATCGAGGTGGGTTGGCCGACGACCGGCTCGGCGAGCTTGGAGAGCAGCGCCGCATGCTTGGTCTCGTTCCATTCCACCGCAAACTGGTCAGGCGCGCCGACGATCAGCCTGCCTTCATCGAGCGCGATGGCCTCGGTGGGCTCGAGCCAGGTCCGGATCGTGTGATCGGGAAGTTCGCGATGCGCCTCATCGAGGATTCGCTTCCATGCGTCTTTCGCAGACAGCTGCATCGAGACTCGACAAGCGGTGGGAGATTTTTCAAGGGCGAGAGATGTTACGGAACGGGTGTGGAAAAGTCAATGAGGCGTCGAGGGCGCAGGGGCGCGAGGTCGCAGGGGCGCAGAACTACTCGCGCGCATGGAGAGAATTGTGCACGAGATGACAGCGGCATGCGCGTCTGTCGACGAGCCCACTTGCGACTTCGATAGGACAGTAGTTAGCCCCCTGCGCCCCTGCGCCCCTGCGCCCCTGCGCCCCTGCGCCCCTGCGCCCCTGCGCCCCTGCGCCCCTGCGCCCCTGCGCCCCGTCTTGCTTTCCCCCCATTTTCTAACTAGCTTCCGCGGCTCACTTTGGAGGGGTTTCCGATGAAGCCGTCGTATCGGCCTCGCAACAAGCGCCGCATCAACACGCATGGGTTCCGCGCCCGCATGGCGACGCGCTGGGGCCGCGCGGTGCTCTCGCGTCGGCGCAAGAAGGGCCGGAAGCGGCTCACCGTTTCGCTGCCCTCGAAGCACGGAGGCTCCTGACGGCCACGGCGCGCCTGCCGCGAGCCCATCGGCTCGCGCGCGCGTCCGACATCCGCCGCTGCCTGACCACGGGCCGGCGTCGCCGCCTCGAGCACCTCGACATGATCTGGACCGACAACCTGGTGGGCCATCCGCGGATGGGACTGATCGTTCCCAAGTTCCAGTCCTCCGCGGTGGCCCGCAATCGTTTGCGGCGCCGCCTCAAGGAAATCTGGCGGCGGGACATCCAGCCCCATCAACCGGCGTTCGACCTGGTCATCCGGGCACGCCGGGAAGCGTACGGGGCGCCATTTTCTCAGCTCCACGGGCAGCTGCTCGAGTGGCGGCGGCTGGCGCTGGGGGCCGGGTGAGCCGTGCCGTCCCTTCGCGCCGTACCGCGCCGTCTGCTCGCCGGGCTGATCCGCGGCTACCAGATCGTCCTCTCTCCGCTGCTGCCGCCCAGCTGCCGATTTCATCCCTCGTGCTCGCAATACGCCCTGGAAGCGGTCACCCGGCACGGCGCGCTCAAGGGGGGCTGGCTGGCGGCGCGCCGGCTGGCCCGCTGCCATCCGTTCCATCCGGGCGGCTACGATCCCGTCCCCTGAACCCGTGACCTGAGAGCATGGACCGTCGTACCGTCTGGGCGATTCTCCTGATGATGGTGATCGCCATCGCGCCCGCGCTGCTCATCAAACGTCCTCCCCCCGGTAAGGCGAGCGCCTCGCCCACCGCCCGGGTCGACAGCGCGCACCGCGGGGATACCGCCGCTCCCGCGAGGCCGCAGTCCGCCGCTGGAGACAGTGTCGCCGCGGCGGCCGGCCCGAGTGCGGTGGGTCCGGCGGCGCCGGCCGCGCCGGCGTCGACCGCCGCTGAAGACACGATCGCCGTCACCTCTCCGCTCTACAGCTACGGCGTTTCCACCCTGGGCGCCCGGCTGGTCTCCGCGGAGATGCAGCGCTACGCCTCGATGGCACCGGAGGAGAAGGGCCGGAAAGCGCAGATCCTCCCGCCGGGCAGCGATCTCCTGGGACTCACCTTCGTGGCGGGGCACGACACCGTCTCGTTCGATCGGGTCCGCTTCACCGCGTCGGCCCCGCGACTCGCCGTGTCGAGTCCGACGCCGCTCCGCCTCTCCGCCTCGCGCGGAAGCGTCGGCGTAGAGCTGACCTACACGTTCTACCCCGACGACTATCACGTGGACGTCGCGGGTCGGCTGAGCGGCGTCGGCCCCAACGGCGGACAGCTCCTGGTCGGGCTGGGGCCGACGCTGGCCAATACCGAGGCCAACATCGAGGAGAACCATCGCGATCTCGCCCTGGTCACCCGGGGCGGGGACGTGGACCGGAACGACCTGGCCAAGCTGGAGCCCGCCGAGCCGGCGACGCTGAGCGGACCGTTCCAGTGGGCGGCGCTCAAGTCCAAGTACTTCGTGACCGGTCTGCTCGCGGCCGATACCGCCGGCGCCATCAGCGGGGCCACCGCGACGGCGCTGCCCGATCCCGCGGGCAAGAAGCCCACCGCGGCGCGGATTCGGGTCAGCTTTCCGGTCTCGCCCAGCGGGGAATTCCGCTACACGGTCTACGCCGGGCCGTTGCAGTACGACCGGCTGGCGCGACAGGGCCACAGCTTCGATGACGTGAATCCCTACGGGTACCCCGGCCTGCGCACGCTGATCCGGCTGTTCGCCGTGCCGGTCCGCTGGCTGCTGGTCTGGATGCACGAGCACCTGCTGCTGAGCTACGGCGTGGTGCTCATCGTCTTCGGACTGCTGGTGCGGGTGCTGCTCTGGCCGCTCAATCAGAAGGCGATGCGGGCCAACATGAAGATGCAGGAAGTGCAGCCGCTCATGAAGGACATCCAGGAGCGGCACAAGGAAGACCCGCAGCGGATGCAGCAGGAGATGTTCAAGCTGTACAAGGAGCACGGGGTGAATCCGCTGGGCGGCTGCTGGCCCATGCTGCTTCCCATGCCCATCCTGTTCGCGCTCTACTTCGTGTTCCAGAACGCGATCGAGCTTCGGGGGACCTCCTTCCTCTGGATCCCCGACCTGAGCCGTCCCGATCCACTCTACGTCATCCCGCTCCTCATGGGGATCTCGATGTTCGTGCTGACCAAGGTCGGTCAGGTCGGCATGGAGCCCAACCCGCAGATGAAGACGATGCTGTACTTCATGCCGGTGATGATGACCGGCATGTTCCTCTTCTTCCCCTCCGGGCTCAACCTGTATTACACCGTCAGCAACATGGCGAGCATTCCGCAGCAATGGATGCTCGCCCGCGAGCGGCAGCGGCGGACCGCCCGGGTGATCGTCGACGTGAAGACCGCCCGGCCGCCCGATCAGGCGGCCGGAGGGCGCCGCAAGCGGGGGTAGTTGCTCTCCGATCCCATTGCGGCCCTGGCGACGCCCCCCGGGCGTGCGGCTCTGGCGCTGGTGCGGCTGAGCGGCACCGGCGCCTTTGCCGTCGCGGGCCGGGTGGTGCGCGGCTTTCGCGAGGATCGTCCCCGGCACGCCACCCTCGCCGCCTTCATCGGGCCGGAAGGCGAGCCCATCGACCGGGGGCTGTACACCGTGTTCCCGGCTCCGGCGAGCTACACCGGAGAGGACATGGTCGAGCTCTCCTGCCACGGCGGCCAGCTCGCACCGGCCCGCCTTCTCTCCGCCTTGCACGCCGCCGGCGCCCGTCCGGCGTCACCCGGCGAGTTCACCCGACGCGCCGTCCTCAACGGCAAGCTCGACCTGGTCCAGGCCGAGGCGGTGGGCGACCTGATCGACGCCACGGCGCCGGCGCAGGCCAGGGCCGCCCTGCGGCAGCTCGAAGGCGGGCTGAGCCGCCGGCTCGCGGACCTCAGAGACGCGCTGGTCGTGGTGCAGGCACTGCTGAGCTACGAGATCGACTTCCCCGGCGAGGACGACGGCCCCGTGCCGCCGGCGCGGATCGCCGCCGAGCTCGAATCGGTGCGGGAGCGGATCCGGCTCCTGCTCGCGACCGCACCGTCCACCGACCGGATGCGGCAGGGCGCGCTCCTGGTGCTCGCGGGCCGGCCGAACGCCGGCAAATCGTCGCTGCTCAACGCGCTGCTCGGCGTCGAGCGGGCGCTGGTGACCGAGGTCCCCGGCACCACGCGTGACACCATCGAAGCGGTCACCGACTTTCTCGGCTGGCCCGTCCGCCTCGCCGACACCGCCGGGCTCTGGGAGCCGAGCGAGCGGGTGGACCGGCTCGGCGTCGAGGTGACTCGACGCTATCTGGCCGCGGCCGATCTGGTCGTGCTGTGCGCGGAGGCGGGACGGGTGCTCGGAGCGGACGAGGAGGCCATCGTCGCTCAGCGGCCGACGCTGCTGGTCCGGACCAAGGGCGATCTCCACCCGGACACCGCCGCGGCGGACGGCACCCTCACCGTTTCCGCGGTGACCGGTCGAGGACTGGGTGAGCTGCGCCGCGCGGCGGCGGAGCGGGTGTTCGGCGACCGGATCGCGCTCGGCGACCTCGAGCCGACCCTCACCCGGGAGCGCCACCGGGTCGCGCTGCATCGCGCGCAGGAAGCGCTGGCGGAGAGCCTGAGTCAGCTCGGTCCGGCGGGCGACGCGGTGCTCGCATCGCACCATGTGCGTGAGGCTACCTTGGCTCTGGACGAGCTGGTGGGCACCGTGGATATCGAGGAAGTGCTGGGAAAGGTGTTCGCCGGCTTCTGCGTGGGAAAGTAGTCAGGCGCTCTGGATCCCGCGGGCCTGGTCCTCCGCAGCCTGAAAGTCGGCGGCGGACGCCCTCAGCGCCTCGGCCAGGCCGCGCTGGGCGACCAGCGCTTCGGTCATGCGATAGCCCAGGTAGTAGCCCGCCCGCTCGGGGAGCACGCGTCCGCCCACCAACCGGGCCGAAGGACTCATCCCGCCGGACAGATAGCGCAGCCGCAGCCCCAAACCGCTCTGCTCCAGGTCGGGCTCGATGACCCGGCGGAGGAAGGCCTCCATTTCCCGCAGCCGGTGGTACTGCCGGCGGGGATAGCCGAAGTAGTCGGCCGCATCGAAGCCCGGGGCGACTGCCTGAGCGGTGTGGACGGCCAGCCCCTCGTTGACCAGCAGCTCGCGCAGAGTCGCCCGGCTCCCGGTGGCCCAGTAGTCGTAGTAGCCGCCGTGATCGATCACCAGCCGCCGCATGTCGCTGACGCTCCGCGGCGAGGTATAGCGCACCGTGTGCGCCAGCTCGTGCGCGATCCACACCGGAATCAGGTCCGGTGCGAGCCCCATGCCGTAGGTCTCCGGATTGACCCGCCCGGTGAAGTGCTCCAGGCAGACGAAGGCCACACCGCGCCCGCCCACGACCAGCTCGCCCGCGTTGGCGCCGCCCAGGCCGACCATGAGGTAGACGTCCGTGGGGCGGTCGATCTGCATGAGGGAGTCCGCCCGCGCGATCGCCTCGTCGGCCAGCCGCTCGAAGTCCACCGACGCGGCGGCGTCGAGAAGGTCACTGCGGTCGGCGTGGAGGGCGGAGGAGACGATCTGGTCGGCGTGGGGACTGTCGGGGTCGAGCACGTAGTTGCGCCAATAGGCGTCGAGGATCGGTCGATGATTGTCGCGATAGCGTTGGTAGGCCGCGGCCCGGTCGGCCGCATCGAGCACTGCGAGAAAATCCGGCAGGAGATTGATGAGCACGGGACAGGATAGGAAGGATGAGAGAGCGACGCAAGGTGGGCGGAGGGGCGGAGGGCCGGACGGGCGGAGGGTCGGACAGTCGGACGGGGGATGGTGAGAGCGCACGAACGCCGGGACACAAAAACCCTCCGAGTGTACACCTCGGAGGGTCATCTATTCTGCTCAACTGCTGTTGTGCTCAAAGCGCGTCGTCCGTCCGCCCCTCCGCCCCTCCGCTAATTCTCCTGCTTCTTCTGCTTCGACACCTCGTCGAGGAAGCGCCGCTCGGCCGGCGTCAGGCTGCCGATCCCCTTTTCGGAGATCTTGTCCAGCACCCGATCGACTTCGGCGGCCACGGGATCGGCGTCGGCCCGGCGGCGCTGCCGCACCGGCGTCACCGGAGTGCGGCGCTCCGGCTCGGCCGGCCCCGACTGGACCATCACCACCCGCTCCACCGCGCGCGGCGGGGGATGGGGGCTCCGCCGAGAGATTCCCTGCAGACGGAAGAACAGATAGCCGAACCCCGCGCCGCCGACGTGCGCCAGGTGGGCGATGCCGTCGGAGGGCATGAGGAAGGAGAAGAAGACGTCGATCCCGATGAGGATCGTCACCAGGGTGCGGGCCCGGATGAGCACGGGAATGGGGAACACCACGAGCTCGGCGTCGGGCCAATACATGGCGAAGGCCAGGGCGACGCCGAGGACGGCGCCGGAAGCCCCGATGAAGGGGCTCACCGCCATGAAGCTCGAGAGCCCCAGGGCGAAGATCGCCGCCCCTGTCCCGCAGAACAGGTAGTACAGCAGGAACGCACGGCTTCCCATGCGGGCCTCGACCGCCGTGCCGAACACGAACAGCATCAGCATGTTGCCGAGCAGGTGGAGAAGCCCGGCGTGGACGAACATGTAGCTGACGAAGGTCCACCAGTGGCGCAGTGCATTCGCCGGACTGAAGGCGAGCGCCGCCGCCAGGTCCGGAGAGGTGAGCACCGTGCGCATGAGCAGCAGCACCACCGCGTTCGCGATGATGAGCCGGAGGACCCAGGGGGTAATGCGGTTGGAAGGGGCCAGATTCATCGAACTACGCCTCGAGATCCTGATACTTCGCTTACGCCGACGGAGCTTCCCGCAGCCGGCCCGGCCGGGCGGTTCGACAAATCCGTTCGCAGAGGTCGGGGAAGTCGATACCTACCGCTCGGGCGGATTGGGGCAGGAGGCTGGTGGCCGTCATGCCGGGCAACGTATTCACTTCTAAACAGAAGGCTTGACCCTCCGGTGTCAAGCGAAAATCTACCCGGGAATAGCCGCCGAGCTTCAGGGCCTCATGGGCCAGCACCGCCAGCCGCTGGCACTCCCGGGCGATCTCCCGGGGGAGGTCGGCCGGGAAGATCTCCTCCGACATTCCTGGAGTGTACTTGCATTCGTAGTCGAAAATCTCGTGCCGGGGGATGATCTCACCCACGGCCAGGGGCTGTCCCTCCAGGACCCCCACGGTGAGTTCCCTGCCGGACACGAATGCCTCAATCATGACCTCGTCGTCGTACCGGGCGGCCAGCTCCAGGGCCTGAGGGTAAGCCGAGGGCTCCTTGACCACCGTCAGGCCTACGGTCGAGCCCTGCTTGGATGGCTTGACCACGGCCGGCCACCCAAGCTGCCGCTCCACCCGACTGGCGGCTGCGGGCGCCATCACCCAGTCCGGGGTTGGAACTCCGGCCATCCGGAACAGGCGTTTCGACACATCCTTGTCCATCGCCATGGCGCTCCCGAGCCGCCCGCTCCCCGTATAGGGGACGCCGACGACCTCCAAGAGTGTCTGGAGGGTCCCATCCTCTCCCCGGCCCCCGTGCAATGCAAGAAACAGCACGTCCGCATGGCGGACGACCGCGAGATTGCCCAACCCGGACAGCAGGAGCCCGCGCTCCAGGTCTCGAAGTGCATCAATCGAGGGCGGGGTGGTCCCGACGCTCCCGGACAGGAGCCGTGGCTCGTCGGCCGGGGGAATGAACCCGCGGGCGGTGTCCACCACGGCGACCTCGTGGCCCCGGCTGCGGAGGGCAGCGATGACCTGCACCGCGGAGGCCAGAGCGACGTCGCGCTCGGAGGAGGTGCCACCGGTCAGGACGGTGATGCGCATGGGCCGAGGGGAAAGGGGAAAGGGGAACGGGGAAGGCGGAGCAGGCGCTCACCGGAGTTCGGAGGAACAGCCTTCCCCCTTCCCCTTTCACCTTTCCCCGACATCAACGGGTTCCGATCAACTGCTGCAGCACATCATACCGACTCACGATCCCGATCACCTTCCCCTCTTTCCGGACCAGCGCCGCCGGGCTCTCCCGGGTCAGCATGGCGCCGACCCGATCGGTCGGTGAGGAAGCGTCCACTTCGGGGAAGGGCGACTCCATGACCTCGCGGACCGGCCGGTCGAGCAGCGATGGCTGGGCCAGCGCCCGGGTCATCAGCGTCCCCTCGATCAGGCCCCCCAGCGATTCTCCGTTTTCGATCACCGGGATCTGGCTCACGCCCCAGGTGCTCATCAGGTTGAGCGCCTGCCGCACGGCGGCCGCGGGAGCCACGCTCACCAGCGGCGGTGCGCTGGGCGAACGCCGCTCGAGCAGCTGTTCGACCGTCATCCGCGGCGCCTCCAGCATCTGGTTCTCCTGCATCCACTCGTCGTTGAAGACCTTGGACAGGTACCGCTCGCCGGTGTCGCAGAGGATGGTCACCACCAGCGCGGCCGGGTCGTCCACCTCGCGGGCCACCTCGAGCGCGATGTAGAGGTTGGTGCCGGTCGATCCGCCGGCGAGGATCCCCTCTTCCCGCGCCAGCCGCCGCGCCAGGCTGAACGAGGTGCGGTCCGGGACCTGCCGGAACTCGTCGACATAGTCGAACCAGAGCGTGCTCGGGATCTTGTCGCCGCCGATCCCCTCGACCTTGTAGGGGTGGCCCTCGCCCATCGTCCGACTCCGATGATAGTGGCTGTACAGCGACCCGATCGGATCGGCGGCGATCACCCGGACCTTGGGATTCTTTTCCTTCAGGTACTTGCCCGCGCCGCTGATCGTCCCGCCGGTACCGGCGCCGGCCACCAGGTGGGTCACCTTGCCCTCGGTCTGCTCCCAGATCTCCGGTCCCGTCGTGGCGTAATGGGCCTCGGGGTTGATCGGGTTGTAGAACTGGTTGGCCAGGACCGCCCCGGGCGTTTCTTTCACGATCTGCTTGGCCTTCATGACGTAGTTGTCGGGGTGGTCCGGCGGCACCGCCGTCGGCGTGATCACCACCTCCGCCCCGTACGCCTTGAGCAGCCGGACCTTTTCCTGCGACATCTTGTCCGGCATCGTGAAGATGCAGCGGTAGCCCTTGAGGCTCGCGGCGATGGCGAGCCCCACGCCGGTATTGCCGCTGGTTCCCTCCACGATCGTCCCGCCCGGCTTGAGCTCTCCCTTGCGCTCCGCGTCCTCGATGATGGCGAGCCCGATGCGATCCTTGACCGATGCGCCGGGGTTGGCGTACTCGGCCTTGCCGTAGATCGGGGTCCGGACGCCCGCCCCGATCCGGCTCAACCGGATCAGCGGGGTCCACCCGATCGTCTCGAGCACCGAGTCGAACACCTTGAGGCGCGCGTCGGTCATGGGGCGCTCCGACTCCGCGGGTTGCGGAAGTGAACCGGCTGCAGGAAGGGCGCGGAAACCGGACGACCCCGGCGCAGCGCGGGCGAGAACCGCAGCGACGCCGCCCCCTGCACCGCCGCGGAGTCCAGCGCGGGGTAACCACTCGATTCGGCGATCCGGGTCGAATCAGCCACCAGCTTGCCCTGGGCGTCCACGTACAAACGGAGGAGCACCCGGCCTTCGATTCCCTGCTCCAGCAATGCCGACGGGTAGACCATCGGCGACACCGGGTTGGTGGCGACTGGAGGGAGGTCCACCGGCTCGTCCGCCGCGGCGGGCGGGTCGTTTCCCAGCGCCACGGTGCCGTCGTCGTGGCTGGTGCAAGCGGCCAGCGCCAGGGCGACGGCCGCGGAGCCCACCACGCCCCCGGCGAGCCACCAGCTCACGCCGACGATCCTCCCGACGCCCGGCGCTTGAGCTCGGCCAGGCGGTTGAGGGCCTGAAGCGGCGTGAGGGTGTCGAGATCGAGCGCCCGCAGGTCTTCCACTACCGGATCCGGGGCGGATGCGTCGGCGAAGAGCCCGAGCTGTCCGGCCGCCGGCTCGAGCGGCGGCGGCGGCCCGGGCACCATCCGGTGCTCGCCTTCGAGCGTGCCCAGCACCGCCCGCGCGCGGCGTACCACCTCGGCTGGGAGGCCGGCGAGCTGGGCGACATGGATGCCGTAGGACCGGTCGGTGCCGCCCGGCTCCAGCCGGTGCAGGAACACGACCGTCTCACCGGTCTCCCGGACGGCCACGTTGTAGTTGCGGGCGTGCTGAAGCCGCTCGGGGAGCTGCATCAGCTCGTGGTAGTGGGTGGCGAACATGGTTTTGCAGCCCACCTGGTCGTGGAGGTGCTCGGTGACCGCCCAGGCGATCGCCACGCCGTCGTAGGTCGAGGTGCCGCGGCCGATCTCGTCGAGCAGAACCAGGCTGCGGCCGCCCGCGTTGTGCAGGATCGCGCTGGTCTCGCTCATCTCCACCATGAAGGTGGACTGGCCGCGCGCCAGATTGTCGCTCGCGCCCACCCGGGTGAAGAGCCGGTCCACCACGCCGATCGAGGCGGCTTCGGCGGGGACGAAGGCGCCGATCTGGGCCAGCACCACGCAGAGGCCGATCTGGCGGAGGATGGTGGACTTTCCGGCCATGTTGGGCCCGGTTACCAGCAGCACCCGCTCGGCCTCGGTGAAGCGGACGTCGTTGGGGATGAAGGACTCGCGGGCCATCATCCGCTCGATGACCGGATGCCGGCTGCCCTTGAGCAGCAGGTCGAACCCCTGGTGCACCTTGGGGCGGACGTACCGCGCCGCGACGGCCCCTTCGGCCAGCGCGGCCCACACGTCGAGCCGGGCCAGCACCCGCGAGGTTCGCTGGATCCGCTCGATCGCGGCTGCGACCGCGCCGCGAAGCGCCCCGAAGAGCTCGGCCTCGCGCGCGGCCATCCGCTCCTCGGCCCCGAGGACCTTGGCCTCGTACTCCTTGAGCTCGGGGGTCACGTACCGCTCCGCCGAGGCCAGGGTCTGCCGGCGCTCGTAGTCGGGCGGAACCCGCGCCGCGTGCGCGTTGGTGATCTCGAGGTAGTAGCCGAAGACCTTGTTGAAGCCGACCTTGAGCGAGCCGATGCCGGTGCGCTCGCGCTCGCGCTGCTGCAGCGACGCGATGTACTGCCGACCTCCGTCGCGAAGGGAGCGGAGCTCGTCCAGCTCCGCGTCGTATCCCCGGCGAATGACTCCGCCTTCCGCCAGCGTCGGGGGCGGGCGATCCTCCAGCCCGGCGCCGAGGTCCGAGGCCAGATCGGCGAGAAGGTCGAGCTCCTCCACGGCTTCGCCCAACGCCGCGGCGCGTCGGCCGTCGGCCAGCGACGAGCCGGCCAGAGCCGCGAGCGCCTCCGCCACATCGGGCAGGCGACGAAACGAGTCGCGCAAGGCGCCGAGCTCCCGAGGGGTGGCGCGGCCGGCGGCGGCCCGGCTCGCCAGGCGCTCCAGGTCCCGCACGCCGTCGAGCGCTTCCCTGAGGCGGGCACGGCCGCGCGCGTCGCGCACCGCGGTCTCCACCGCGTCGAGCCGGCGATCGATCTCGTCCGCATCCTGGAGCGGCGAGAGGAGCCAGCCGCGGAGGAGGCGGCCGCCCATGGGGGTGAGCGTGCAGTCGAGCACCTCGAGCAGGGTCGCACCCCGGGCGCCGGCGCGGAGCGGCTCGACCAGCTCGAGGTTCCGGCGCGTCATGTCGTCGAGCCACAGGTGCCGGCCGCTCCGGCGCACCGTGGGCCGGGCCAGGTGCGGCAGTCCCCCGGGCTGGAGCTCGCCCACGTAGCGGAGCAAGGCGCCCGCGGCCGCCACCGCCGCCGTATCGTCGGACCCGATCCCGAGGCCGTCGAGCGAGGCGAGGGCGAAGCGCCGGGTGAGATCGTCGCGCGCGAGGTCCGGGTCGAACTCCCAGGCGCCGCGCCGGGTGAGGAGCGGCGAGACCGGGCCAGCGGGGAGCGGCGCGCCGTCGTCCTCGGCTACGACGACCTCGGCCGGATTGAGGCGCGTGAGCGCCTCCTCCAGGCCGTCCGCAGGCACGGACTCGAGGAGAAACTCGCCCGTGCTCAGGTCCACCGCGGCGATCCCGAGCCCATTCCGCTGGGGGCGCGCCAGCGCGGCCAGCCAGTTGTTCCGGGCGCCGGGGATCCATCCCTCCGCCAGGAGGGCGCCCGGCGTGAGCGTCTCGACGACCTCACGCCGCACCAGCCCCTTGGCAAGCCTGGGGTCCTCCACCTGCTCACAGATGGCGACGCGATGCCCCGCCGCGACGAGCTGGCGCAGGTAGTCGGCGGCGGCCTTGACCGGCACCCCCGCCAGCGGCACCCCGTCGCCGCGGGAGGTCAGGGTGATGTCGAGGATCCGCGCCGCGAGGGTCGCGTCCTCGTGGAACATCTCGTAGAAATCGCCGACGCGGTAAAAGAGAATCGAGTGGGGGTGCTGCGCCTTCATGTCCCGCCAGTGCTTGAGCATCGGGGGAGCAGCGGGCCCGGCCGTCTCTCGGCTCACGGGCGCGGCGAAAACGTGCGGGGGGACTGGCGGGGCATACGGTGGACAATATAACAGTTAGACTCGACCCGCTTCGAACGATCCAGCACCGTCCGCGCCCGCCCGAGGATCCATGGACGCACTCGAATCCAAGAGCTTCCGGCATCCGGAGCACGTCCTCACCGCATGAGCGGAGCGTCCGTCGCGGTCATCGGGGGCGGCGTGATCGGCGCGAGCGTCGCGTACCACCTCGCTCAGCGGGGGTGGCGCGATGTGGTCGTGCTGGACCGCGGGCCGGCGCCCGGAACGGGGAGCACCGGCCGCGCGACCGGAGGCTTCCGCGCCCAGTACGCCAGCGCGGTCAACGTGCGCCTCTCGCTCCTCGCGCGGGAGAAGCTGCGCCGCTTCGAGGCGGAAACCGGCATGGACCCGGGCTATGTCGCGTGCGGCTATCTCTGGCTCGCGGGGTCGGCCGACGAGCTGGCCGAGCTCGAGCGGGCGCAGCGCACCCAGCATGACGAAGGATTGACCGAGGCCGTCATGCTCGGCCCCTCCGACGTAGCGGCGGTGAACCCCGCCGTCTCTACATCGGGCGTGGTTGGAGCCGCCTACTGTCCGACCGACGGCTTCATCCGTCCGCTCTCGATCCTCGAGGGCTACGTGCGGGCCGCGCGTCGGCTGGGGGTAGAGTTCCGCTGGGGCGTCGAGGTCGCCGGCCTTCGTCGCCGGCCGGATGGCCGGGTCTCGGCGGTGGAGACCGGCCAGGGTCCGCTCGAAGTCGACGCCGTGGTCGATGCGGCGGGAGCATGGGCGGCCGCGGTAGCTGCCTGGGCCGGTGTGGTGCTGCCGGTCGAGCCACTGCGTCGCCAGGCCGCCACCACCACCCCGTGCGATCTGCTCCCCGGCACCATGCCGATGACCATCTGGGCGGGCGACGGCTTTCACCTGCGGGTCCGCGACGGGCGGGTGCTGATCCTGCAGCCCACCCCCGGCGTTCCGGATGCGCCCTTCGATGCGCGCGTGGATCCGGAGTGGGTGGACATGGTCGAGCGCGCCGCCCACGCCCGGGTACCGGTCCTCCGCCGGGCCACGATCGACCGGGCCGAGTGCTGGGCGGGTCTCTACGAGATGTCGCCCGACAAGCACGCGATCCTGGGCCCGCCGCCGGAATGCCCCAACCTGTTCTTTGCCAACGGGTCCTCGGGGCACGGCGTGATGCACGCCCCGGCCTTGGGGCAGCTGCTTGCCGAGATCATCTCCGACGCCAAGGCGAGCAGCATGGATGCGACCCCGCTCCGGTACGGCCGCTTCGCAGAAGGCGACCTGCAGCCGACGTCGGGGGTTCTCTGATCCACCCCGGGTTCACCGCCTTTCTTTGCGCGCTCGGCGTCCTCAGCTGCGGCCCCTCCACCCGGTCGAGCATGACGCTGGAGCGTCGGCCGCGACCTCTCGCCCTCGACGGTCCCGATGCGGTGGCCCTTCCGGTCTCCGACCGATACCGCTACGGCGTGGTCCTCGGCTCGGTGCTGACTGAAGACGGGAGCCGCGGCTGTAACGGCGAGGTATGGCTTCAGCCCGAAGGCGCGCCGGTGCGCGACGTCCGCTCCATCGCCGCGGCGCGTCTGCAGAACATGTTTCGCTTTCCGCAGCTGCTGCCGGGACGCTACGAGCTGGGCGTGCGGTGCTTCGGCTTTCAGGCGGTCCGGCGCAGGGTCGAGGTCCGGATCGGCCAGGTCTGGCGCGCGGTGGTCACGATGCATCCGCTTCCCGAGCGGATCGACGGCTGACGCGACGAGGCCCCGGCGTGCGCCGAGGCCTCCTGCTGCCGCACTCCCGAACTACCGCGCGCTGCTGTCGGGCGGTGTCTCGCCCGCGCTGGCCTGCACCGTCACGGAATCCTGCCCCACGGCCGTGTCCCGAAGCCGGCTCACCTCGGCCTGGAACTCACGAGAGGCCTCGGCCAGGTCGATGGTGCTCGTGTCACCCGGCTGCACGAGGGGGGTGATCCGGGCAAGGCTGGAGACCGCCTTGGTATATCCGCTGTCGGCCGTCACCGCCGCCTCGTACGCCTGTTTGGCCTCCAGCACGTGGCCCGTCCGCTCCAGCGCCGTTCCCAGATTGTTCTGGAACACCGGTGAGTCGCTGCGCAGCTCGACCGCGCGGGCGAGCGGCAGGAGCGCGTCCTCGCTCTGGCCCTGCTGGATGTAGAGCAGCCCCAGGTTGTTCATGGACCAGACGTCGCGGTCGTCGATGGTGATGGCCCGCTGGTACGCGTCGATCGCTTCGTCGAACTGCCCCAGCTCCACACGTGCCCTGCCGAGCAGACGGTGACCTTCGGCCGACAAGGGCTCCAGGCTCAGGGCCCGCTCGATCCGCTCGAGCGCCTGGCCTGGCTGGCCCGTCTCCAGCAGGACCCGGGCGGAGTTGAAGAGGCTCTTGCGGTGATCGGGGTCGAGGCGGAGCGCCTCGTCGAACCCGGTCATGGCATCCTGGGGGCTTCCCGCCCTCCAGGCCGAGAGGCCGTACATGTAGTGGCCCCACGGATTGTCCGCGTGTTGCCGGCGATAGCTGTCGAAGAGCTGCGAGGCTTCCCCATAGCTGCGGCGCTGGAAGGCCTGCTCGGCGTCGGCGTAGGAGACCGGGGCATCGCTGGCGTGGGAGCCAACCGCGGAATCGGTCGACGTCGCTGGCACCGAGGCCGACACCACGGCCCCGGCGGGCGTGGCGACGTCGACGGAACCAGCGCGGTCCCGGCAGGCGAGGGCGATAGGAATGAGAAGGATGGCGGCGGCGGTTGCCTGGGTGCGATGGATCGACATGGACCCTCCTGAGTGTGGGCGCCGAGGCGCCGGGAGATGGACAGCTACTCAGAAGGGCAAGGTGGTGGCCAGCGGGACACTCACCTTGGATCAGCGGCGATATAGTTGCAGATAAAGGGGTTGGCGAAGCAGGCGTGGACGACAGGTCGCGCAATGTGTCCCTCAGGACACAAATGGAACGCAGGATTAGTGTCTAACTGGACACACCGTCCTCTGGCCGACGGAGGTCATGCCGTCGCATGATCTTGAGCAGACTCGCATGATCGGCCAGACCCAGCTCCTTGGCCGTTCGGCCGATCTGCCAACCGTTCCGCTCCAGAGCCGAAACCAGGATCCGCCGCTCGGCCTCCGCCTTGAGCTCCTGGAAGTTCCGGCCTGCTTCCGGAGCCGGCGGCTCGCCCTCTTCTGTGACCTCCCGCGGCACCACCCCCGGCCCGACCAGCTCCTCGTCGGTAGCGATCACCATCCGCTCGACGATGTTCCGCAGCTCCCGGACGTTGTTCCGGCGCCATTGGTAGGCCATGAGCAGATCGAGGGCTTCTGCCGAGATGCGCTTCTTCCGAACTCCGAACCGGCCACAGATGCCGGTCAGGAACTGGTCTACCAAGGCCGGAATGTCAGAAAGCCGGTCGCGAAGCGGGGGGACCCGGATCAGGTGCACGTTGAGCCGATAGAACAGGTCTTCCCGGAAGCGTCCGGCCCCGACCTCCGCGTCCAGCTCCCGGTTGGTCGCCGCCACGATCCGTGCCTCGACTTTCACCGGTCGGGCACCGCCGAGGCGGGTGAGCTGCCGTTCCTCCAGCACGCGGAGGAGCTTGGCTTGGGCGGCCAGGGGCAGCTCCCCGATCTCGTCGAGGAACAGCGTGCCTCGCTCGGCCGACTCGAAGGCGCCCTTCCGGGTACTGACGGCGCCGGTGAAGGCACCCCGCTCATGGCCGAAGAGCTCGCTCTCCACCAGGCTCTCGGGGAGGGCGGCGCTGTTGAGCGGCACGAAAGGGCCGGACGGGTTGGGGCCAAGGCGGTGCAGGTCGCGGGCGACCAGCTCCTTGCCGGTCCCGCTTTCCCCGATGATCAGCACCGGACTGGGGATCGGCGCCACCCGGGCGAGGGTCTCCCGCAGCGCGGTCATGGCCGCGCTGCTGCCCACCAGGGAAGTCTCCCGTCCGAGCTGACGCCGGAGCGACAGAAGCTCCCCGCGGAGCCGGCGGCGCTCGAGCGCGGACTCGATCTCCTGCACCACCCGGGCAACCGGCTCGGCCTTGTCCACGAATCCGTAGGCGCCGAGGCGCACCGCCTGCACGCAGCGCTCGTAGTTTCCGGTGCCGGTGTAGACGATGACCGGCACGGGGATGCCCTTCCGCTCCAGGATCCGGAGCACCTCGAAGCCGTCCATTCCCGGCATCTCGAGGTCGAGGATCACGCAGTCGACCCGCGCCCCCGCGATCAGCTCCAGCGCCCTGGCCCCGTCCGGGGCGGTGAGCACCTCGTAGCCGCCCATGCGCCGGAGGTCATAGGCGTACTGCTCGGCCAGCGGCGCCGCATCGTCCACCACGAGCACCAGCGTCATCGCGGCAGCTCGACCACCGCTCGGGTGCCGGTCCCCGGCTCGGTCTGGATCCGCAGGGTTCCGCCCAGGTCGAGCACGAGACGGCGCGCAATGGAGAGGCCCAGGCCCGTGCCACCCGCCTTGGTGGTGAAGAAGTCGTCGAACGCGTGCTCGAGCTCCTCACGTGACATGCCGCGACCCGTGTCGGCCACGGTGATGCGCACGCCGCCCTCGGACCCGGCTTCGGTGCTCACCGTCACCGTGCCGCCTCTGCCATCGAGGCTCTCCATCGCATTGCCGATCAGGTTCTCCAGCACCCGGCGGAGCATCAGCCGGTCCGCCGTCACCGCGGCGAGTCCCTCGCCGAGCGCCGCGGTGACCCGGCCGTCGGGATCGTTGCCCCGCACCAGCTGCTCCACCAGGCTGTTCACGTCGCACGGCTCGCGCGAGGGTGCCGGCGTGATCCGGGCGTAATTCCGGGCCAGTGTCTCGAGGTAGGCCACGCTGGATTCGAGCGTCCCCCGCCGCTCGCGATACAGCTCCGCCAGGGACGCCGGCTGATTCCGGGCGACCTCGTCGAAGTGGCGGAGCACGTTGCGGATGGGCACCAGGCCGTTCTTGATGTCGTGGTTCACCTGCCGGGCGAGGTCGCCCATCGCCACCCGCCGCTCGGCTTCCCGCAGCCGGACGGCCCCCGTGCGCAGCCGCATCACCATCGCCCCCAGGAGACGGGACAGGGCGCCGATCTCGTCCGTGCGGTCGGTCGCGAACTCGTGGTCCAGTCGGTCGAGGTCGATCGCCGCGGTCTGCTCGGCGAGACCGGTGAGCGGTCGGCTGATGCGGGCGGAGAGCCAGGCGGCCCCAGCCACGACCGCGAGCGCGGTCGCGAGCAGGACCGCGACGAACCAGCGGTCCACGCCGCGCCGAAGGTCGGTCAAGGTGGCCGACGGCTGGGTCACCACCAGGCGGGCGGACACCGGCGCGGCGGGAGGAAGCGGCAGCAGCGGAATCGGAAGATCGGCGGCGACGGCCGCGGCCGGCGCGCCGTGGCTCGAGTCGCCCCGCACCAGCCGGACGGCGAACCCGGAGTCGCCCGGCAGTGGCCCAAGAAAGCGTCCCTCCGCCGCGACGCCGCCGACCAGGGTGAACCGCCGGCCCGCGACGGTGAACGAATCACTCCGGACCAGGGCCAGTACCGCCCCCTCCGGCGTCCGCGCCTCGGCCAGCGCCGGCCAGCCGCCCGAGCGGGCGAGGAACGCCGGCAGCTCCGGGCGAACCCGATCGTACTCCTGGCGGAACTGGCCCGAGCTCAGGATCCGGCCGCTGCTGTCCTGGAGCTGGAGCACCGCGAGGCCGGCCTGCCGGATAGCAGAGCGGCCCCAGTCGAGCACCCACCGCCGAGCGGCCGGGTCGTCCTCCACCACGGCCTGGCGAAAGCGGTCGTCGGCGGCGAGCTGGGCGGCGAAGGCGCCGAGCCGCCCCTGAATCGCGGTGCTCTCGCGGGTGAGGTCGGCCCGGATGCTCCGGACCGCGCCGTCCACCCGGGCGCGATACTCCGCCGTCAGGCGCCGGTCCACTTCCCGTCGAACGCCGAGCGCGAGAAAGACCAGCGGAATCACGCCCGCGAGCGCGAGCGCGAGGAACAGCCGGCTGCGAAACCTCATTTGACCTGTGCGGGACGCAGCGTGCCGTCGTACTCGATGGCAAGGACCGGCACGTCGCGGCGGACCACCGCGCTTTCCCGGGTCTCGACCAGCGGCACGATGGTGCTCCCGGTCGGCCAGCGAGCCAGCTCGCGGCACGGCACCAGCGCGCGCTTCGGCAGGGCCACCACCGCCGCACGGCCCTCCCGGGTCAGCAGGGAATCGAGCGCGCGGCGCGGCACCTTGCGCGTCGTCAGGCCGGACTCGTCGGAGAGGGCCACCAGGCGCGCGGCGATGGCCGCGGCGACCGGATCCCCGTCCGGGTAGAGCAGGGGACCAGTCCGTTGCGGCGGCGGCGCGGCGGCAGCCCTCGGCGCACACGACGTCGCCCCCTGCCACCAGAATGGAGCCTCGGCCGGGCGCGACTCTCCGGGAACCACGTCCTTGGCCAGGCCCGCCCTGAGCGCGGCCGAGTCGGATGCCGCGCTCAAGGACAGGGTGGCGCCGGGAGGCAGGACCAGCGCGTAGGTGCCCGACCATGGGAGCGGCACCACTCGGAGGTCGGACTTGCGGCGCGCGTAGGCCAGCAGATCGGGGTCCGAGGTCCGCACCACGGCGGCGCCCCGCTCGAGCGCGTCGCGCGGATCGCCCGCGGCGGCTGCGAGCGTCAGCCGGGGCCCGCCGGAATCGGCCGGCACCGCGAGCGAAGGATCGGACAGTACCGGCGGCACCGTGTCCGAGGGCTGCTCCAGCTCGACGACGAGCCGCCGCAGATCCAGGGGGATGACCCAGCGCACGCCGGCCGTCTGGAGAGTCGCGGCGGCAGCGGAGTCGCGCCACAGCGCCGCCACCTCAGCCGCATCGGGCGCGGATTCGGCGAGGACGAGCGTCCAGCTCCGTCCCGAGGGGCCGGCGCTCCAGCTCCTGGCCGACCCGGGAGCCGGCGTTCCAGTGCAGTCCAGCCGCACGGGCGGCAGCTCCCATTGCTGCCGGACCATCGTGGAATCGCCGGCGGTCTTCGCCGCCAGGGCGATGTCCCCCGAGTCGCGCGCCGTCTCGCTGGTGACGAGGCACTCCGAGCGGATGGTGTAGGTCGGCGCGGGCGGCGGGGGCGCCGGTGGGGGTGGCGGCGAGCCGCAGGCCAGGGCAGCCAAAGTGGCGAGCGCCAACCCGACGACCCCGTTCAGGGCCGCACGATCCTTGATGTGGGGCATGGGGAATCTTAGCGCTGACGGCGGCGGCCGGGAGCCGCGGCCGCCGCC
>DATEIR010000090.1:0-2368 GCA_035278885.1 Gemmatimonadales bacterium | reverse complement strand
GCCGGGTCGGACGCACCGCTCCACCGGGTCTCGTGGACCGCGCTCGCGGCGGGCCTGACCAGCGCTCTCGGCGCCTTTGCGCGCGAGCACCAGGTGACGTTGAACACCGTGGTGCAGGGGGCGTGGGCGCTGCTGCTGTGGCACCTGAGCGGGCGCCTGGACGTGGTGTTCGGCGCGGTCAGCTCGGGCCGCTCCGCGCCGGTGCGCGGCATCGAGGAGATGGTGGGTCTGTTCATCAACACCCTGCCCGCGCGGGTGCGGCTGCGCGGGGACGCACGGCTCGCGGACTGGTTGCGGCAGATCCAGGAGAGCCAGGCGGAGCTGCGCCAGTACGAGCACAGCTCGCTGGTGGAGGTGCAGTCCTGGAGCGAGGTGGCGGCGGGCCTCCCGCTCTTCGAGAGCCTCGTCGCCTTCGAGAACTTCCCGGTCGATCCGTCAGTGCAGAAAGAGACGGGGGAAGCGCTGGGGATCGCGGAGCTGAGCGCTTTCGACCAGACGGTCTATCCGCTGGGTCTCACGGTCACCCCGGGCCCGCGCCTCACCCTGACGCTGAAGTGCGACCCGCGCCGCTTCTCCGCGGTGACGATGCAGCGGCTGCTCGGCCACCTCGAAAGCCTTCTGGAGGGGATGAGCGTCCATGGTGAGCGGCCGCTCGAAGCCCTGCCGCTGCTCACCCCGGCGGAGCGGCACCAGCTGCTGATCGAGTGGAACGACACGGCCCGGCCGCTGGGACGGGAAGCCTGCCTGCCGGAGCGGATCGAGATCTGGGGCGAGGAGCGGCCCGGCGCCATCGCGGTGGTGAGCGGATCGTCCCGGTTGAGCTACGGCGAGCTGGCGTCGCGGGCGCGCCGCTGGGGCGCTTGGCTGCGGGGTCTCGGCATCGGGCGCGAGACCGTGGTGGGGCTGTCTCTGGGACGGTCCCCGGTCCTGATCGAGACGCTTCTGGGCGTCTGGCAGGCAGAGGGGCTGTTCGTGGTGCTCGATCCCGCCCTGCCGCTCGAGCGCCGGCGCCGGATGGTGGAGGATGCCGGCGTCGAGCTGATGCTGAGCGAAGAGGCGAGCTGGGAGGCGTGGACCTGCCCGGCCTTCGCAGTGGAGGAGGTGGCGCTGCCGGCGGATCCGGGTCCGGGGTGGAACGGGACCCGTCTGCCGGAGTCGGCGGCCTACGCGATCTACACCTCGGGCTCGACGGGCCGGCCCAAGGGGGTGCTGGTGCCGCACGCGGGCCTGCGCGACCTGGTGGAAAACCAGGAGGCGCTGCTGGGGGTGGGCCCAGGCTCGCGGGTCCTGCAGTGGGCCGCGTGGAGCTTCGACGCGGCGCTGGCGGACCTGACCATGGCCCTCGGCACGGGCGGCACGCTGGTGCTCGGCGGGGAGAGGCCGGCAGTGGGTGGAGAGCTCGCGGAGCTGCTGGCGCGGGAGGAGGTCAGCCACTGCACAGTCACCCCGTCGGCGCTGTCGTCGGTGCCGGCGTCGGCCCTGCCGGCGCTGTCGTGCCTGATCGTGGCGGGGGAGGCGTTCGGCGAGGATCTCGCCGGGCGCTGGGCCGCCGGCCGCCGCCTGCTGAACAACTACGGCCCGACCGAGGCCACGGTGTGGGCGACCGCGCACCGGGTCGAAGGAGCGGGACGGCCGCCGATCGGCCGGCCGATCGGCAACGCGCGCAGCTACGTGGTGAACGCGGAGGGGATTCTGTCGCCGCCCGGCGTGGAGGGCGAGCTGCTTCTCGGTGGCGCGGGGATCGCGCGCGGTTACCTCCACCGGCCGGAGCAGACCGCGGAGCGGTTCGTCCCGGATCCGTTCGGCGCTCCGGGCGAGCGCCTGTACCGCACCGGAGACCGGGTGCGTCTGTCGGGCGACGGCAGCCTTGAGTTCCTGGGCCGTAGCGACCACCAGGTCAAGGTCCGGGGCTTCCGGATCGAGCTCGGCGAGATCGAGGCCGCCCTCGCCTCCCAGGCGCAGATCGCCGCCGCCGTGGCCGTGGTCCAGACCGAAGCCACGGGCGACAAGCGCCTGGTCGCGTTCGTGATCCCGCGGGGGCATTCGGCGGGGCTCGCCGAAGAGCTCCGGGAGTCTCTGGCAGAGACCCTGCCCGAGCCCATGATCCCGAGCCATTTCGTCTTCCTGGACCACCTGCCGCTGAGCCCCAGCGGCAAGGTGGACCGCAAGGCGCTGGAAGAGTGGAGGCCGGAGCGCGACGGGACGGCCCAGGACGCCGCGGCCTCTTCCGAGGCCCAGCCCCGAACTCCGGTCGAGGAGATCGTCTCCGGGATCTTCGCCGAGGTGTTGCAACTCGACCGGGTCGGAATCCACGACGACTTCTTCGATCTCGGCGGCCACTCGCTGCTGGGCATCCAGGTGGTCTCGC